>JAKSOU010000051.1 GCA_024405435.1 Akkermansia sp. | reverse complement strand
AACGGCGCGCCCTGTACGGGGCCGTCGGCGGTCTTGTCAATTGTAAATTCAATGGCGGAGCGGTGCCGGTGTGGGCGTGCATATCCCACCACCTCTATTACCACCAATCCTTGTCACGCCATAGCCCGCAGGGCGGCGGCGGATCCCCACCCCGCGCGGCTCTGCCGCGCCTAATTTTCAAATTGTCAATCGTCAATTGTCAATTGTAAATTCAATGGTGGATTAGCGCCAACAGAATTTCACCAAATTTTCACCTATCTGGCAGGCGGCGGATTTTTGCCGGGAAAGGTCGGGCGTTCCGCAAGCGAAAAAATTCACTTTTTCAGAAAAAAGGCTTGCAAGGGCGCGGGAGTTGCCTTATACCTTCCCGCGTGACGCGTGTCCGACTATGCACGCGACCTAGAGATCTCAACAAAAACATCAACAAATCAAAATCGAATAACCGTTATGAAACTCCGCTTACCGCACAAGTTCCAGGCAGCGCTCATGGCCGCGCTCGCATCGGTTTCCTTCACCACCCTCAGCAGCGGCACGCTTGCCGTTGCCACCGGCGCCGCCCTCCTGGCAGGCCAGCAGGCCCAGGCCCTTACCAGGGTCGACACTCCCACCGCCGCCAATGTGGTGGGCTGGGTTTCCCACGATCTGACAAACAACACATGGGAGTACAGCGCCAGCTACGCCGGCGACAAGGAGGCCGCGCTGACCAGCACGTTCGAGTTTCATGATACAGACGGCAGCCAAATCAACTACGCCTTGTCAAACGGCGGTCGCGCCACATACACCTTCGCCATCACCCTGGACCTCTCCAAGATTGATTTCGCCAATCTCACCCAAAGTGAGATTCTCATGAGGGGCGGCAACATGTCCGGCGTTGGCATCAATGCAGGTAACGACAAGCTTACGGAAACCTGGCAAAGTGGCAGCCCCACCTGGAAAACGTACGATTACGTGTATCCCACCGAAGGCCTCATCACCATTGTGCACACCGCCGGCAATGACGGCGGTTATGTGGCGGTGTACGACGAGACCGGTACGCAGGTCAAGTTTGCGAGAACCGGCGATGGCGGCCTGAGAGGCAACGGCAACACATACGACTTCACCGTTTCCGAGAACCTGAAGAAAGCCGTCACCACCATGGCCGTGTGGGCGACCACCGGCACGCTCGATGCAACCAACATGCAGAATGCGGCCAAGGCGTTGACGTATCTGGTGCCGTCGGACACGCTGGTGTGGGCCGGCACAAGCGACAACTACTCATGGACGGGCGAGGGCGTTTGGGCGGACGGCGCCACGTTTAAAAATGGAAATTCCGTAGAGTTCAACAACACGGAGGCGTACAGGACGGTGGCGGTGACCTCCACCGTTGCCGCCAACACCGTTGCCGTGAACGCCAACTACACCTTTGAGCTGACCGGCAGCGGCAGCCTGTCCGCCCAAAGCGTGACGGTGGCGGACAACGCGAGCCTGAAGGTGCAGGGCGGCACGGTGACCGCGCCGTACACGGTGGGTGCCGGCGCCACGCTGGAACTGAGCAGCCACGCCCTGGGCGGCACCCTGGCCCTGGGCAACGGCGCGCGCCTGGTGCTCAGCGGCACGGGAACGGAGGTGAACAAGGCGGTGACCGTGGCAAGCGGTTCCGCCATCCTGGACATCGAGGCGGGGGCGGATGCCTTCTGGGGCGCGAATGCGCGCATTTCAAGCGGTCTCGGCATCCAGGAAATCAACCTGAAAGAGAATTCCACGTTGACCGTGCTGAACTCTACACGTGCGAACCACGCCTTCAACAACAGCTCCAGTTCCGCCCTGGTGGTCAACCTGGCGGCCGGCTCCACGCTCAAGGAGGTGGGGGCCATGGTCGGCTGGGGCAACGGGGCCATGGGCACGAACACGTTCAATGTGCTTGAGGGCGCCACGCTGCAGCTGGGAACGGCTGACAGCCCCAGCAACGAGCACTACATGAACAACTCCACCATCAACCTGAAGGGCGGCAACCTTTACATGTATGGTGATGCGTTCCTGATGATCGAGCGCAAGGACAACAAGATTGCCACCACCGCGGACGCCACGGGAATGTCCACCATCACCGGCACGGGCCAGATCCGGATGGGCAACGGCGGAAACACGCCAACCGTGAACAATCTGACCGGCTACCTGTTCGAGATCAACCACGGCAACTTCTCGTACGACTCCACCAACACGTCGGACCTGCGCTTCGATGCCGGCATCCAGACGGGCAACGGGAACAAGGCCCTGCTGAAGACCGGCGACGGCATCCTTGAAATCACCAACGCGAACTCCAACTACTCCAGCGGCATCAATGTGGCGGAGGGCACGCTGAGGCTCACCGGGGCCGGCACGGGCGGTTCCGGCGCCATCACCACGGCTGCCGGCACCCTGGTGCAGCTCAACAACGCCAACGGCACCACCCTCTCCGAGCAGATTGCCGGTTCCGGCAGCGTGGAGAAGATTGGTAGCGGCACGGTGACCCTGAGCGGCAACAACACCTATACCGGCGGCACCACGGTGAGCGCCGGCACGTTGGTGGCGGGCAGCGCCGCCGCCCTGGGCGACGGCAGCACGGTGACCGTGGCCGCAGGCTCCACGCTGGACCTGAACGCCGTGCTGACCATCGGCACCCTCACGCTGAACGGCAGCGGGACGGAAGGCGGAGACGGCGCCATCCTGAAGTTCATGGCACCCGGCTCCCTGACGGTGACCGGGATGGTGGTGGGCGCGGGCACCGTGTTCGACCTGTCCAATATCGCCTATTCCACCACTCCCGTGACCCTGGCCTCCGTGGGCACCTTCACCGGCAACGCGGAAGATGTGGTGCTGCGGAACGTAGACGGCCAATACGGCGCCACCCTGGCATACGCGGATTCTTCCCTGGTGCTGACGTTCAACCTGCCGGACCAGCTGCTGGTGTGGGACGACAGCGAAACCAACGGAGAGTGGAGCACCAGCGCCGCCAACTGGCACAATGAAGGCTCCGAGGAGCATATTTCCTATCCCGCGGAAGGCGCCGACGTGCGCTTCACGAGCGAGGTGACTTCCACCGCCACCCTGGCGGAGGATATCCAGGTGAAAGCCCTGAACATTGACGGTGCCGCCACCGCCACCATTAGCACGGGCGCGGGCGCGAACGCGCACGCGTTGAGCGTGGAAAGCGTGGCCGGCGCAGAAGCAGCCCTGGTCCTGGGGGGCGAGGGCACCACCACCGTGGACGGCCGAGTGGCGCTGAACACCCTCACGGTGAACAGCGGAACGGTTGAGCTTGCCAGCACTGGCGCCACCTCCACCATCGCCACCATGAACGTGAGCGGCGGCGAGGCCTCCGTGAACAACGCCACCATCACCACCATGACCGTGAGCGGCGGCGAGGCCACTGCGAACGACGCCACCATCACCACGCTGAACACCAGCGGCGGCGAGGCCACCGTCACCGGCGCCTCCACCATCACCACGCTGAACGCCAGCGGCGGCACCACCACCGTGGCCGGCGCGGATGCCCAGAACAAGGCCGGCGTGGGCACGCTGAACATCTCTGCCGCCAACGCCACGGCAGAGTTCACCAACGCGGAATTCAGCTTCACCAGCGGCGGTGATTCCATCAAGGGCAACGTCACCATCGGCGCCGGGGCCAGGGGTATCGTGACCGCCACGGACAGCCTGAACTGGCGCTCCGGCACGGATATCACCATCCTGGTGAAGGACGACGGCACGCTGGACTTCGGCAACAACCGCTGGACCATCCAGGCCCACAACAAGATTGTGCTGGACAACGGCCACGTGACCGGCAACGGGCAGAGCACCAACGGCACGCTGGACTTCGACAGCAACAGCGGCCGCAACGTGCTGGAGGTGTACGGCACCTCCGATGCCACCAACATCCGCGTGCGCGGCGACAACAATGAATTCCATATCAACGAGGACAGCACCTTCACCATCACCGGGCGCCTGAACGACAGCGGCTCCCAGGCGGGCGGCCTCATCAAGACCGGCGCGGGCGAGCTCGTGGTGCGGGGCGCCATGTCCTACACGCACGACACCACCGTGAGCGAGGGCACCCTGACCTCCACCGGCACCTACGCCCTGGCGGCGGGCCGCACGCTCACCGTGGCGAACGGCGCCACCGCCTCCTTCTCCGGCGCGGTCACCATCGGCAAGGGTGCCACCTTCTCCGTGGCGGAGACCGGCACGCTGACCTTCGGCAGCACCGTGGCCGTCACCGGCGATGCCGAGCGCGAATGGGCCCCCGAGGACGGAACCAACGGCTTCAGCACGCTGGGCAACTACGCCACCGTGGGCACCGGCGCCACCGGCGGCACCTGGACACTCAACAACCACGCCGCCACCTACAACAGCACCACCGGCCAGGTGGGCTGGCAGCAGACCACCACCACCTACTACATCCAGAAGGCGGGCACGCAGGGCGCATCCGACATCCCCAACACCGCCACCAAGTTGGTGGTGGACACGCACGACACCACAGACGCAGGCGTGGTGACGCTGGGTGACGGCCAGTACACCAAGATCACCTCCCTGGAGGTGCGCAGCGGCGTGGTTTCCACCACCAGGCACAATGCGGGTGACGGCCTTATCCACGGCGCCATCACCGTGAACGGCGGCGCCACCTTCCGTATCGCCGGTGCAAATGATGCCACCGGCTACAACGGCGGCGTCACCTCCATCACCCTCAACGGCACGGATGCCGCCAACCTCGCCACGCTGGACCTGGCCATGACCTCCGGCAGCGAGACCATGCACGCCAACCTCATCCTCAACGGCAACGCCCTCATCACCGACAGCGGCACGGACCACAAGGGCTTCAACACCTTCGGCGGCAACATCACCGCCACCGGTACCAACAACGTCATCGAGCGCATGCAGGTGCGCAAGGGCGTGACCGTCACCGTGAACTCCGGGGCAGACCTGGTGGTCAACACGATGGAGAACGACAGCAACGGTGACCAAACCCGCAACTTCACCAAGGCGGGCGCTGGTTCCCTGACCATCGACACCAATACCACATCCATCGCCACCCTCACGGTGAACGCCGGCGAGATGACGATGAAGAGCGGCACCTACAGCATTGGCACCCTGAACATGAACAACGCCACCGCAGACACCGTGCTGAATCTGCAGGGCGGCACCGTGACGCTCGGCACCTCTCAAGTCCAAGTCATGAGGGGCACCATCAATATCGGCGGCACGGCCACCATGTCCGCCAATTTCGATATGTCGCGCGACAACAACTCCTCCACCGCCACCGTGCGCGTGCAGGACGGCGGCACGCTCGATGTGGGCAGCTACAAGCTTTGGGTTGGCTACGATGCAAACCTGCTTGTGGATGAAGGCGGCACATTCAAGAAGGAGGGCCTGACCATGACAGGCCTTGCGGGGCACCAGGGCTCCATTGACATCACCACCGGCACCACCCTGTACGAGGCTACCAATACCGCTTTCACCCTGAGCCACCTGGATATCACCGCCACCGCGGCCAAGACGATCAACAACGTCCTGAACCATGTGGTGCTGCACACGGGCGGCAACGCCGTGACTGTGGAGAACAGCGCGGACATCATTGACTCCGCCACGGTGGAGGCCAACGGCTCCCTGAGCATCACCCAGGGCGCCACCATCGGCGGCACTATTGAAAGCAAAGGCTCCGTGGCCCTGGCAGGCACCGTGACGGTGGATGCCCTCAACATGGACCAATATGTGCGGTTCAGCTTGGTTGACCCGACGTATTCCCACGGTGACAACGGCTTCCTCACCTCCTCCTCCCAGTACTATCTGGTATGGGGTGAGGGAGACGCCACCGTCACGAATACCGCCACGATTAAAGGCGGCTCCTGGGTGGAGAACCCGGAGGGCGCCGGCGAAGGCGACCTCATCTTCACCTTCGACACCACCCCCGGCGGCATCTACTATGTGAACACCTCCATGAGCTATGCCGAGGACGCCGACCAGATGGCCACCGCCACCGGCTTCGGCATCAAGGCGGGCGCCACGCTCACCATCCCCTCCGGCACCACCGTCTCCAACAAGGCTATCCACGGCGCCGGCATATACAGCATCACCGGCACAAGCTCCCTGGGCACCAACGTGACCCTGGACGCCGCGGACTGGACCGGCGCGGTCAAGATCGGCGGCACCATCGCCAACCTGGACCTGCAGGAGAGCAGCGGGCTCTACACGGCCAACTCCTCCCTCATCCTGGACGGCTGGGTAGGCAGCTTCGCCAAGGCCCAACAGACCGTTGCGGCGGATGTGGAGATCGGCGACGGCGGCATCACGATCAACAATGGCTACTCCGGTTACACCACCACCTTTACGGGAACCCTCACCGGCAGCGGCGATATTGTGAGATCCGACAATAGCGGCGTAAACGTCACGCCCCAGCTGAAGTTCACCGGTGATGTTTCCGGCTACATCGGCAACATCATCAACAAGCGCAACCATACCAGCCATGGCCTCACCGTGACATTCTCCGGCGATGCCGACGTGATCAATGCGGCCTCCATCAGGAACGATTCCAGTGCACACGGCCCGCTCACTCTCACCTTCGAGGCGGCGGACACCGTGGTGAACAGCGTGATTGCCCGCAACAGCGGCAATGGCGACAACTCCATCAACATCACCACAGCCGCGGACACGACATTCAACGGGACCGTGAACGCCTCCAAGCTGACCCTGCAGAACGGGGCCACGGTGACGTTCAACCAGAACGCCGAATTGCGCGACGGCATCAGCACGGGCGCCGGAACCATTGTGGTGGCCGACAGCAAGACGCTCACGCTCGGTCGTGATGCGTGGACGACGCCGGACAACAACTTTGCAGCCAACTTTATTGTGGGCGAGGGTGCCACGCTGCTCATGGAGATGGAGCAGAACGATGTCAAGACCTACAACGGCGACTTCACCTTCAAGAACAACTCCACGCTGCAGAAGTACGACGGCGGCCTGAAGCTGACGGGCACAGTAACCTTCGGCAAGAACAAGGGCGATATCATCAAAACCGCCATGAACTGGGGCAAGAACGGCTTCGAGTTCGCCGGGCATGTGGACGGTGAGGGCACGGTGCGCCTGGTGGGCAAGGGGGCGAACGACCGCTACCTGTTCTCCGGCGAGGGCGGCAACTTCAGCGGCGAGATGCAGGTGGGCATCAAGGCCGATGGCGGAGTCTCCGGTGACACTGCCTACCTTGACATCTCCGGCCAGAACGCCCTGCAGCACGGCGTCATCAACCTGGCGGGCGGCAACAAGGCGCAACTGCGCCTGGCCAACTCCCAGGTGACCATCGGCGGCTTGGCGGGCACCACCGGCAGCCAGGTCATCCTGAAGGACGTTTCCGCCGCCACGCTGACCATCAGCGGCACGGGCACGTACGAGTACGCCGGCTCCCTGGCGGCCAACGTGGGCCTGCACATGGCCGGCGCCGGCACCCAGAAGTTCACGGCGGAGGGCGGCGTGGCGCTGACCTCCCTCACGGGCGTGGCCGGCAGCACGGTGGACGTGACCGGCACGCTGAGCCTGACCAACGCGGGAGCCAACGAGTTCAACGGCACGCTGGCCGCGGGCGGCCTCACCAAGGACGGCGCGGGCGCGCTCACCCTGCACGGCATCTCCCGCATCGGCAGCACCATCACCCTGGCGGGCGGCAGCCTGGAGTTCGGCTCCGGCACCTATGACCTCAGCGGCCTGGAGGCCTCCCATCAGGAATCCTACACCGAGCACACCGAGGCCGGTGTGGGCTACGGCTACCGCACCACCGTGGACGGCGTGCAGCTCGTCAACACGGGGGACAATGTCTCCGCCGCACAGGGCGTGACCTTCTCCTTCGGCGATGTGACAGGGGCCACCCTGCTGGACGACGGCGTGGTGGGCAAGACCGAGGAGGACAACAACACCTACTACCTGGTTGACGGCACGACCGTGGACCTGCAGGCGGAGAGCATACTAGGGCACACGGTGACGGACGTGGTAGTGAAGGACGGCACCGGCACCATCTCAGTGAGTGAGGAGACATCCTCCCTGTCCGGCGGCATCCATGTGCAGGACGACGCCATCGCCAAGGTAAGCACTGGGCTGGATACAAAGCTCATGGTCTACGGTGAATCCACCTTCGGCAGCAACGCCAGTATAGAGGTTGCACAAGGCTCTGAAATATCCTTGAACCATGCAGACTCTGTGCAGGCCGTGCTCACCCATGCTTCCGGTAAGGGTGTCATCACGCTGGGCGTGGACGCCACGCTGACCAACGGCGCCGTGACAACCGGAGAAGGCACACTCACGGTTGCCGGGTACTCCGAAGCCCCCGTCACCCTCAAGCTCGGTAGCGCCGAGGGCCATGCCATTGACATCTCCAGCTTCTCCAGCGTGGTGCTGGACAACGGCAACATCATCTCCGAAGAGGCGGCCCTGACCATGAACGGCCTGACCGTGAACAACGGCAAGCACGGCGTGTGGCTCTCCGTTGACATGGACAACGCCACCGCCCACCTGAACGGGGTGACCCGCGCGGACGGCGAGCTCACCATCGCCAACCGCTGGAACGCCCAGGTGGAAATCGCGGCCCTGGTGGGCGGCGGCACCTTCAAGGTGACCGGCAACCAGGGCCAATCCGCAGTGGCTCTCAAGCACAATGCCGACCAGGAAATCGTGCTGACCATCGATTCCCTCTCCGCCAGCGACACCGAGAAGTTCACCGGCGACCTGGTGATTGACCACGCCGCCAACGCGAACAATGACGCCTTCACCATCAACACCGGCGCGCGCGCGGTAGAGTTCGGGAGCCTCACCGTGAACTTCGACCCGAACCACGGCAGCGACCTGCAGTTCAACGTGCAGGCGGATACCGCCATCACCGGCGCCCTGACGCTCACCAGCGGCAATGTGCAGGTGAACCTCACCAACGGCGCCTCCCTGACCGTGGGCGGCCTGCAGGGCGGCACCGCCCTCTCCGGGCTGGATGACCTGACCATCAACGTGCTTGAAGACGGCAACTACTCCTACAACGGCGCGCTGGGCCTCACCGGCAAGCTGGTGAAGGAGGGCCCCGGCACCCAGACCCTGACCCTGGGCACGGCAGGCTCCCCGTTCCAGATCAACGAGGCCTGGGAGCTCAACGGCGGCACCCTGGCCCTGCGCGGCAACTACGTCCTCAAGGACGGCGCCTTTGATCCCGAGGGCGGCGTCACCTACGAGGACGTGAACGGTGAATATCACCAACCCGGCGAGGGCAGCGGCTTCGAGGCCGCCAGCGGCGATGTGACCGTGGTGGATATCACGGCCGGCACGCTTGACCTGGGCAGTGACGACGCCAAGGCCACCTTCTCCTACAAGGGCAATACCGTGGACGTGGACGCGGCAACCGGCAAGTTTGAACTCACCGGAACCCCCGTCTACAACGCCTACTACATCTTCACGGACACCGTCTCCCTGGCGGATGTGAAGGAAGCGGCATCCAAGCATGAAAGCACCGTCCTGACGGATGTGTACCTGCACGAGGGCGGCACGCTCTCATTCGCTGATGCGGATACCCTCGGCACGCTCCATGTGGCGGCCACCACCACCGCGGGAGATGCGGCCACCCTGACCGGCACCGGCACCTTTGCCGTGGACACCGTCACCGGCGGGGGCACGCTCTCCCTGCAGGGCGGCAGCCTGGTTATCGGCACGGCGGGCTCTGGAAACGCCGGCCTCACCGGCGAGAGCGACTTTGCCTTTGACGGCACGGGCACCATCACCGTGAACGGCAGGAACGAGGCCTTCACCGGCGATATCGAGCTGAAGGGCGGCACGCTCAAGCTTGGCTCTTCCAACGACTATTCCAGGTTTGTGCTCGGCGCGCTCAACATCGACGGCCAGTACCCCGACCGAACCATCACGATTGACGCCGGCGCCACGCTCGATATCAACGACAAGGCCGACGCCAACTACATCTACACGCTCAACGGCGGCCGCCTCACCAATTCCGGTGCGGGATTGGCCAACGGCAGTTCCCAGACCATGGGCTTGATTGTGGAGGCGGAATCCTACGTGGGCAAGGAGGGGCAGAACGGCGAGTTCTGGCTGCGCCAGAGCAACAAATACACCGCCAAACCCATCCTGACCCTCAATGCCGACCTCGTCAAGCAGGGTGGCAGCGACTTCGGCCTGTACGACACCGTGGTGACCGGTGACGGCTACCTGGTGGTGCAGGGCGGCGCCCTGAAGTTCAATGACAGCAACAGCAGTTCCTTTGGCGCCAACTTCAGGCTGGCGGGCGGCAACGTGAGCGACGGCAAGGTCAACCTGACCGCCAACACCACCATTGACGCCTCGATGAACGGCTCCTTCTCGTCCGTGATCACCGGAGCCCATTCCGTCACCAAGACCGGCAACGGCACGCTCACCCTGAGCGGCGCCAACACCTACTCCGGCGGCACCAACATCACCTCCGGCACGGTGGTGGCCAACAATGCCACCGCCCTGGGCACGGGCTTGATTTCCGTCACCAACGGCGGCACGCTGGAGGTGGGAGCCAACGTCACCCTGACGCTCGCCTCCAACCAGCTGGTCTCCAACAACGGCGGCACCATCGTCCTCAATGACGGCAGCGGCATCAAGTTCTATGTCAACGGCCAGAACGATGATCGCACGTACGAGCTCGGCAATGTGACGGTGAATGGAACGGCCACGCTCAACTCAACCAGCTCGCACTGGAACGCGATTGGCAACATCGGCAACCTGAGCGGCGCGGCCGGCACGCTCTTGAATCTCTGTGCCAATGCCTCGGTGGACCACGTTTCCATCTACAACTTGAACGGCACCGGCGATTTCAAGGGCAACGTTGAAATCACGCAGCAGAGCGCAGGCATCCGCTACCTGGCGTTGAACATCAACGACGGCGCTGCCACCCAGCTTCAGTATAGTGTGGTGACGCTGGACAGCAACGGGGACGCCAATACCCATACGGGCATCGGTTTGGGCACGAATGCCACCGTGAGGGGCATCGTTTCCAATGATGAGCACGTGACGTCGCCCAACGACGAGCATGTCATCTTCTCCGGCGCCGCGCAATACAATGGTACCAAGCGTGTCTTCGGAAACGATTCCTCCACCGTCCGCACGCTGACCATCGCCACGCAGGAGGGCGACAACTTCTCCACCCGCGCCAAGGTGCAGAAGAATGTGAACCTGGTCAAGAAGGGTGAGGGCACCCAGGCCCTCAGCGCGGATACGACGACAGAGAACCAGCAGTTCAACGGCTCCATTGACGTGCAGGCCGGCACGCTCAACATCATGAGCATTGCCGCAGAAGCCAGCCTGGGCGTGACGGATGTCACCATCGGCGCCGGCGCCACCCTGGGCGTGTACACCGGCACCACCACCGGTGAGAGCAACGTGGGCTCCATTTCCATCGAGCAGGACAAGGTCCTCACCGTTGGCGATGCGGCCCAGCTGAACGCCAACCTGACGATGAAGGAAGGCTCCGTGATGGATGTGTCCGCTGCGCAGACGAACCACGGCCTGAACCTGGGCTGCTCGCTCACCATCGAGCCGGGTGCCACGCTCAGCGAAGCCGACATGACCGCCATCTCCGGCCTCTCCATGGAGAACCGCTGGTACTACATCTCCACCTCCGTGGAGCAGCTGCACATCACCGGTATCGGCGACTGGGATGCCACCCAGGGCCAGCAGCTGACCTGCGAGGACTACCGCCATGTGGACCTGGATGCTAGTGAGGTGTACAAGAACCTGGCTCCCCAGACCTACGCCCTGGTGTACAACTGGGGTGGTGAGAATGTGGGGACCGTGGCCATCTACTACGTGCCGGAACCCACCACAGGGACCCTCAGCTTGCTGGCGCTCTGCGCGCTGGCCGCGCGCAGGCGCCGCAAGGGCTAATTTACAATTGACAATTTACGATTTACAATTTGTAAGTTAGGCGCGCTTCGCGCGCGGGATTGAGCAAGGCCCAGCCGGAACGGCTGGGCCTTCTTGATTCGGCGTGGTGCGCGTGCATCTGCGCTCTCCGGGGTTGACAGGCGGGCGCGGGCTTAACGCGGGCTGGTGTGGAAATTTTTCACAATGTGAAAAAAATGGCTTGCGTTTTGTTCACATTGTGATATATTGAAGCCATGCCGATAAAGATTCGGGAGATAGTGGCCGAGCTGACAGCCAGCGGCTTTGTGTTGACCAAGGGAGGCAAGTAATTTACAATTTACAATTTACTATTTACGATTTGTCAATATAGGCGGCTCCGCCGCATAGATTGCCGCGCCACCGGGAAGGGGGAATGAGGTCTCGCGTCAGCTCACAAACAACATAAGGAAAACACCAATTATGAACACACCGAACATCAAAGAACTCGCGCGCCGCTATCCGCGCTTCATCCGTTGGAGCGAGGAAGACAAGTGCTATGTGGGTAGCCTTCCGGATTTGGATGGGGACTGCACGCACGGCGACACCCCGGAGGAGGTGGCGGCCAATTTGGACGAATGCGCCGAAATCTACGTGGCCGACACCCTGGAGGAGGGAGGCCAATTGCCGGAACCGCATTGCTTCATCGTCACGCCTTCCCGCTACCGCCTGCCCCAGTCAGGCAACAGCATCGCGGAACTGCGCCGCAGTTTCGGACTCTCTCAAAGCGAGTTCGCCAAGGCGCTGGGCATCACGCTGTCGTCCTTGAGCAAATGGGAGATAGACGACCGGCGCCCGAGCGGCGCCGCCGCCAAGCTGCTGCGCGTGCTGGAGAAGAATCCCGAAGCGATTAAGGCATGATTTGGGTATACGATTGACGATTTTGTAAATATAGGCTCCGCCGCCGCTAAAGCTTTGGCGTGACAAGGTGCAGGATTGAGCAAGGCCCAGCCGGAACGGCTGGGCCTTCTTGATTCGGCGTGGTGCGCGCGCATCTGCGCTCCGGGGTTGACAGGCGGGCGCGGGCGTGGTAGAAAGGGGGCGTACATGCGGGGAACCATTGAACAGGCGCTGCGTTTGGGATTCATCATCCTGGGGCTGGCCGTGGTGATTTACGGGGTGGATGCGCTTGTGTTCGCGCCGCGGCGGGTGCCGCCGTGCATGCAGGAGCAGCTGCCGCCCGGGCGGATTTGCCTGGACACCCTGCTGCAGCGCTACGGCGACAAGGTGGTGTGGATCGATGCGCGCAGCGAGGCCGATTTCGAGCTGAACCACCTGATGCTCAGCGAGAACCGCATGTTCCCCATCCGCAAGGGTGCCGCCATGCAGGAACAGGTGGATGCCGCCATGGAGCGCCTGCTGGCCGCCAAGGACCTGGGGGAGTGCATTGTGGTGTTCTGCACGGTGGATTGCGGCTCCTCCACGGAGGTGGCGGAGCACCTGCGCTCCCTGGGCATCATAGAGGCGCCCGTCTACGTGCTGGAGGGCGGCTGGGACATCTTGCGCCGCGATACCAAACTGACAGGGAAGTGAGCTGTACGGAGTACAGCACACTTCCCTGATTTACAATCTACAATTTACGATTTACAATTTTGAAATTCGTCGCACGCGGAGCGTGCGCTAACTTCCAAATTGTAAATTGTAAATTGTCAATCGTAAATTCATCGGGGTTTATAGCTGTCCTCCGGGGCCTTTTCCGCCTCGCAGCCCTCCTTTTCGGGGTTGGCGGCGGGGTCGTAGGAGTTCAGGACGGCGTTCTGCACCTTGCCGAGGGATTCAAGCTGGGATTCGATGCGCTCGCTCATCTGGTAGCTGAGGGTGACGAGCTGGGGGATGGCCTTCTTCAGTTCCTTGATGTTCTTCTGGGCGTTCTTGACGGTCTGGCGGTCCTGCGTGGAGGCCTGCGGCAGGGCTGCCGCGCCCCAGCCGCCGCGACCGCCGCGTCCCCCGCGGCCGCCACCCCAACCGCCGCGGCCGCCGGGCATACCCCAGCCGCCGGGCCCGGCCTGGCCGCCACCCTGGCCGCCGCGGCCCTTCTGGTCGTCATCTTGGCCGTTCCGGTCACCGCCGCGTCCGCCGGGGTTGGTCCATTCGGGGTGTTCCTCTGCCCATCGGTTGGCCATGCGGCCCAACCCGGTGGGGTCGTTCTTGGCAAGGGCCTTGTCCCTCTTCTTTTCAAGCTTTTCCTGAATGGAGGCAACCTTGGCGCGCTGCTGGTCGATACTGTTGCGTGAGCTCCTGATCTTGGCGTCCACGGAGCGCTTGGCCTTCACCAGGGCCACGGTGGATTCCAGCATCTTCTTGCGCAGGGCCCTTGCCTTGGCGGCGGCCTTGGCGGCCTGCCGCGCGGCCTCCTCCTCCGCGGTTTTGGCCAAGGCGGCGTCCTGCGCTGCCGCCTTGTCGTCCTTCTTCGCCACGGCGGGCTGCGGCTCTGCGGGGGCGGGCTTCTCCTGCGCCTTGGGTGCGGGAGTTTCCTCCTCCGCGGCATCCTCGTCGATGGTGTCGGCGTCCCACTCCTCGTCAATGAGCTTTTGCGCGTCCGCGGCCTCCCTGGCGAAGTCCTCGCCGTAGAGGTTGGTCATTTCCTTCTGGCTGAGGCCCTGGCCGCCCTCCGCCCACACGGGGGAGGGGCAGGTGCACAGGCAGAATGCAAGGAGCGGCAGGAGCGGATGTGTCTTCATGGCAAATGGTATGCGCTATACACGTGTGGGAACGCAGGGGCGCGGCGCTTTTCAACGCGCGGGGTATGAAAAAAGCCTTTCCGCGGGAAGCGGAAAGGCTTTATCCAGTTATCGGAAAACTGGGAAACTCGCTTAGGCCTGGGGCTGGGCGGGCTGCTGAACAAGCACAAGGCGCAGCGGCGTGCGAGCCATCAGCTCGCCGTCGAGCGTCACGTCAACGCTGTAGTTGCCGGACTTCTCGAAGCGGAGACCCTGGAAGTTCATGATAAGGTTGCGGGTGAGGAACGTGGCACCCTCCGGGAGGGCCACCTTGAGGTCACCGACGATGGGCATGCGCTCCTTGTCGAGCGGGGTGCCGTCTTCGTCCACGATGGCGATACCGAGCTTGTGCTCGCCGGCGTCCTCGGGAGTGAGGCACATGCGGAGGGCAAGAGCGCAGGCGGGGTGAACCACCGGGAACTGGCGGGCAAAGAGAGTATC
>JAKSOU010000050.1 GCA_024405435.1 Akkermansia sp. | reverse complement strand
CTCACGCGGTCCAGCGTGATGGTGCCTGCATTCAGCGTGCCGCTGGCGGTGAGGGTTCCTGCGGTGGTGAGCTCAAGCGTACCGGCGGTGACGTTGCCGATGGTGGCCGCACCGCCCACGGTGAGGGTCCCGCCCACGTTGAGCGAGCCAGCGGAACCCGTGGTGGAGGTGAGGGCCAGGTCGTTGGCAACCGTCAGGGTCTCGCCGGAGCCCATGTCCAGGGCGGCGATGCTGCCGCCGGTGGCGGAGACGGACGCGCCGTTCAGCTCAATGGCGCCCTTGGCGTCCACGTTGCCCAGGCTCACGCCGTTGCCGGCAATCACGCGGCCGGAGTTGGTCACGGCCAGCGTGCCGGAGTTGGAGATGTGTGCGCCGGACTTCACGTCCAGCACGCCGGAAACGGTCATGGTGGAGCCGGAGGCGATGCCCACGGTGCCGTTCTCCACGGCCAGCGTGCCCGTGCCGCCCACGGAGGCGGTCTGCAGCGTGGCGCCGCCCTTCACCGTGCCCGTGCCGGAAACGGTGATGCCGTTGGCCACCACCACCTTGGAGCTGGAGATGGAGGATCCGTCCGCCATGGTGACGGCACCCAGGTTCACGGCCTCGCCCGTGAGGGTGAGCGCGCCGCCCAACTGGGTGTTGGCAAGCCCGGAGGCGTTGCCGAGGCTGAGCGTGCCGCCGTTGAGCGCGAGCGTGCCTATGCCCTCCACGCTGCCGATGGCGGACGCACCGCCCACGGTGAGCTTGGAGGCCCCCGTCACCTTGCCGGTGGCGTTGAGGGAGCCAAATACGTTCTCCGAACCGGAGGCCAGCGTCACGTTGCCGCCCGCCACCACGCTGCCGCCGTTGGCCACAGCGCTCTTGATGGCGAGGTTGCCGGCCGTGATGAACGTGCCCTCGCTGGAGAAGGCGTTCACGGAGACATCACCGCTGCTGATGGTGAGCTTGCTTGCGGTTCCGGCGATGTAGACGTTCTTGAGCTCGCCCGCCACCTTGTCGAAGATGGCCACGCCGGAATCGGTGACGCTGATGCCGCCGGTGATATTGAGGTTCTGGCCGCCGGTGAAGGTGTAGGCAGCGCCGGAGACGTTGATGGTGGTCACGTTGATGGCGGTGGTCACGTTGATGGCTCCGCCCAGGCCAGCTGCGGTGAAGTGCGCCGCGTTGGAATCCGTGAACGTGCGGGAGGCCGTCAGGTTGTCGTCATCCGCCCAGTTGATGGACGCCATGTCCCACGTGCCGGCACCGATGCCCGCGCCCCAGTAGCTGCCGCCGCCTGCCGCCTTGCCCAGTATCAGGTTGCCGTCCTTCACGCGCAGTTGCGTGTAGTCCGCCAGCTGGGGGCCCATCGTCAGGTAGTCCGCCGCAATGGCGTAGTCCCCGAGCGGGCCGCTCTGGTTGAAGCTGATGCCGTGGATGGTGTCAACTGTGAGCCCGGAGGCCACGATGATTTCCTGGCTCATGGCCCCGGTGTAGCTGAAGTTGATCTTGCCGCCGGAGAGCGTGAACTCCGAGCCGCTTTCCAGCGCCAGCCCGGCGGTGCCCACGGACAGCGTGGAGCCCGCGTCCAGCGTGATTGCAGCCATGGTGGAGGCCGCATCCGTGGAGCTCAGCGTGGCGCCGCTCACCACGTTCACCGTGCCGATTTCCGTGCCCGTCGCGTCGAACGTCAGGCGCCCGGCGGAGACGGTCAGCGTATCCAGCGTGGACGCCCCGGAGAGCGTCAGCGCGCCGCTGCCGGTCTTGTCCAGCGAGGAGGTGCCGGAGATGCCGGAGACGGCAGCGGAGGCGCCGCCGGCCACGGAAATCTCGTCAAACGCGGCGAGGGTGGCGGCGGAGAGGTTGGTGTACTCCTCTGCCTCGTTCAGGTTGAGGATGCGCATGCCGGAAACGGTGCCGCGGGCAGCGCCCGTGCCGCCGAACCCGCCGCTCAGCGTGCCGGTGATAGTCACGTCCGACCCCACGTTCACCGTGGTGGATGCCACGGTGGAGGCACCCGTGCCGTCGCCGTCAATCAAGCCGGCGGCATACACGTCGCCGCCGATCTGGGCGGTGCCGCCCAGGCTCACCACCACGTTGCCGATTTCAGAGGAGGCCCCGGCGCTCACCTTGGAGCCGCCGGTGATGGCGCCGGAGTACGTGCCGCCGGTGAGGCCCAGCGTGGAGCTGCCGCCAATCGTGGAGGCGCCGTTGTGGTTGCGGTTGCCGCCGATGATGTCGCCGCTGAACTCAATGCTGCCACCGTTGATGACGACGTTCGTGTCACCGGTGATGTTCTGGGTGTGGGATGCGGCGTCGCTGAAGTGGCCGCCGATGATGGTCTTGACGAACGAGGTGGTGCCGCCCTCGTACTTGCTGAGGTCGATGGTCACGTGGGTGCTGCCGTTGAGCGTGGCGGTGCCGGTGGTGTTGTCCACGTGCGCGGAGGCGCCGATAACCTGGTTCTTGGGCACGCTGGAGCCGCCGCCGCCGCCCGGCAGCGGGTTCACCTCGCTCTGGGCCAGCGGCACGTACACGAAGATGTGCGTGTCGCCCGTCTGCGTGGTTGCCTTGTTGTGCGAGTTTGTGGAGGAGCCGATGATGGCCGCCGTGACATCGCCGCTGATGACGGAGATGTAGGAGCTGCCGTTGAACTGCGGGTTCTGGCCGTCCTTCAAGTTGCCGCCGATGACGGTGCCCACCGTGGCGCCGTCCAGCTGGATGTGGGTGTCGCCCTCCAGGTTGAGGGCGCCGCCGTCGCCCCAGTTGTTGCAGTAGCTGCCGCCGACGATGGCCTTGTAGGTGCCCTCCGAGGCGTCAATCCACACGTTGGTCACGTAGGTGGTGCCGGTGTTGTTCACATCGCTGTTCTGCACGCCGTAGATGTAGGCCTCCGCGTTGCCGGCGCCCGTGAGCTCCACCGTCACATCGTTGCCGTCCTTGTAGGGGGAGGTGATGAGCGCGGTGGTCTCCGTCAGCGAGGCGGAAAGCACGTCAGGCCCGGTCACGCCCCAGTTCGGGTCCCACTCCACTGTGTGCGGCTTCACCGTGGAGAGCACCACCGTGCCGTCGTCCTTGAAGGTGGCGGTGTCCACCATGACGCCCGTCAGGGAATCCTTGGTGAGGGCATCCCACCCGGTGTAGGTGGCGCCATCGGCAATGTCCACCAGATGGTACACCTGCTGCTCGTCCACGGTCTCGGGGGTCATGTTGGAGATGTCCAGCACCACATCGGAATTGAAGGTGAGCGTGCCTTCGGTGAGGCTGATGGTGCCGCCCAGGGCCTTGTTGCCGCCGGTGAGCACCAGCGTGCCCTCGCCCGTCTTCTTGATGGCGCCCGTGCCGGCCAGCGTGCCGGATATCGTGGTGGTCAGCGTGGACCCGCCCACATCCAGCGTGGCCGTGCCGTCCGTGAAGTTCAGCTTGCCGCCCAGGTCCGCCGTGGTCTCGCCCGTGGCGTAGTATGCCTGGAACGTGGCGCCGTCGGACAGGTTGACGGAAAGGGAATCATGGCTCTGCGTGTGCTCGGTGTTGTGCGTGGTGCCTGCCAGAATCACGCCGCCGTTGGCCACGTTGATGTTAATGGCTGTGTTGCGGGACAGGTTGCGGTTCAAGCCGTCGCGCAGCTCCAGGCGGCCGCCGTCCGCCACGTTGATGGCCACCTGGCCGTCCCAGGTGGAGAGCGCCACCTCGGAAATCAGCGTGCCGTACACGTTGATGGTGTTCTGCGCGTTCCAGTGCCCCAGGAACATGGAGGCCGCCATGCGGTGCGCGTTGTCGTACGCCACGTTCGTGCCCACCACGTGGAGCGTGGTGTCGGTTTCCACGTTCACCGTGGAGGCCTGGGCGCCGTTGTAAGAGAGGCCGAGCTGGTCCAGCTCGTGCTCCACGCCGCCGCCGTAGTTCACCACGCCACCGGTCATCTGAACAGAGCCGTTGTCCGTGGGCAGGCCGAAGGTCACGCGGCCGTTGGCCCCGGAGACGGTGACCGTTTCAATCGCGAGCGTGCCCTCGCCCTCCACGGGAAGGACCGCCTCTGTATTGGCGGCGGTCAGCGTGGTCATGGCATAGTGCGAGCCCGCGTTGAGGTGGATGGTGCCCGTGCCGATCAGGCTGGCCACGCTCAACGTGCCCGTGCCGTCCACCGTCAGCGTGTAGCCGGCTTCCACGTTCAGCTTGGTGATGTCCAGCGTGGCGGTGCCGCCAATCGTATACGTGTAGTTGTCGCTCACGTTCACCGTGCCGGCCATGATAGCCTCGTTCACGGTCACGTTTTTGGCAACCGCTCCGTTGCCGAAGTTGACGATGCCTTCAGGGGCACCCACATAGGTGGCGGCGGCCCCGCCCACCAGCCAGTTCTTGCTGGTGGTGTCCCAGGCGGCCGTGGTGCCGGAGCCGTTCCAGTTGTAATCTTCAATCGGGGCGGCGGAACCCGTGGTCGTGATGACCAGGTAGGGCGCGTACTGAACGTTCTGGACAACGAAGTCTAATGATGTGTTGGTGCCGAGGAAAGCGCACGTTGCAGCATTTGACGCATCGCCGTAGTTGCGGAGGGTACCGGCGCCCGCTTTGAAAAGGTCGCCGTCATTGCCGGTCTGGAGCGTATATCCAACCGCAACGTTGGTATTGGCTGCATCGTAGTAGGCGAAGTAGATGGCGGAGCCCGTCGCCACCGTGGCATCGGTGAACGTCCAGGTGAAGTCTCCCGCTGCGCTGGCGGAGTTGGTTGCCAGGGAAAGCACCTCGCCGGTGCTGCTTATCAGGGCCAGGCCGGTGCCTCCCGCTGCGGACGCACGGATATTGGAGGTGATGGATTGAAGGGTCACCGTCTCGCACCCCGAGATGGGAACGCCCGTCGGCTCGCTGGTTGTCGCCAGGCGGGCACCGGTGAGCACGCAGGTGAATCCGTTGGCCCAGAAATTGTTGACCGATGTGGTAACCGAGTTGGTGGTGGTGAACGTGGCGTCCACCGGTTCAGCCGCGTAGGCCAGGTTACCAACGGAGGTGATGGCTGCAAGAAGCGCAGCCGCGAGCATCTTGGGGAGATGTAATTTCATTTTGGTATCAATTGTGGTTAAGAACAAGCGGGAAAGCTCCACACGGGCCTTCCCAACCCTACCTTGACATTATACCACCCCGCCGCCCCCGCGCGCAAGCGCAAATCTAAGGGAAATCGCAGTTTTTATGAGAATTTGAAAAAAGCCCCTGCGCCGTTCAGCGCAGGGGCTTGATAATCTTCGCGGCGAAGCCGCCTGACTTCCTAAATAGTACCTAGTACTTAGTACCTAGTAAGTTATTTAGTGGCGGCGGCGCCTTGCCGCCAGGGCGGCAAGCGCCAGCAAGGACAATGTGCCGGTGGTCGGTTCCGGGGTTTTGCTCACCTTGGTCAGGCCGAAGCTGGTATCGCTGGCGTACACGCGGTAGTCGCCGTGGACATCGTTCGTGCGCACGAACATGGCATCGAACCACGTGCCGTTGTACTCGGAACCATAGTTCAGCTGCGTCTCTTCAAGTGCCTTGAAGAGATCCAGGTCATGGCCAAGCGCCAGCCCCTCCAGGGCGGCGATGGTGTCGGCATCCAGGAGGATGAGGCCGCTGGTGGTGTCCACCGTGAGCTTGCTGCCCAGCGTGAGGGCGGCGCCACCCAGGTTCAGCTGGGTCGGGGCTTCCTCATCGCCGCTGCCGATAATCGTGAGGTTGGCTTTCAGCGTGCCGCCGCCGGCGTTCAGCGTGTCGGTGACGGTGATGGTGCCTTCAACGCCCTCCGCAGCGGACTTGTAGAAGCTGACGGAGCTGTCGGCACCGATGGTCAGGTCCTCCACTTCGAGCGTGCCGGTCGTGTTCCTGAGCGTCATTTCGCTGGAGCCGAGGTTTTCGATCTGCTTCAGCTGCTCATCGACATCGGAGAGCGTGATCGGGCTGGAACCCTTGTTCTCAAGGGAGGCGTTGGCACCCAAGGTCACCTCGGAGGAGTCGATGGTGCCCTCCACCACGAGCTTGCCCTCCCGCACATCAATGACACCCGTGTGGGTGTTGTTGTTGGAGAGGACGAGCGTGCCCGCGCCGGTCTTCACCAGCTTGCCTTCACCACCCAGGATGTTGGCAATGGTGATGGTGCGGTCGGCTGCCACGTCGAACGTGGTGCCGGTCACGGTGTCGTCCAGGGTCACCTTGTACCCGGAGCCGCCATCCTTGATGGCCCAGTCAACATCCGTGGCCTGCAGGGTGGCATTCAGCAGATGCACCTCGCCATTGTTGTTGCGCTTGTAGATGCCCGTGTCGGAGGTGATGTTGATGGTGATGCCGTCCTGGATGTAGGTCTTGGTGTAGTTGCAAAGGTCGAGGCCCTTGGTGTTGATGAGGCCGGAACCCTTGATGTACGCGGTGGTGTTGCCGGCATCCATGGCGATGATGCCCGCGGTGTTGAGCGTGCCGTTGATTTCCAGGCCGCCGCCGTTGATGCCCCAGGAGTTCTCAATGGTGGAACCGTACTTGCGGGAGGTGCCGGTTCCGTTGAGCGTCACATCGCTGTCCACCACCAGCCAGCGGGTGGCGTTGGTCTGGTTGTCGTCGCTGGACATGTTGAAGGACTCGAAGGAGTAGATGTTGTCCGCGCCGTCCTTGGCGGAGAACTGGATGGTGACGGCATTCAGGGCCTTGATGTATCCCACGGAACCCTCACCGCCGTTGAAGACGATGGTGCCATGGCCGTCGCTGGCGGTGGTGAGGCCGCCGAGCGTGACCACGCCGGAGAACACGAGGCTCTGGTCGCCGTCCGTCTTGGTGAGCGTGTGGTCCTCGCCGCTCACGTCACCGCTGATGGTAGCGGAGCTGTGCTTGGAGCTGCCCCACACCTGGACGGAGGCGTCGCCGTTGAGCACGATGTCGTTGGCGAACACGGCGGCATCCGTCGTTCCGGCATTGTCGCCGAAGAGGAGCTTGGTGCCGACATCCAGCATAACGGTCTGGTCGCCCAGTTCGCTGAGATAGGAGACGGCGCCGCTGTACACCTCCAGGGTGCCGCTGGATTCGCCCATGTTCAGGATGCTGCCGCCGTCGGACAGGGCCGCACCGATATGGCCGTCATTCTCCACGCCGGCCAGCACGGTCTCGGGTGCGGCGCTGAACACAATCACATCGCCGGTGGTGTCCACATGGATGGTGCCCTCGTTGATGCCGTCGCCCAGGAGCTGGTCGCCCTGGATGTTCCAGGTGCCGCCCTGCGCAACGGTGTAGGAGTCGGCCTCCACGGTCACCGCGGTGTTGAGCGTGCCCTCCACCATCAGTCCGGCGGCGGTCAGGTAGCCGTCCTCGCCTTCCGTCAGGGTCACCTCGTTACCGGTGCTCACGGTCACTTGGCCAGCCACGATTTCACCCTTCACGGCCACGGTGGCGCTGGAGTCGAACTGGGCATCCAGGCCGGGCTGGAAGGGTACCGCGGGGTCGTTCCAGCAGGGAGTCTCGTAGTCCCACACACCCTCCGCGCCGCCATTCCACGTGTAGGAGATGGAGGCGTAGGAAATGGTGCCGTCCTGGCCGAAGGTCCACTTGTAGGCCCCCGTGCCGCCGGCAACGGTGATGCGGCTGGTGTCGTACATGCTCAGGTCAACCGCATTGCCGGAGAAGAGCGTGTACTTGTTGTCCACGGCGGTCATGCCCAGCAGGTTGAAGTGGATGTCGTCGCCGAAGGTGATGGCCCCGGTGTTCTGGATGGCGTTCTGGCCGAACACGATGGTGCCGTTGATGTCCATGGTGCCGCTGTTGGTCAGCGTGTTGGCACCGTTGATGGTCACCCCGGTGGCAAGGCTGGAGGTGCCGGCGATGTTGGAGTCCGCCGCAACCACCAGGCTGCCGGTCCCGCTCACCGTCACACCCGCGTAGGTGGAGGAGGCGTTGCTCAGCGTCACCTGGTGCGCGCTGCTCACCACACCGGAGTTCACCAGCGTGTTGCCGAGGGTGACATTGGCCGTGGCGGTGACGATGGCGTTGGTGATAAAGAAGTCGGCTTTGTTGGAGCCGTAGGACACATTGTTGGTGCTGGTGGTGATACTGCCACCTTCCTTGCCCACGATTTGCATGTTGGCAATGTTGTATGTGCCGCCTTCCGCCAGATCAATGCCGGCGGTCTTGGCCATCCACATGCTGCCGGCCGTCACCACGCCCGTACTGCCGATATTGAGTTTCACATCGGAGTTGCCGCCGTTGCTGAGGTCCAGAGAGCCGCTAATGTTCACGATGCCTTTAACGACGGCCGTGCCGTGGGACGGGGTCAAATCCCCGTTCACGTTCAGCGAGGCTCCTGCGGCAACGCTCAAGGCAGGCGTGCCGTTATTGAGCACCAGCTTCCCGGTGGCCGCCTTGCCCTGCACATCCAGCTTGGTGGTGCCGGACAGGGTGAGGGTGCCGCTGGGCAGGATGACGGCGCCCTCGCCCGTGACGGTCAGGGTGCCGTCCTGCCAGCCGGCGATGCTGCCGATGGTGGTGGTGGCACCGGCTGCGGCCTTGAGGGTGGCGCTGCCCTTGAGCGTGAGGCCGAAGGTTGCCCCGTCCTTGTCCAGGTCAATGTTGGTGCCATCCGCCATCACCACGCCGGTGATATCCGTTGTGTGTTCCTGGGCGATGTTCCAGGCGGAGTTGAAGCTCACGCCGTTGCCGTTGTTCACATGCAGGGCACTGTAGGAGACGGTGCCGGGAAGCGTTACCACGCCGTCGGTCCCCACAGTCACGGGAGCGGCGTTGTAGTTGAACACGACCCCCTCCAGAAGGGTCAGGGTGCCGCCGTCCACATGCACCACGTTGAGGCTGCCGTTGGTCTGGGCGAAGCCGTTGCCCGTGGCAATGCCGTCACCGCCCACGTAGGTGGTGCCGCCGCCCTGAAGCTCCAGGTCGGAGATGTCGTACGTGCCGCCCAGCTTGAGCTCGCCGCCCGTCAACTCAATGGTGTTGCCGATGACGTTGGCGGTGCCGCCCACGTTGGTGGTGCCGCCGGAAACCTTCATCGTGCCGTCCACACCGATGGTGAGGGCTTGCAAGTCTGCGGTGCTGGAGAAGTCCACCGTGCCGGCCTGGATGTTCAGGCCCTTGGCCTTGGTGTCGCCCGTGTAGAAGAGCGTGCCTTCACCCTGCTTCACCACCACGGTGGCCGCGCTGTTGTCGGAGCTGTTGATGGTCTGCTTCTTGACGGTGAGCTCTCCGCCGTCCTTCACGGTGATGGTCACGCCGCTGCGGCGGGTGTCCAGCACCTCGATGTAGTTCTCCGTGTTCTCCGCGGTGATGGAGCAGCCGGTGTAGGTATTGAAGCCCGCAGAGCCACCCTGCTTGGTGGAGGTGATGTTGGCGTAGCCCTTCATGGTGAGGGCGCTGGCGAAAGTGGCGCTGTTGCCAGTGGTCTGGTTGAACTCCAAGCGGGCCTCCTTGCCCTGCTCACCCTCAAGGACAACACTCTTGGGAACGGTACCCCAGCCAAAGGCGTCGTGGCTGCCCGCCACGCGGAGGATGCCGCCGCCCTGAATCTCAAGCGTGCCGGAAATAAAGCCGTTCTGGCCGCTGTGGGTGACTTCAAGCACACCGCCTTCTCCCACCACGATGTTCAGGTTCTTGGGACCGGACGTATCGCGGTAGGTGGCATGCTCCACGGTGAGCGTGGCACCGTTGCGCTCCACGATAATCTGGCCCGTGCCGTCGTGGTTCAGCGTGGCGGTGTCCGCCTTCACATAGAACTTGGTGTAGTCGAAATCTCCCGCGCCGACCGTGAAGTAGTAGTTGCCGGAGGATTCGCGGGTCAGCGCGGTACCGGTGCTGTCGGTGATGCTGCCGATATTGGCGCCGTCGGTGGCTCCCTTGATGGCATAATAGGTGGAGCCGGAGGACTTCTTGAAGCCCTGGCTGTAGGTGGCGTCGGACCACTCCACGGAACCCTCGGACTTCAGCGTGTACTTGGAGATGTCCGAAACGTCGAACACGTATGAGCCGTTGATGGTGAGCGTGCCGCCGGCATTGTTGTTGAGAAGGCCGGAGGCGTTGATGGAGGAGCCGCTCGCGCCCAGGGTGAGCACGCCGTAGTTCTGCACACCGCCCAGCGTGCCGTTGATGCCAAGGACGGTTGCCGTGCTGTTTGAAGCAGCCTGGCTGTTATCGTACTTCTCCGCATTCACAAACACCGTGCCCGAACCATCGCCGGCCTTGATGCTGTCGATGGTGAGCATATCGAACGCACGACCGGATCCCCAGTGGTTGCCGCCACGCACACGAACCGTGGCCAAGTCCTTGACTGCGACCTCGGCAATGCCTGCCGTGACGTGGTCTTGCTCCGCGGTGAACGTGATGGTGCCATCGCTGGTGTTGGTCAGGTGCAGGTTGGTTCTACCCGTGTTCGTGTAGTATTCGCTGCCCTCGTTGGCACCACCCTCCCATGCGGCCTGGGCCAGCGGCAGGGTGGTTCCCACGGTGGAGATGGCGGCGATGAGGGCCGCCCGCAATTTCTTGTTGAGATGTAGTCTCATATTCCTTTGTCGTTAATTATTGTTGTTGTTATTTTGGATTTCGTTTGACACGAAAACTGAGCTGTGGTCGCAGCGCGCCCACACACGAGTGTAGTATATGGGTTTCCGCATGCCGCTGCAAGCCATTTTTTCAAATTTTCGCATAGATACTGGGAACTCGGCGGATTGGCCTTGTTGGCGATTATCCATGGATTACCCCCCACACCCAGCATAATGAAGAGTTACGACCAATCCTTTTGAATTTTGGTCGTGCGAGGAGAATCGAAAAGCCCCTGCGCCGTACAGCGCAGGGGCTTGATGGAACACCGCGCGCGGAGCGCGCCTGAATTTCCAAATAGTACCTAGTACATAGTACCTAGTAAATCAGAAGTTCACGCGGTATCCGATGACCCCGTTGGCATTGGCGTATCCGCCCCAGAATTCGGCGGAGAGGTCGAAGAAGAGGGCATCGGTGTCTCTTGCCATGGGGATGGAGAGGCCGGCGCCGATTTCAGCGCCCACGCCGCCCATCTTGGCGCTCTTGTTGGTATGGGAGGGGAGGCCGGAGAGGTTGACCTTGCCCTGCACGTCCCTGTCGCCTGCGGCGAACTTGACAAGCGCGCGGGCCTCGAAGAGGGAGGAGCGGTTGCAGGGCTTGGTGCCGTATGCGGACTGGAGGCGTGCGCCCAGGGCGAAGGTGGTGACGTTGGCCTCCATGTCGCCGACGTGGAGAGCGGTCTGGCTGCCGGACTCGTTGTAGCCGCCGATGGAGGAGTGGCGCCAGCTGAGGTTGACGAGGGGCTGGATGCAGGTGGTGGCGTCCTCGGTGAGAGCCACGGTGTACCCGAGCTCATACATGAGGCCGAATCCGGTGCCGTTGGAATCGCCGCGTGTGGAGGCGCTGTCGATACCGTAGTTGAAGGAGCGGTTCAGCTTGGTATCGAACCTGCCGACGGTGGCGATGAGGGTGTGCGCCCAGGAGGTGTGGGTGTAATGGCCGAAGACGGAGAGGTAGGTGCTGTTCAGGTCGCCCTTGGCCTCCTCCGCGGAGCTGGCGGTGAAGTCGCCGTGCATAGCGG
Source organism: Akkermansia sp. (assembly GCA_024405435.1). Classification (GTDB taxonomy): domain Bacteria; phylum Verrucomicrobiota; class Verrucomicrobiia; order Verrucomicrobiales; family Akkermansiaceae; genus Akkermansia. The sequence continues at coordinate 4,905 of JAKSOU010000050.1, read as the reverse complement.
TGACGGCCAGGCCGCAGGTGAAGCGCGGGGAGCAGTCCACATCCATGCCGATGGTGCCGCCCCAGCTGGTCATCTTGTAGCCGGCCAGGGTGTTGTCTGCGTTGAGCTTGCGGTAGTCGAACTCTGCATTGATCCAGGCGTTGATGTAGGGCATGCCGGTTCGGTCTGCGCCCTCTCCCACGCCCATGGTGGTGGTGCGGTTGCGGATGGTGCGCAGCTGGCGGTCCACATCCTGGGAGGCGGCCAGGCCGAGGGCCGCGGTGGAGGCCCCGGCGATGGAGGCTGCAATCTTCTCCACGTTGCCGTGGGAGATGTGGCCGCTCTCCAGGGCGTCCATGATACCGGCGAGCTCGCCGTACGGGTCGTTCACCTGGGGGTTGGTGTACTTCAGGGCCTCGTCCAGCATGGCGGCGCCTGCGCGGGCGTTGAACTGGCCAGAGCGCACCACATCCTGCTCATAGTACCCGCTGCGCAGGTCCACGAGGATGGCGCCGTCCTCCAGGCGGGCGTTGGTGTAGTACTTGTTGAAGAGCTTGCCGTTCAGGGTCACGGAATCGGCATCGGTCTCCCCGTTGCCGATGTAGGCGAACACCAGGTCCTCCGTCTGGCCCTTGGTGTCGATCCTGAGGGCGCTCTTGCTGTAGGAGCCGCCCTGGCCGATGACAATCTTGGTGCCGGTGAGGTCCAGCCCATGCTCTGCGGTGAGCACCACGGGCGCCTTGCGGGTGCCCAGCGTGGCCGCGGTGGATTCCGGATCCAGCCCGAACTCCAGCGTGCCGCCCACGATGGAGGCGGGCGTGTCGATGGCCAGGCGCTTGTCCACGGCGTCCTCCGTCTGGGAGTTGAGCACCACGGTCATGCTGTGCGCATCCAGGCCGCCCAGGCGGGCGTTCGCGCCGTAGAGCAGGGTCACGGTGCCGTCCGTGCCGCCCACGGTGAGTTCCGCGTCTGCGGCCAGGGTCTGGCCGATGGCGCCCTTGTAGCCGTTCCGGCGCTCCAGGATGATGTGCGCGTCATCGTAGGAGCCGCGGTAGACGCCGCCGTTACCGGTAACGGTGACGCTACCGGAGAGGGAGGCGCCGGTGCCGTCGCTGGAGAGGGCGCCGGTGGAGAAATCCGAGCCGTCCGCGACGGAGAGGGCCGAGCCGTCGGAGAGGCGGATGGAGCCGGTGGAGAGGGAGAAGGCATCCGAATCCGTGCCGACGTGGAGGGAGCTCTCCTGCATGTTGACGGCGCCCGCGATATCCAGGCTGCCCTCGCCCGCCAGGGTGTAGTCCGTGCCCTTGTAGGTGGTCATGCGGGCGATTTCCTCTTCCGAGTCGATGGAGATGGTTCCGCTGCCGGAGCGCAGCTGCACCCAGCTGGCGCCATCGGGCAGCATGCCCTTCTGCCAGTTGCCGGGAACATCCCAATCGCCGTCGCCGCCGTTCCAGATGTAGTCGCTCTCCTTCTCGCGCGCGGTGAGGATGATATCCTTGGTTGCGGCATCCTGGGAGATGTAGTAGGCGTAGTCGCTGCCCTGCACGGAGACGCTCTGGCCGCCGTTCACGGAAACCGTTCCGGAGATGTTGGCGTTGAGGTCAGCCAGGGTGAGCGTCATGCCGTCGTTGAGGCGCATGGCCTCCACGGCCGCGGCGTCCACGATGAAGTCCGTGTTGCCCGCGGTCAGGCTTCCGGCGGTCACGTACACCTTGTCGCGGTTGAGGCGGCTGAGGGCCACGCTCCCGGCATCCAAGGTGTTGTCGGCCACCAGGGTGGCGGAGCTGATGAGCGTCACGGCGTCGGCCTGCACGTTGTCCAGGTGCAGGTTCCCGGCGGCGGTGAGCAGGCCGGAGACGGCGAGGTTGCCGTCAGCGCCGCTGTTGGCCTCCAGGGTGAGGTTGCCGGAGGAGACGAGGGTCTGCCCTGCGGCGAGGTTGAGGTTGGCCACGGATCCGCCCTTGGCGGAGATGGTGGCGCCGCTGCCCTCTGCGGTGAGCCTGCCCCTCACGTTGAGCGTGCCCAGCTCGATGCCGTCGCCGGCCACCACCTCGCCCGCTGCGTTCACCTGCATGGTGCCGTCGGGCGTGAAGGTGCTGCCGCCTGCCAGGTGCACCCTGCCGTTGACGATGAGGGTGCCGTGCTGGCGGACGCAGAGCTCGCTGCCGGAGGCGATATCCACCAGGCCGTTCACGGTGACGGTGCCGGAGCCGGTGCCCACCGGGCCCACATAGACGGCGCCCCGCTCGTCCGCGTACACGGAGCCATCCACGGTGCCGTTCAGGGCGAAGAGGTTGTTGCCGTCACCGAGGGCGCGGACGGTTCCGCCCTGCTCCACGGAGAGGTTGGCGGCGTCCACACTGCCGCGGAGTGTAGCCTCCGCGCCGCGGCGCACGGTGAAGTTCACGGGCTTCACGGTTCCCTTGAGGGTGCCGTTGGCCTGCATGACGAGACTGACGACCGGGCTGAAGGTCTGGTTGAACTCCAGGCCGTCTTCCCCGGTGCCGTACACGTTCACGGTTCCGATGGTGCGGGTGGTCTCCACGCCAATCTTGCCGCTGTCGTACACGTTCACGGTGCCGTAGGAGAAATCCACGGGCACCTGCAGGCTGCCGCCGTACATGTCAACCGTGGTGAGCCTGCCGCCGCGCGCGGCCGCGTAGTCGATCATGGCGCGCATGTCGGGCGTGTCGTGCCGCAGCTCGAAGCGCGACCAGTCGGTGTCCTCGCTCGTGCTGACGATGGCGCGCCCGGTGGAGGTATCGAACACCACGGCATCTCCCTTGTAGGTGAACTTCGCGCCGTTGTCCACGCAGATGCCGCCGTGCACCAGCTCCACATAGCCCGTGGCGCCCTGCAGGAAGCCCTGGTCGCTGGGCGCGCCCGTCTCGTCGATGTACCCGGCGGCCTCGTACTGCACCGTCAGGTTGTCCGTCGTCACCGAGCGGTTGGCGGAGAAGGTGACCGAGCCGGAGTTCTGGATGGCGGCGCCCAGGTTCGCGATGCCCAGCGTCAGCGTCTTGCCGGAGAGCACGTTCACCGTGGACCCGGCGGAAGTGGTGAGGTTGCAGGTGGAGAGGTCCAGGTTCTTCTCCACGCTCAGCGTGCCGGCCAGGACGCGCACCACGCCGGTGCCGATGACGCCGTTGCTGGTGACGCGGAGGGTGCCGCTCTCCACGGTGACGTTGCCGCGGTAGGTGTTGGCGGCGGAGAGGTTGACGGTGCCCTTGCCGGTGACAACGATGCTGCCGATGCCGCCCAGCGCGCCGGTCACGTTGAACGTGCCGGCGGTTTCACCCTGCGTGAGGGACCTCTTGTCCGCGCCCCACACGTACTGGCTGGTGTTGAACACCAGGCCCTGCCCGCCGGTGAGGGTGAGGGCGGTGCTGACGGTGACGGTGCCGGTGGAGAGACCCAGCTCCGCGGAGCCGATGGTGAACGAGCTGGCCGCATCACCGGTCTGGGTGATGCCGCCCGTGCCCACCACGAGCTTGGCGCCGTCCTCCACCACGTACTTGGTGGCCTTCTTGCCGGAAATCTGGGTGAAGCCGTTCACGGCCACGGTGGCGCCCTTGTGGATGTTCACGGTGGACATCTGGTCGCCGCTGCGCATCTGCGCGCCCTGGGCGTAGAGCTCGCCGTAGATGTCCATGCTGGTGGTGCCGCCCCACTCGCTGAGCACCAGGCTGGTGTCCTTGTAGCCGGTGGAGTTCACCGCGCCCAGGATGACGAGCCTGCCGTTGTTGCCGATGTTGATGTAGGAGTTGCTGGCGCCTTGGGTGTCGCCCGTCTCCAGGCGGGTGGTGACCAGCGTGGCGGCCTCCGTTCCGCCGCCGATGATGAGCTTGGTATCGCCGTTGTCTTTGCCCATGTAGGTGGCGCCGCCCACGGTGGTGGTGCCGCCGGAGATGGTGACCTCACTGTTGGCGTTGAGGAAGAGCCCCTTCTGGTTGTTGGTGGAACCCTGACCGTTTCCGCCGCCCGTGATGGCCGTGTTGGAGGCGAGTTTCACCTGGCCGCCCGCCACCGCGAACGTCTCCAGCGAGAGGGTGCCGCCACCCTTTGTCGTGAACACCTTGCCGTTGTCAAGTGTGAATGTTCCGGCGGCCTTGATGGTGACGCCCTCGTTGATGGTGAGGGTGGGCGCGCCCGCCAGCGAGGTGGCGGTCACCTGGCCCGTGCCGGTGAAGGTGTAAGAGCCTTCAATGGTGAGCGCGCCTGCAGTGATGTTGCCCGTGAGCTCCACGGTGTTGGCGCGCACGCCGCTGTTGAAGGTGGCCGCGCCGCCGCTGGTGAAGTGCGTGGGAGTGCCGCCCTGGGTCCAGTTCTCGGTGGCGGTGTCCCACACCGCGCTCTGCGCGCCCGTCCAGATGTACGGGTCGGCGGCGGAAGCGTGGGTGGCGGCTCCGGCCAGGACAAGTGCGGTGAGCGTACCCGTGGCAATGGAGACACAGGAGAGGGAGGACAGTGCTGCACGCAGCGCTGCCCCAAGCATCTTGGGGAGATGTAATTTCATATTCTCGGTATTAGGTTAAAGGCAATGAGGCTGTTTCCAGCCCCGCGATATACACTATCACTCTATCACAAATACCGCCGCCTGCAAGCATAAAAAGCGGGGAATCGGAAATTGGCGCGGCTGTTTGCGGTGTTTGCGCTTTGCAAGCCCGCGCGGGCGTGCTATCATGCGCGCATGGTCAAAGTCGCCCTCATCCAGCAGGAAGCCGTAGCCGACCCCGCCGAGAACAAGCGCCGCACCGCGGCGGCCATCCGCGAGGCCGCGGCCGGCGGCGCGCAGATAATCTGCACGCAGGAGATGTGCACCACGCAGTATTTCTGCCGCACGCAGGACTGCGCGCTGTTCGACAGCGCGGACCCGATACCGGGGCCGTGGACGGAGGAGCTGTGCGCGCTGGCGGGGGAGCTGGG
>JAKSOU010000005.1 GCA_024405435.1 Akkermansia sp. | reverse complement strand
CGGCACGGAGTCCCGCCGAACGGCGGGGCGGATTAGAACTCCGCCTGCCTACCAACCACGGTCGTTACCACCAATCATTGCACACCGCCCTATAGGTGACATGCGGTTAAATTCCCAGTTTTCCGATTTTCACAGACCACACCCCGCAACCATGCGGGTTGGCGCTCCGCTACCGGAGCGCTATGGGATGGCAATGATTGAAGGGCACGCGCGGGCCCGCGCACGCGGAAATTCTGCCGGGTGTTGCAATATGGGCTTGAAAAGGGCGGGCGGGGCGTGTATAATTTCGCCCGCGCATGAACCAAAGGGCGTTACAGATAGGCTTGGCCGGGCTTGGCACCGTGGGTACCGGGGTGTATGAAACCCTGTGCCGCAACCATGATTTGCTGCAGGCGCGAACGGGTATCCCGTACGCGGTGAAGCGGGTGGCGGTGCGCGATATCCACCGCCACCGCGAGGTGCTCATCGATTCCTCCCTGCTGACGGGCGACTGGCACGAGCTGGTGGAGGACCCGGAGATCGACATCATCATCGAGCTGATAGGCGGCACGGACGAGGCGTACAAGCTGGTGAAGGCGGCGCTCACGGCGCACAAGCCTGTGGTGACGGGCAACAAGGCGCTGCTGGCGGAGTACGGCAGCGAGCTGTTCCGCCTTTCCGCGGAAAACAGCACGCCCCTGTACTTCGAGGCCTCCTGCGGCGGCGGCATCCCCATCATCCAGTGCCTCCAGAACTCCCTTGTCTGCAACCACGTGCGCCGCATCACCGGCATCATCAACGGCACCAGCAACTACATCCTCTCCTCCATGGAGCGCAAGGGCGTGTCCTACCGCGACGCCCTCTCCAACGCCCAGCTCAAGGGCTACGCGGAGGCGGATCCCACGCTGGACGTGAACGGGTGGGACGCGGCGCACAAGGCGCTCATCCTGGCCATGCTGGCGTACGGCACGCCGCTCTCCCCGGAGAACATAGCCGTGTACGGCATAGACCGCGTGAGCCCCGTGGATTTCCATTTCGCCAGGGAGCTGGGCTACAACATCAAGCTGCTGGTGGTGATCCGCCACCATGAGGACCGGGATGCGCTGGAGCTGCGCGTGCAGCCCAGCTTCATCTCCCGCCAGCACATGCTCTCCAACGTGTACGGCGTGTTCAACGCCATTGCCGTGCACGGCGACATTGTGGGAGAGACCATCTTCTACGGCCGCGGCGCCGGCAAGAACCCCACCGCAAGCGCCGTTATCGGCGATGTGATGCTCGCCATGCGCGATTGCCGCCACCCGGAGTTCCACAGCGGCTTCCACCCCTACACCAAGCAGCTTCCCCTCCTGCCGCTGGAGGACACCGTCACCCCCTACTACGTGCGCTTCCACGTGTCGGACACCCCCGGCGTCATCGCCACCATCGCCGCAGAGCTGGCCAAGTTCGATATCGGCATCTCCGCCACCATGTCGCGCGGTCTGGAGGGGGAGGAGGAGGCATGCGACCTGGTGTTCCTGCTGCACGCCTGCCCGTGGGGCCGGCTGTGCCGCGCGCTGGACGGCTTGAAGGCGCACAGGGAAATCGCCCCGCATCCGGCCGTGTTCCGCATTGAAAAACTCAACGAAGAAGCATAATCCATGGCACTCATCGTCCAGAAATACGGCGGCTCCTCCGTGGGCTCCATCGACCGCATCCGAAACGTCGCACGTAGGCTCGTCGAAACCCACAACGCAGGCAACCGCGTCGTCGCCGTCGTCTCCGCCATGAGCGGCGTCACAGACCGCCTCATCGGCATGGCCCGCGAAGTCACCGAGAACCCGCCCGCCCGCGAGCTGGACATGCTCATGGCCACCGGGGAGCAGCAATCCATAGCCCTGCTGGGCATGGCCATCACAGAGATGGGCTACAAGGCGCGCAGCTTCACCGGGCGCCAGGCCGGCATCTTCACCTACGGCAGCCACACCCGCGCACGCATCGACCGGATTGACGCCACCGCCGTGCTCAAGGCTCTGGAGGCTGGCTACATCTGCATCTGCGCCGGGTTCCAGGGCATTGCGGCGGACGGCGCCATCTGCACGCTCGGCCGCGGCGGGTCCGATTTGTCCGCCATTGCGCTGGCCTCCGCCGTGCATGCGGATTTGTGCCAGATCTACACGGATGTGGACGGTGTGTACACCTGCGACCCGCGCGTGGTGAAGGACGCCCGCAAGCTCCCCGTGATATCCTACGACGAGATGCTGGAGATGGCCTCCAGCGGCTCGAAAGTCATGCAGTCCCGCTCCGTCGAGTTCGCCAAGAAATTCGGCGTGGTCTTTGAGGTCCGCAATTCCATGAACAACAACCCAGGTACTATCGTGCAAGAAGAAACACCAGCCATGGAGTCCCTCGTCATCCGCGGCGTCTCCATCGAACGCAACCAGGCCCGCCTCACCATCTCCAACATCAGTGAGCCCGTGCCCTATACCGCCATCATCCTCTCCGCCCTCTCACAGGCGGAAATCAACGTGGACATGATTGTGGCCAACACCGCCCACGACGGCCACGCCCGCCAATCCCTCACCATGAACATGAGCGACCTGGGCGCGGCGCAGGCGGCGCTGCAGAAGGTGCTGCCGCAGTTCGGGCCCTCCGCGAAACTGGAGACGGAGGCTGGGCTGGCGAAACTCTCCGTGGTGGGCGTGGGCATGCGCTCCAACTCCGGCGTGGCGGCCACCATGTTCCGCGCGCTGGCGGATGCCGGCATTGCCACCGGAATGATCGCCACCTCGGAAATCCGTATCACCACCACCGTGGCCGCGGCCGATATCGAGCAGGCCGCCCGCGTGGTGCATGATGCATTCCACCTCAATTCCCCGCAGGCGTGACCGGGGATGCCACAGATTCCCCGCAAGACGCGCCCGCCAGGGAGTTCAAGCCCCTGGTGAAGCTGGGCGTGTGCTTGCTGCTGGTTGCGGCGGTGCTGGGCTCCGGCTACGTGATGTTCCACCAGGGCTACGAGCAGGGGTACCGTGAGGCCGCCGCCTCCGAGAAGGTTTCCCAGACCCTCAACGCCGCCGCCGTGAGCAACCTCACCACCTTCATGCAGTCCTCCACCGCCAGCGACGAGGAGCTGGAGGCCATGGTGAAGAACCCGGACGCCGCGCTCTCCTGGATACAGGACGAGCGGATACGGCGGGAGGCGGAGTGGCTGCTGGCGCAGTCGCTCATACGGCGCGGGCGCCTGGAGCACTCCGGCAAGCTGCTTTCCGCGCTGTTCCGCAAGGCTCCCAAGGATGCGGTGTGGGCGCGGCGCGCGCTGGATGTGGGTGATGCCATGGTGGCCGCGCAGCTTGCGGACACCGCCGTGGCCTTCTACCGCTACGCCGCCGGGAGCTTCGCCGCCAGGCACGAGGCCGCAGAGCAGGCCGCCGCCCTTTCCCGTATCGCCGCCGCAGCCATCGCCGCCGGGAAGGACAACGATGAATTGATGCAGCAGCTGGAGGGTATCCTGCAGGAGGCCGCCCCCCTGGGCGGTGCCGCCGCCACCCTCCGCTCCAGCGTGAACGTGTACCTGGGCGGCTGCCACCGCGCCATGGGCAACGCCGCCGAGGCCGACCGCTGCTACGCCGAAGCCCTGGAGGCTGCCGGACCGGATGAGGCCGCCATGGGCCCCGCCGCCCGCGTGTGCCGCGGCGCCGCGCTCCTGGTGAAGGGCGACCGCGACCTCGCGGAGAGGCTGCTGCAGGAGGGCGAGAAGGCCCTGGGCCGTAGCGCGGCGGATGTGCTGTGCCGCGTGTTCGCCCTGCGTGAGCTTGCCGCCATTGCGGAGGAGCGCGGGGAGCACCTGCAGGCGCTCGGCCTGCTCAACCGCGCGGAGGGCGTGGCGGAGGGCACCGTGCCCGCCACGGATTTGTTCTGGCCCTGCCTGCACGGCCAGCGCGGCTGGGTGCAGCTCCTGCTGGAGCAGTTCTCCCCGGCACTGGATGATTTCAACCGCGTGCTCGCCGCCACACGCGAGCTCGCCCTGCGCGCACAGGCCCTGGAGGGCGCGGGCCGCTGCTGCATGAAGCTGGAGCGCCCCGCCGACGCCACCAAGTCCTTCAACGAGTGCCTCAACCTGCGCACCCGCGAATTCGCGGACGACAAGGAGTCCCTGGCCCGCGTGTGGATCCTGCTGGCGCAGTCCTACGAGCCCCAGAACAAGGCGGAGCAGGTGGCCTCCGCATACGCCCAGGCGCTCTCCCTCATCCCGGATTCCAGCGTGAACCACCGCACCGCCGCCTTCGGCAACGCCAAGGCCCTGGCGGATGCCGGCCTCTGGGAACAGTCCCTCGCCGCCTGGCAGAAGCTCGTTCCCGCCGTGGCGGACGACCCCGCCGACACCGAGGAGGTGCAGGAGGCCATCACCGCCTGCATGCAGCATATCCAGCCGGATGATGCCGCCGCCCCCGCACCCGCCGCGGCCCCGGCGCCCGCCCCGGCGGCGCGCCCCGCACGCACGCATGCCCGCAGAACCTCCGCCAGGCGCCGCCGCAGGTAACTTCCTTCCCCCTTTCCCGCCATGTACAGCAGATTCCGTTCCCCTCGCAAGAGCAATTCAATCATCCCCAAGCTGGCGGTCGTCATCCTGCTGGCCGGCTTCATCCTCTGGCTCGCGCTCTCGCGCGACAGCGCGCCGAACGAACACTCCAACGCCGACAAGGGCGCCTCCGCCAGCAGCTACGAGGCCAACGCCACCGTCGCGCGACTGCTGGACGACCTCTGCGGCGACAAGGCGCGCCTGCTGGATTTGGCCAACAACTTCCAGACCCGCACCGGCTTCCTCGGCAACCGCGACACGCAGCAGCGCATGCGCTGGCTGCTCGTCTCCCGCCTGCTGGACAACGACCTGTGGGCGGAGGCCGCCAGGATGATTCCGGATATCCTGCCGATTGTCTCCGCCGATTCGCTGGACCGCCTGGCAGATGCCGCCGCCGCCCACAAGGACCTGGAGCTGGAGCAGAAGATTGACCGCCGCTTGCAGGAGGTGCTGCTCGCCTCCCCCGCGGACACCCCGCTGCTGCTGCGCTCCATCCGCCGCGCCGCAGAGGCCTGCATCGCCGCCGGACGCCATGACGAGGCCATCAAGATTATCTCCGTGCTGGACGGCCCCGCCGTCATGGCACGCATCAACACGCCGGAGCTCGCCGCAGAGGCCGCCGGCCTCCAGATGCTCCGTGCCGGCGTGAGCGAGGTCAAGGAACCCGTCCTCCAGCAGGCCCGCAACATCCTGGACAAGGCCAAGTGGCCCTCTTGCCCCGCCGCCTCGCGCCTCATGCTGGACGAGGTGTCCAACACCCTGCGCGACAACCCGCGGCTCAACGCCGCCGCGCTCAAGACGCTGGAGGAAAAGCTCCTCCACTGCCGCCGCCTCATGATGGAGTTCCCGGACCCGGACCACCGGCTGCCGGAGTGCTACCGCCTGCTCAGCGACCTGCGCATCCGCCTGAAGGACTACCAGGGCAGCACCAAGGCCCTGGAGCTTTCCGCCGCCTTCCTGGAGAGCTACGGAGAGCTCACACCCAAGATGGAGCTGGAGCTCTACCGCGTGCGCACCAAGGCCAGCCTGGCCTCCGGCGACACAGAGGAAACCGTGCAGAACTACCGCTGGCTGCTGGAGCATGAAACCGACCCCGCCGGAACCTTCGCCGCCATGGCGTACCTCATCGACCACACGGAGGGAGAGGACCGCGCCAAGCTGCTGGAACGCACGTGGAGCTTCCTGGATGCCAACCAGAACATCGCCCGCGCCAACGCCTCCGCACGCACCAAGGTGGCTCAGGCCCTCGTGGAGTACTACGCCGACAAGGAGGCCTACCAGAAGGCCATCAAGTGGCTGCGTATCAACCGCGACCTCGCCGAATCCGCCAACCCGGATATCACCAACGGCGTGGCCCTCAAAGCCAAGTACGACCTCGCTCTCATGCTCCGCAAGGACAAGCAGGACGGCTCCGCCTCCGCCGCCCTCTACCAGGTCTGCGAGGCCATCGAAAAGATGTCCGAAGCCCAGCGCGCCAAGCTGGATGCCGCCGCGCCCCGCCTGTACAGGGACGCCGTGCGCGAGTACGCCCGCACCCGCTACATCATGGGCGATACCGTCCGCGCACGCGCCTGGTGCAAGAAAATCAAGGAAAGCCTGCCCAGCAGGGACCGCTAAGCCGCCGCCAGCATGTCGTCGCTTCACAAAAAGAGCCTGATTGCCACCGCCGCCATCTTCTGCTGCCGGTTCACCGGGCTGCTGCGTGAAATCGTGTACACGCGCCTGTTCGGCGCCACGGGCGCGCTGGATGCGTTCCTGACCGCGTTCCGCATCCCCAACATGCTGCGGGATATGTTTGCGGAGGGCGCCCTCTCCCAGAGCTTCACCAGCGTGATGAGCAAGGTGGAGCAGCAGACCAGCCCGGAAAAGGCTTGGCGCCTGGCCAACCGCGTGTGGAGCCAGCTCACCTCGCTCATGGTCTGCCTGGTGGCGCTGGGTGTGATGCTGGCCGGCACCTGCATGCAGGCCCTCTACCCGGAGCGCGCCAACGTGGAGCTCACAGCCCCGCCCCTGGAGCTGCCGGAGGAGGAATCGGCGGACGACTACGAGTTCGGTGCCGAGTTCATGGGCATGCGCACGGATGCGGACGGCCTGCCGGTGGCGGTGTTCACCACAAGCGCGCCCTGCGGCGCCATCACCTTCGACAAGCCGTGCATCCGCCTCAAGCTGGTGCAGGATTTGAAGCCCGGGGAGCATGTGCAGCTCTGCACCACCTCGCGTTCCGGCACGCTGCAGCTGGAGCGGCGCAACTTCATCGGCCTAGCCACGGACCTCTGCCGCATCATGTGGCCGTACATCCTGCTGGCCTCCGTCTCCGCACTGTGCATGGGCGCGCTGAACGTCTTCGGCATCTTCGGCATCCCCAACCTGGCCAGCGCCGCCTTCAACCTCACCACCATCGCCTTCGGCATCGGCATCGGCTACTTCATCGATCCCAATTTCGGCCCGCAGGCGCTGTACGGCTTCGCCATCGCGGTGGTGCTGGGCGGTGTGGCGCAGGTGCTGGTGCAGGTGCCCAAGCTGCGCAAGCTGGGCTGGCGCTTCGAGTGGAACATCGGCATCTCCCCGCGCGGCGGCTGGCACTTCGTGGACCCCTACTCCAAGAAGGTCTGGTACCTGATGGTTCCCGGTGTGATCGCCGCCGGCATCACCCAGACCAACATCTTCATCAACACCTCCTTCGCCCTCTACCTGGAGCCCGGCTCCGTCACCGCGCTCAGCTGCGGTTTCCACCTCTGGCAGCTCCCCGTGGCTCTCTTCGGCGTGGCCGTGGGTATGGTGGTGCTCCCCACCGTCTCACGCATGACCCTCACCTCCGGCAACCGCGATATCACAGACCACCTGGCCAAGGCCCTGCGCTTCATGGCCCTCTTCGCAGTGCCCTCCGCCGTCTTCCTGTCCGTCTGGGGCGTGCAGATTGCCAGCGTGTTCTTCCAGGGCGGGCGTTTCGGGGGTGAGGCCTCCATGCTGACGGGTTCCGTGCTGGCGTGCTACTCCCTGGGGCTGCTGGGCTATGCGGGCATGAAGGTGCTGCAGCCCATATTCCTGGCGCTGGAGAAGCCGTGGGCGCCCGCCATGCTGGCCATGGTGGCCTGCGCCATCTCCATCGGCATGAACTACGTGTTCGTGATGGTGTTCGGCATGCCCGCCCAGTACCTGGCGCTCACCACCTCCGTGGTCACCACCGTCAATTTCCTCTTCTACTTCTTCTACCTGCGCCGCCTGCTCGGCGGCATGTCCTGCAGCATCCTCATCCCCGGTGTGCTGCGCATCTGCGCCGCCGGGTTCCTCCTCGCCGTGGTCTGCTACGCCGCCAAGCTGCTCTGCTTCGATGGATTCACGGATTGGGCCTTCTTCCCGCGCCTGTTTGCCATGGCCGTTGGCGGCATCGGCGGCGTCATCGTCTACGCCGTCTCCTGCCACTTCCTCCGCGTCCCCGAAATCGTGGAATTCTCCCATTACCTTCGCCACAGAAAGACCAATCCCGCGGAGTAGGCGGGGGCGTGAACGAGCGTGGTTGGTATGCAGGCGTGGGCGTGTATCCACCCCGCACGGAGGCGGGGTTCCGTTAGTTGTAAGTGCGGAGGGGGACACCCCCCAGGTTTCCACCTGGCGGCTAACCTTGAGTCGCCATCGGAATGGCTCCATGTGCGCGCGCCTTGCGGCGCGGGGAAAGGCGGCGCACCCAGTGGGTGCGGGTGGTGTGGCAATGCCACGCTATTACTAAAAACATACGCTGTAGGCATGCAGTGTGCAAATGTTTCATCTGGCAGCATGCCAGATGAAACTTGTTGTCTCCGCGCCGACAGGCGCGGCTGTAATTGAGCCATTCCGATGGCGACTCAAAGTTAGCCCCACCCGGGAGGGTGGGGGGTAACCACGTAGGACGTTTCGGCACGGAGTCCCGCCGCATGGCGGGGCGGATTCGGGGGCGGTTTGCCTTCCAACCACGCCTGTTACCACTAATCATCGCACCACAACCACGCCTTGCAAAAAAACATTGGTCCACATGTGCCCTGCGTACCAACTGCCGCCACGCCGCAGCCCACCACCTCTGCATTCAAACAAATCCCAAATCCGAAATCCTCAATCCCAAATTTCCCACCCCTGATTGTCATTGCACGATTTCAAAACGGTGGTAGAATATGCGCGCCGGCCATGGAAGCAATCGCAAAGACAGGCATCCGCAAGGTGATGGTTTTGATTCTGCTGGGGATATTCCTGGCGGAGTTCGGCAACGGCGTGTGGGATTTGCTGTTCAGCAACTACATGAGCGACGTCCACGGCATGGACGCCGGGCTGCGCGGCATGATGGAGCTGCCGCGCGAGCTGCCGGGCGTGCTGAGCTTCGTGGTCATCAGCGCGCTGTTCTTCCTGAACGAGGTGAAGCTCTCCGCGCTGGCGTGCATGCTCACCGCCGCGGGCGCGGTGGGTATTCTGACGCTCCCGGCGGACTGCGGCATCGTGACGCTGAGCCTGTGGGTGGTGACGGCGAGCCTGGGCCAGCACATCCTGATGGGGACCATCGATTCCATCGTGATGCACACGGCGCGGCCGGAGAACCGCAGCCTGCGGCTGGGGCAGATGCGCGCGCTGTGCACGGCGGCGGCGCTTGCGGGCGCGCTGTACGTGTGGGCCAAGTGGAAGTTCAACGCGGACTACGGGGTGGACTACGCGGTGATCGCCTGCGGGCTGATAGCGGGCGCCGCCATGTTCTACTATGTGCGCAACGATGCCTCCTTTCCGCCGCGCCGCTCCATGCGGGAGAACTTCATCCTGCGCCGCGAGTACGCCGTGTACTACGGGCTGGAGACCCTGCACGGCATCCGCAAGCAGCTCTTCCTCACCTTCGGATACTGGCTCATGGTCAGCACGCTCGGGCAGAGCCCCGCGCGCATCGGCATGATCATGCTCATCGCCGGTGTCATCGGCCTTTTCACCCAGCCGTTCATCGGGTGGAGCATCAAACGGTTCGGGGAGAGGAACGTCACCATCTTCGACAGCGTGATGCTGGCGTGCCTGTGCCTGGCGTACGCGTTTGCGCCGAACGTGCTGCCGCTGGAATGGGCCGTGGGCGTGGTGGGATGCTGCTTTGTGCTGGACAAGGTGCTGTTTGCCATGGGCATGGCCCGCACCACGTACATCACCCGCATCTGCGGCGACCGCAGGCATGAAATCACACCCTGCATCTACACCGGAATCGCCATCAACCACGTGGCCTCCATCACCTACGGCGTGGTCGGCGGCATCATCTGGCAGGCCACAGGCGGCCCCCAGGCCGTCTTCCTCATCGGAGGCCTCGCCGTCGTTGGCGCCGGCCTCCTGGCCCGCAAGATGAAGTGAGCGCACTTTGCGTTTGCGTTGGGCAGTGGCATGGTGTATGGTGGCGGGTATGGAATTCCAAGGCAAGGTGGCGGTTGTGACGGGCGGTGCGCACGGTATCGGACTGGAGACCGCGCGGCGTTTCCGCGAGGAGGGCGCGCATGTTTGCGTGATCGATACGGCGGAGGGCCCCCACTTTGTGGGCGATGTGGCGGACAAGGACACCCTGGAGCGTTTTGCGCGCGAGGTGGTGCAGCGGCACGGCCGCGTGGATTGCATCGTCAACAATGCGCCGCCGCCCATGGCGGGGCTGGATTCCTGCAGCTATGAGGAATTCGCCCGCGCGCTGGCGGTGGGCGTGACCGCGCCGTTCTACCTGTGCAAGCTGCTTGCCCCGCATCTGGCACCGGGAGCCTCCGTGGTCAACATCTCATCCTCGCGCGACCGCATGAGCCAGGCTCAGACCGAAAGCTACACGGCGGCCAAGGGAGGCATTGCCGCGCTCACCCACGCGCTGGCTGCCAGCCTGGCGGGGCGCGCCCGCGTGAACTCCATCTCACCCGGTTGGATTGAGACCAACGGCCGCGTGTATTCCGGTGCGGATGCCGCCCAGCAGCCCGCGGGCCGCGTGGGCACCCCCGCCGATATCGCGGAGATGGTGCTTTTCCTCTGCTCCGCCAAGGCCGGGTTCATCACCGGGGAAAACATCTGCATAGACGGCGGCATGACGCACCGCATGATCTACCACGGCGACGAGGGCTGGACCCTGGACACTCCCGCGGAATAGCCGACTCCGCTTAGCACAAGATTTCCAGCAGGGTGGCCCTGGTGGCGGCGGCGAGTGCTTGCACGGCGGCGGGGAGTTCCGCGTGGGTGGATGCGGAGATGTAGGCCAGGCCGCAGGATTGCGCCCAGGCTTGCGCGGACTGCGCGTGCTCGCCCGCGATGGCATCGTGCGAGGCTCCTTCCGCGGGCATGCCGGGCAGGGTGTCGAAGATGCGGCCGCCGCCGTTGTTGAGCAGGACGATGCGCAGGTTGTCGCGCTCCACGGCGTTCCAGAGGGCGTTCATGTCGTAGAAGAAGCTCAAATCCCCGATGAGGCAGAGGCAGCGGGCGGGGGCGCATGCGGCGGCGCATCCCACGGCGGTGGAGAGGGAGCCCTCGATGCCGCTGGTGCCGCGGTTGCAGCGCACGTGCACGCCATCCGGCAGCGGGAACCGCTGGGCGAAGCGCACGGCGGAGCTGTTGGCGAGCTGCAGGGTGTCGCCGGGCTGCAGCAGCTCCATCACCGCGCGTGTGGCGGCAAGCGCGAGGTCGTGTTCGCATTCCGGCGCGGGAAGCGCATCCTCCGCGCGCTTCCAGGCATCCGCGAACGCTGCGTCCGCGCAGGGCGGCAGCGCCCGCAGGAAATCGGCGGGCTGCATCTCCAGCACATGGGTGAGCGTGCAGAAGGTGTCGGCCACCGCGCCATCCGGGCTAATGTGCCAGTGCTCCACCCTGTTGCGGCGCAGGTACTCTTTCAGCTTCTTGGAGAGGATGTGCCCGCCGAGGGTGACCACCAGCTGCGGCGCGGGGAGGGAGGCATCGTCCACCAACTCGTCGATGCGGCGGATGCCGTGGGAGTTGGCAAGGTTTTCCGCCACGCAGAGGCAGCCCTGCGGCGCGGCGAGCGGCGCGGGCAGCTGCCCGAATACCAGTATGGTGCGGGCGGGCAGTGAGCGGGGCAGGGCGGTGCAGCGGGTGATGGTGCGCACGCTGGGCAGCTGCGGGGTGGTGAATTGGTACAGAGGTTCGCTGACGGGCATGTTGATGTGCACGGGCCCGGCCACGCGGTGGCGGCATTCCAGCAGGGCCTCGTTGATGAGGCGGTTGGCGTGCCACGCGCTCGTTTCATCAACGATTTCCGGCACGTCTACGGAGCGGCGCGCCAGAGTGCCGAACACGTGCGGCTGCGGCAGGGTCTGGCCGTCCTGCTGGCCGATCCATGCGGCGGGGCGGTCTGCGGAAACCACCACGAGCGGCACCTGCTGGTAGAAAGCCTCCGCCACGGTGGGGTGCATGTTCAGCAGGGCGGTGCCGCTGGTGCAGACCACCGCCGCGGGCGCGCCGCCGTGCTGGGCGAGGCCGAGCGCCACGAAAGCGGCGCTGCGCTCGTCCGTGACGCGGTGGCAGGTGAACAGCCCGCACTCCAGCAGGGTGTGGACGATGGGCGCGGAGCGGCTGCCGGGGCAGAGCACCGCGTGCCGCACGCCGTGCGCGTGCAGCAGGGCCGCCAGTTGAAGGACGCTTTGTTTGTCGCTGAGCATGACGGTTCGTTTATGAAATCAACCTGCGCAGGGTGTTCATCTTGTCCTGCGTCTCCAGCCATTCCGATTCTGCGGAGGACTCCCGCACCAGGCCGCCGCCCGCGTGCAGCACCACGCTGTCGGCAAACATCTCCATGCAGCGCAGGTTCACATACAGCTCCGAGTGCGCGGCGGCATCCAGCATGCCGAAGAACCCGCTGTAGTAGCGCCGCGGCGCAGGCTCCAGGCGGGCGATGAGCGCGCGTGCCGCATCCGTGGGGCGGCCGCACACCGCGGGCGTGGGATGCAGCGCCGCCAGCAGCGCGGCGGGGTCGGTGCCCGCGGGCAGGGTGAAGCGGAAATCCGTGCGCAGGTGCGCCAGGTGCCCGGCGGGGGAGACCCGCGGGCCCTCCTCCTGCACGTCATCGGAAAATTGGGAAAGGGTGTCGCGCATGAACTCCACCACGTGGGATTGCTCGCCGCGGTTCTTGGCATCCCAGTCGGCGAGGAATCGCCCCCCCTGCACGGGCATGGTTCCCGCCAGGGCCACGGTGCGCCAGCCCTGCGCGCCGCCGCTGAGCAGCAGCTCCGGCGTGGCGGCCAGCCACGTGCCTGTCTGCGGGCTGTGGAACAGGCACACCATCATCTGCGGGTACGCCTCGCACGCGTGCCAGAATGTTTCCGCGGGTGAGATGCCCGGCACGCGCTCCACATCCGCGCGGGACAGCACCACCTTGTGCAGCGCGCGGCTTTGCAGCGCATCCATGGCCTTGCCGAAAGCCGCCATGTAGTCCGCCTTGCCCGCGGAACGGTACGCGGCGTCCGGCTGCGCCTGGAGCGCGGGTTCCCGCGTGCCGAACGCGGCCAGCGCATCCGCCATCTCCTCCCAGCCGCATGCCGTGGTATCCGCGTGTATCAGCACGGGCGGGCAGTCCGCGGCGGGCGCAAACGGCACCGCCGCAAAGCCGCTCCGCCCCGCCAGCGCCGCTACGCCCGGCAACACCTCCGCATCCGGCGCGTGCTGCGCCACCAGGGTGAAATCGTCCTCGTTGGGACGCCGCATCAGCGCGAACGCGCAGCGGGAGCGGCATGCGCCGTCCAGCAGATGCATCACCTCTTGCGGGTCGGCGCTCATTCCTGCGGGCGGATGATGAAGTTGGTGACGCGGACGGTGGAGACGAGCGTGCCGCCGCAGGTGATGTCCACGTTCCAGAGGTGGGTCTTGCGGCCGCGGTGGAGTAGGCGGGCGGTGGCGTGGAGGGTGGAGCCGAGGGGCGCGGGGGCCACGTGGCTGCCGCTCACGTGCATGCCGCAGACGGATTCACCCGGCGCGCAGATGCGCATGGACCCGTGCCCCGCCAGGTTTTCCGCCAGCGCCAGGTTCACGCCGCCGTGCACCATGCCGAACGGCTGGCAGCAGCGTTCCGTGACCACCAGCTCCGCCTCCGCCAGGCCGTCCTCGCGGGCGGGCAGCGTGCGGATGCCTAGGGTGTCTTCCAGGGATTTGCCCAACAGGGGCATGGGGATGTCTGACATGTCTTTTGTATCGGGGTTAGGCGTCTATCATGGGGCGGACCTTTTTCCAGCAGAGGGCGAAGCTGGCGGCGAAATCCTGCGGGCGGCGCTCCAGCCACGCGTCGATGAGCCGCGCGGGGAACGACAGCACGCCCTCGATTTCCGCGGCGGGGAAGGTGATGCGGCCGCTGTACAGCGCGGCGTAGAGGCGCACGTGCTCCATGCCGGTGCCCTCGGTGGGCGGCAGGGTGCCGACCTCCACCAGGCGGGCGTCCGTGATGCCCAGCTCCTCCTCCAGCTCGCGGCGGGCGGCGGTCTCGTAGTCCTCCCCGGCGTCCAGGTGGCCGGCGGCGGAGGAATCCCACACGCCGGGCTGGCGGTCCTTCAGGCGGGAGCGCTTTTGCAGCAGGCAGTCGTGCTTCTTGTTGAACACCAGCACATGCACGGCGCGGTGGATGAGCCCCCGGTCGTGCACCTCCCGGCGCGTGGCCTGGCGCAGCACGTTGTCGTCCCCGTCCACCACGTCGAACATCTCGTCGTCGCGCTGCGGGGTGTCGTGGAGCGGGTGGGGGTCGTAGGCGTTGGTGAGCTGCACCCACTGGCGCAGGCCCAGCTCCTCCGGGCGGGCGGTGGGGGAGATGCCGAGGCGTGCGGCCACGTCCGCCCAGGCGGGGGAATCCGGCAGCTGCTTGTGCATCTGCTTGCGGCGCTGGGAGAAGCAGCGGCGCATCAGCTCGTCCATCAGGCGGTGGTCGTACGGCGGCAGCTCGTCCGCCGGGCGCGGCGTGAGCAGCATCACCGTGGAATCGATCTTCGGACGCGGCGAAAACGCCTCCGGCGGAACCGTCTTCAGCGCCCGCGGCACCCAATCCATCTGGATACGCAGCGAAAGCAGACCGTATGCGTCGTCTCCCGGCTGCGCCAGGATGCGGTCGATGAACTCCTTCTGCAGCATCACCACCGCGCGCTCCACCGCGCAGGGCGAGGTCAGGAAGTTCGCCAGGATGGCGCCGCCCGCGGAATACGGCAGGTTGCCCATGAACTTCACCGGCTGCTCCGCGAAAAGGGGCAGGGGGTTCCAGCTCGCGCCGTCCGCGTGGTGCACCTCCACGTGGGCGTCGTTTGCCCATCTCTCCTTCTGGTAGGCGGCCAGGCGGGCATCGAACTCCACCAGGATGAGCTTGCGGCAGAGCGGGGCGATGTGTTCCGTGAGCGCGCCTGTGCCGGGGCCCACCTCCACCACGCAATCCTGCGGCCCAATCTCCAGCTGGGCCACTATCCATTTGGCGATGTTCTCATCCACCAGGAAATTCTGGCCCAGCGACTTGCTGGGGGCCACCCCCGCGCGCTCCAGGACCTCGTGAATCTGCGTAGCGTTCATCCGCACACATTGTAACGCCACGCATGATGCTTCGCAAGCCGATTTGCCCGCTGACTCGGGATTTGGGCCGGGAGAGTTCCCTAATCCGCCCCGCCATGCGGCGGGGCGTTCGCCTTTCTCCGGCACATGTCCATCCCTCCGCGCTTCAAATGAGCCGTTTTCCTTGAATTTCTCCCGATTTCTGCAAATCCTTCGTTTTTTGCCGTTTTGCATAAATTTGGCTTGCCTTTCACGGGAGTGGGTGTATCATACACGCATGTAGGGGTGTGCCCGTGTACACCCGTCAGCCTTTCGTTCCATACGAAAACAAAACAAGAATAAGAACAACAACATCATCAAGTAGACATGAAATTACATCTCAATGCTACTCTCCGCGCGGCCCTCATCGCTGCCATCACTGCGGTCGGCATGGCCATGCCGCAGACGTTCGCAGAGTCCAAGGCTCTGACCGTGAACCCGACCGAGAAGACGAGCGGCAACGTCAACATGTCTTGGACCGGTGGTGACACCACCCTCAACTCCTGGCTGCTTACCTTCGACCTGAAGGTGACGAACAGCGGTGCCGCAAACTTCTTCGCCATCAGCACCAACACCAGCGTGGCTAGCGCCGGCTGGGATTTGGGCATAAACGGCACGAACCTCCTCCTGGGTTACAACGGCACCGACTCCCCGGTCGTCACGCTGACCGATGCGTACACGCTGAACACGGCTCAGGCCGTGACTTTCCAGTTTGTGCGCGACGTGGACGAGGATGGCGCTTCCCTCGGCACCGGCACCTTCACCGTCACTGCCAACGGCCAGACCGGCACCTACAAGGTCTCCAGCCTGACGGACACCGCGCTGGTTTCCGGCTCCAAGGCCCACATCTGGACCAACGGCGGCAAGCAGCAGATGACCAACATCACCCTCACGCAGCTGGACGACAACAAGGTCGTTGTTCCCACCAGCGTGTGGACTGGCACCGATGGCAACAACACTTGGGAGGCGGGTAACTTTGACCCGGCGTTTGCAGCTGACGGCAACGTCAAGTTCACAGCCGACGGTTTCGATACCGTGGTGGTGAACAGCGCGGTTTCTGCCGGCAAGATGTCCGTGGAAGGTGCTGCCTACACCTTTGAAATCGAAGACGGCGGTTCCCTGTCCGCGGCCAAGGCCAACATTGCGGACGGCGCGAGCCTGACCGTTGTGGGCGGGGGCACGGCCACCATCACCTCCCTTTCCGGCGCGGGCGACCTGACCGTGGGTAAGGCCGGCACCGCCACGGTGAACGGCTTGAACAGCTACACCGGCGAGCTGGGCGTGACGGACGGCGGCACGCTGAACCTGGGTTCCAACGTCACCCTTTCCGAGCTGACGGTTGCCGACGGTACGGTGACCACCCAGCACGCGAGCGGCAGCGGCGTTGTCGCCAATACGCTGACCATCGGCGAAGGCGGCACCTTCAAGGTGATCGGCAGCCACGATGCCTTCGGCTACAACAACGGCGCCACCAAGGAAATCGTCATGCAGGGCCGGGAAGACGCCCATGCCACGCTGGCGCTGGAGCAGAACTCCACCAACAGCGTGACGATGACCACCAACATCACGATGCACGGCTACTCCGACATCACCGTGAAGGACGGCGGCAAGGGCTTCAACACCTACGGCTGCAACATCACCGTTGACGGCGTGGAGAACAGCATCGCGGTCATCGACCTGCGCAACGCCGTGTCCATCAACGTGGGCAAGGGCGAGCTCTCCGTGGGCAAGTTCACGCGCAACGGCACCAGCACCGCCGCCGTGACGAAGACCGGCGAGGGCATCATGACCATCGAGGAGGCTTCCACGCTTCCCGGCACGCTGAACATCAACGAAGGCACGGTTGCCATCAAGGCCGACACCACCATCGCGGGCCTCAACATTGCCACCACGGGTTCGCTGACGGTTGCCGGCGGCACCACCTCGGTGAGCGGCAGCACGAACGTCATCGGCAACGTCATCGAGCTGGAGGCGGGCACGCTGTCCCTCGCGGGCGCGTATGATATCAATTCCCTCTCCTCCTCCTCCGAGCCCCGCTACATCGGCGGCGACGGCATCGGCGAGGGCAGCGGCTTCAAAGAGGCCAGCGGCGTGGTGCAGGTGGTGAACATCACCGACGGCGCCACCCTCACGCAGGTGGAAGGCGTCACCTTCACCTACGGTGCGGATTCCGGCACCCTCAACGAGCAGGGCGCGTTTGAGCTGAGCGGCGCGGTGGACTACACCACGCTGTACGTGAACAACACCGAGCGCGTGAGCTACACGTCCGCCTGGGACCTGGCCCAGGGCCAGGGAGAGGAAATCTCCTCCGTGGTGCTGGCCAACGGCACCGCCATTGATGCGGACATGGAGGACGCGTCCATCGCCCTGTCCCTCACCGGCGCCGAAGGCACGGTGAACGCAACGGAGGCCACCACCATCAGCAGCGTCTCCGGCTGGAGTGGCAACAAGCTCATCATCACCGGCGGGGCTGACGTCAGCCTCACGCCCGGCCGCGACATCGTCATCGGCGCGGGCTCGTCCCTGGAGGTGGGCACCGCCGTGGCCGCCCAGAAGATCCAGCTCAACGGCGCCGGGGCCAACCTCAAGGTGGCCGCGGAAGGCGAGCTGAACCTCTCCAACAACCTGACCCTGACCAACGGCGTGGCCGATGTCTACGGCACGCTGAACGTGGGCCACGAGGTTGACCTGAGCAACGGCAGCAAGGCCACCGGCACGCTGCACATCCACGACGGCGGCGAAGTCACCGTCGCGGACGGCATGTGGATGGCCACCAGCGCCGTGGGCGTGCTGCTGGAGGAAGACGCCACCTACGCCATCGAAGGCAAGGGCGTGTCCTTCACCGGCAAGAACGGCGGCGGCTCCATCAAGGCCCAGAACGCCGAGGTGAACTACACCGCCAACAACGCCAACGCCGCCATCAGCAACGTCACCATGACCGCCACCGCCGACATCACCATCGCCAACACGCTGACCGACGTTGACGTGGTGACCGGCGAGCACGCCGTGTCCCTCAATGCCGCGGCCGACAGCGTGACCGTCGGCACCGACGGCTCCATCAGCTTCGGCACCTCGGGCTCCACTGCAGCCATCACCGTTGAGAACGGCGGCACCATCGGCAGCTACACCAAGACCAACGAGGGCGAGACCACCATCACCAGCGTGGGCACCGCCATCCTGGCCGACACCATCAACCTGCAGACCGGCAAGATCACCATGACCGGCAAATACGACATCGACTCCCTGTACGGCGATGTCGAGATCACCGGCTATGAGGGCGGCACGGTTACCGGCAACGGCTTCGCCCATGAAACCGGCACCGTCCAGGTGGTGGACATCACCGAGGGCGCCGAGCTGGACAGCGATTCCGCCACGTTCCTGCGCGGCGGCAGCGAGCTGACGCTGACCGACGGCGCCACCACGGTGGATGGCACCAACTACGCCGGCTTCTACATCAACTCCGGCGAGGAAACGCTCACGCAGGCCAAGAGCGCGGAAATCCCCCACGAAACTCCCCTCTCCTTCATCTATGTGAAGGATGGCGGCACCCTGCAGGTGGACGATGACATGGACGGCGAGCTGGTTTACGGCGAAGGCGCCGGCATCGTGAACATCCAGGAGGACAAGACCGTGACCGGCGCCATGGAGGGTGTCACCCTCGTCGGTAAGGGCACCTACGACCTGGGCAGCACGGCCGCCCTGGGCACCGGCACCACGCTGGGTCAGGACTGGGCGGGTGTTGTGAGCCTCTCCAACCTGACGAAGGCGGACGGCAACTCCGCCTGGATCAACGGCCTGGCCCAAGGCGACTCCTGGGTTGAGTTCTCCAACTTCACGGGCTATGACCGCGCGTGGGCCAGCACCTTTGTGCCGGCTGTCACCGCCAACATCATCCTGACGGACGATGGTGAGCATGCCGCCTGGAACCTGACCTCCTTCGCTTCCTCCACCTACACGATGGTTATCTCCGGCGATGTGAAGGGCGACGGCACGTTCAAGACATCCGGCGGCACCGCCGCCCAGTCTCAGGCCATCGAGTTCCAGGGAGACATCTCCAAGTGGGAAGGCGCCTTTGTGGCGGATGCCAACGGTATGCGCCGTGTGGTGTTCACCGGCGATGCCTCGACCGTGAACGCCAGCATCGCCAAGCAGGGCGCGGGTGCGCTCAACCTGGTTGTGGGCAACGGCTCGGAGTTCGATGCGGTGTTCCACGAGGAAGTCAGCGTCACCTCCGTCGAGGTGAAGGCCAACGCCTCCGCAACGTTCTTGGGACAGCTGACCACCTCGACCGTCACCAACGCCGGCACGATAGAGTTCAATGCCCTGAGCGGCCTCACCCAGGCCATCACCAACTCCGGCGAGGTGATATTCAATGAAGGCTTTGAGGTCTCCGGCTTCCATGTGACTGCCGGCGAGTTCGGCTACTTCGACAAGGAGGGGAACTTCTCCGTCGATGGCAACGGCTACGCCGGCACCTCCGACAGCTACATCACCATCGTGAATGGTGGCAGTGTCAATGCCGACGAGATTACGGTGACCCAGGATGGAACCGGCTATACCATGTCCAGCGATGGACGGGCGCTGGCGGATGACGGCGGCGTGACCGACGAGTACACCTACCACGTGAACACCGGTACGGTGAGCACCTCCGAGATTGACGGGGGAACCGCCACCAGCGTCGAGGTGGCGGGCGGCACGCTGGATGTTGACCAGTTCACGGACCTTGCCATCACCGTGACCGGTGAGGCCACCGTGACCGGCGATGCTCTGGATGTCGCTGAAATCGGCATTGAAGGAGGCGCCACGGCTTACTTCGGCGATATGCTTGAAATGAGCGACGGCGGCGTTGAGTTCCAGTCTGCCGAGGGCGGAAGCGTCGGCGTCTACAACGACGGGGATACCAAAGCCTACGACCTGGACAACCGCGACATGGAGGTGTCCGCCCATAGCATCGTGAAGACCACCGGTGAAGATGCCACCGTCTCCAACTGGCTGAACGTTGACAAGATTGTCAACGTGCAGGACGCCACACTCACGCTCGACGGCCTGGGTGACGCTGTGTCGGTGAAGAACATCACCGTCGGCCAGGAAGGCATCGTGGAGATTCTCGACCACGAGTCGGGCCAGGAAGCCACGGTCACCATCACGGAAGAGCTGGCTGCCGGCAACGGCACGCTGCTCGCCAACCTGGAGATGGCCAACGACTCCGCCCTGCTCGTCGATGGCGCGCAGAAGGCCCTGCACGTGGGCAGCACGCTCACCATGGGCCAGAACATCGCGCTGGACGGCACCACGCTCCAAGCGCTGGACGACCTGGCAATCGGCGAGTTCTTCTGGCTGATCAATGCCGCGGAAGGCCGTGAGCTTGTCTACGAGGGCCCGACCGGCGACGACGCCTGGTACGACAGCGTGTTCTCCCGCACCGCCGCCGATGGCGGACACAATCTGGAGGGCGACTTCAACATCGTGTTCAGCGAGACCGACGGCTTCGGCCTGAAGAAGTTCAGCAACACGCCGGAACCCACCACGGGCACGCTCAGCTTGCTGGCGCTCATGGCGCTGGCCGCACGCCGCCGCAAGCACTGATGATGTACAAAGTACAAAGTACAATGTACAAATCATAAGTTAGGCGGCTACGCCGCGAAGATTACCAAGGCCCGTCTGGCATGCTGCCAGACGGGCCTTCTTATGTCATTGGAGGCAGCGGGCATATGAGAGGTGCATGCGTTGGCGTGAATCCACACCGCCATTCGGCGGCGTTCCGTGGTGGGTATGCGGGGGTGGTCACCCCCACGGTTTTCACCGTGGGTTTAATGCAGGGAAGCACCCCGCGCAAGGCGGGGTGCATGCGTTGATGGTGTGCGTGCGTAATTAAAGGCAACAGGCGTAGTAGGACAGTAGGACATCGTGCGTTGGTTTGGGGCGTGGGAGAGTTATGCATGCTCTCACCGTTCGCTGATACCATCACCGCTTGCTTTCCCATGCACCCCGCGCATGCGGGGTGCTACCTTGCAGCGAGCCTCGGGTGAAAACCCGTGGGACATCCCCGCGTGCGCGACAATCCACGGTAACGCCGCCGAATGGCGGAGTGGGTTGCACCAAGGGTCGCATCTCTCATAGGCTCGCTGCCTCCAATCACGCCCAAACCCCGCGCCTGCGGGCGCGGCCAGCCCCCCCCGCATAACGCGCGCGCGAACTTTCCACTTTGTACATTGCTTCGGGCGCGCCCCCCCGCGCCTTGATTCGGAGCCGCCTCTCGGCTCCTTACCCCTGCGGGGCAAACACGCTTCGCGGTTTGTCCAATCGCCCTTACCGCACTGCTGCGCAGCGCGCCCTAACGGGGCCGTCGGGCGCCTTCACCCTTCGGGCAGAAGCTCCGCTTCTGGCTAACCCGCCTTACCGCGCCGCGAGCGGCGCGCCCTGTACGGGGCCGTCGGCGGTCTTGTACTTTTCTTGTTTTTTGTCTTGCGGCGGGCGGGGAAAGTGGTACAATTCCTTTGAATATGGCGGGGAGTACTGTACACCCCCGCAGACATCTCCACAATTAATCAACAATACAACCGATATGAAATTACACCTCCCCAAGGGACTTCGCGCGGCACTGATTGCCGCTATCACTGCGTTTGGCTTCACCCTGCCGCAGACGTACGCGGCCACCGTTGACACAACGATGACGACCACGTTCAGCAACTGCGCGCAGTCGGACGCACTGAGCGTGGGCACAGCGAACGCGTTCGGCAATACCGACGTGCTCAACCCGCCGAGCTCAAGCATCACCGCCCTGTACGAGACGGGCACGAGCAACACGGTCGGTTTGCAGACGGGAGGCGCGGCCGGTCCCGTGGCCGATTTCCTGACGCCGAACACCAACGTGGGCAACGACCACCCGTGGACAATGGAGATGAGCTACACCGGAGCAGAATCGGTGCAGAGCATCACGGGCATGACCCTTTCCGTGGGCCTGTTCAACGCGAGCGGCGCGTGGCAGGGCAGCGGCGCCACCTGGACGGGTGACGTAACCTTCACCGCCACCATTACGGCGGGAGGTCAGACCGCCACGTACACGGGGCTTCTCTTCAACGGATCCGGCGGCGGACACGGCCAGGGCGACACGAAGTTTGCCGTGACCCTGAGCGGCGACACCATCGACCTGAGCGACGTTTCCGAATACACGCTCAAGCTGGAACTGACCGAGACCCTGCAATCCGGCACGTTCGTGGGCCTGCAGAACATCGGCTACAACGTGGTGGCGAGCTTGCCTGAGATTGGGGAGTACACCTGGGAGGGAACCTCCGGGGAGCACGCATGGAGCGCTGCCGTGTGGAATGACGGCGAGTCCTCCGGGCAGAACTTCTCGGACGGATCCGATGCCATCTTCGGCGCCGCCGGACACAAGGAGGTGTCTATCACGAACTCCCCCACCGCACGCTTCATCAGCGTGAACGCCGACGGCTACACCTTCAATGTGGAGGGAGGGCAAACGCTTTCCGGCAGGTCGCTGACGATAGCGGACGGCTGCACGCTGACCGTGACAGGCGAAGGCGCGCTGGACATCACCGAGCAGCTGGTGGGCACAGGCGCGCTGGCGCTGGGCAATTCCCTTTCCGCCACCGCGGGCTCGCTGGCCATTGCCTCTGGCAAGACGTTCTCGGTGAGCGGTGAAAACGCGCTGCTCTCCGTGAATACCCTCACCAACGCGGGCACGCTGGGCATTGGCGAAGGCACGCGCGTTACCGTGAGCAACAACATCTCCGTTGCCGGCGGCAGCACCTTCACCACCTCGGGCAGCGGCATGCTGGCGGTCAACACCTTCGCCGTTTCCGGCGGCACGGTCACCATCGGCTCCAACCTGGAGGTGACGGGCGGCGAACCCGGCACGGGGGCCACCGCCCGCAAGCAGGGGCTCTACATCACCAACGCGGCTTCCGATGTGAAGCTGCTCGGCGCGCTCACCAACATCACCGGCGCCATGTACGCGAACGCGGGCACCGTGACCGTGGGCGACGGCACGCACGCCGCCCGCGTGGAAACCAACCGCATTGAGTTCGGCGATTCCCAGGGCGGGGAGGTCTCCACCCTGAACATCATGAAGGAGGCCACGGTGCACGTGAAGGGCGCGGACAGCACGGATTTCGGCACCACGGGCCTGCTGTTGGGCGAGTGGGCCGCCTCCTCGGAGGCCAACATCCACGGCAAGCTCTACGGCGACAACACCACCGCCTACGTGGGCGACATGCAGGCGACCATCAACATTGAGGACGGCGGCGTGATGGCCGTCAAGGGCATCGGCATCACCGCCAACAAGAGCGGCAAGAGCCAGATCCTCATCGTGAACCTGAACGATGGCGGCAAGCTGGTGCTCGGCGAGAACGGTATGACTAGTGAGAAGCCTCTCACCGCCACCTTCGGCGATGCCGAGGTGGGTGTTTCCGCCTCCGACGTGGAGATTGGCGCGGCCATCACCCTGAACGGCACCACCGGAACCACCTTCAACACCGCCATGTACACCTGGACGGGTCAGGGCGACTCCCTGGAGCTGGCGGCGGGTGAGGCAGCAGCCACTCTCACCGTGAGCGGCAACATCACCGGCGACGGCACCATCATCAAGACCGGCGACGGCACGCTGATGCTCGCCGGTGACAACAACGCCCTTACCCACACCATCAGCCTGCAGGCGGGCACGCTTGATGTCACCACCGCCGTGCTGGACATCTCCAACATGGGCGGCATCACCGTCAAGGGATACTCCGACGGCCAGATCACGGGCAACGGCTATGCCACCATGGGCGGCACCGTGGATGTGGTGGCCGTGGGCGACGGCACCACCCTCTCCCATGAGGGCGTGCAGGTGACGTTCAATGGAACGGATGTCACCATGGACGATAACGGTGACGTGACGCTGGAGGATGCCAAGTCCCTGACCACGTTCTACGTGAACGTCGATGGCTCCACGGAGAGCCTGGCCAACGCCGTGACCAAGGGCGGCGGCGAGCTCACCACCGTGAGTCTGGCCGACAACACCAAGCTGGCGGCAGACCAGGCGGCAGACCTGGGAGCCCTGGTGGTGCGCGCGGATGCCTCCGCGGATGTGGAGCTTTCCAAGGATGTGTCGTTTGAAACCCTCACCGTCACCACCAAGGACGAGGTTCTGACCCTCACCGGGGCGGGCACGCTGTCCGCGGGAGTGCTGAACGGCCCCGGCACCATCTCCATCGGCGACGATGCGGTGCTGTCCGTCACCACTGCCACGGTGGGCACCGCCAAGCCGGTTGTCACGGGAGGCGGCACGCTCGCCGTCACCAACGGCACCCTGACCGCTGAGCTGGCCGAGGCCTGGACCGGCACCGTGCGCGTGGCCAATACCACGAAGGGGGACGGCGCCAGCGCCTGGATCGACACGCTCGCAAACGGAAACTCCCTGGTGGAGTTCATCAACTTCACGGGATACGACCGCGCGTGGGCCAGCTCCTATGTGCCGGAGATTGCCGCCGATATCAAGCTGACGAGCGATGGTGCCAACGCCGCTTGGAACCTGACCGCATTTGCCTCGCAGACCTACACCATGGTGCTCACGGGCGATTGGCAGGGCGACGGCACGTTCCAGATGTCCGGCGGCAGCGCCGGGCAGTCCCAGGCCGTGGAATACAAGGGCGACATCAGCAAGTGGACCGGGTCTATCGAGGCGAACGCACCCGGCATGCGCAGGGTCACCTTCTCTGAGAACGCCACCGCAGTGAACGTCTCCCTGGTGAACAACGGCACCGGCGCGTTCGAGCTGGTGGTCAACAATGCCGCCACCTTCTCCAAGGCGGTGAACGTCTCCAAGCTCTCCGTTGAGGCAGGACAGTCCGCCACCTTCCAGGCCAACACCACCGTGGGCCAGCTGGCGGGTTCCGGCTCCATCGTGAAGACCGGAACGGACACCACCATGACCGTGACCGCAGCCGCCGGCACCGGCACGGCTGTCACGGCGCTGGACATCTCCGTGAACGAGGGCACGCTCAAGGCCACCGCCGCGGGTGCGCTGGGCAGCGGCCCCATCACCGTGGCACCCGGCGCCGTGCTCGACCTGGTGAACGGCGGTGCCCTCGGCACCCTGCAGACCGTCACCAGCAGCGGCAACGTCATCCTTCACGACACGCTCACCAGCGGCACCGTTGACGGCGGTGTGCTCACGCTGTCTGACGACTTCGCCGTGGAGGGCGACCTCGTGGACGTGGAGGACAGCGACACCGGCAACGGCTTCAGCCAGGGCGGCGTGATGCACGTCTACGACACGGATCACGCCAGCCTCGCCAACATCACCGACATCGTCCACGGCGACACCCACTACGAGCTGTCGGATGTGAACCCTGACGGCGACATCAGCATGAGCGGCGCGGACTGGAGCACCTACCAGCTCAACGGCGAGGCCCAGTACGCCGTGCAGGCCATCATGGACTTCGCCGCGGAGCACTCCGGCACGCTGGCGCACATCATGGTGAACGCCGACGACCTCGAGCTGACCAACGACAGCACCACGCTCAAGACCTCCATGCTGGGCGGCGAGCACCTGGCCACCTTCTCTGTGTACATGAGCGGCACCTCCAACCTGACTATAGACAGCGACTGCGCAGTCGACATTGGCACGAGCGCCGGAGCCAACGCAACGCTCACTCTGGAGAAGGATGCCACGGTGGGAGACGTGGCAGCTGCGGACCAGGATAACATGGAGGCCGTGCAGCTCACCATCAAGGGCAAGGGTCACACGCTGAAGATAGACGGCCTGGGCGTGGCATTCGACGGCACGCTCACGATTGACGAGGGCGTGAAGGTGGAGATGGCGCCGCAAGCAGCCTTCTCCACTATCGGCAATGCCACCATGGAGCTGAAGGAAGGCTCCTCCCTGGCGCTCGGCGAGGTCACCTTCGCCACCCTGGACGGCGGCACGGAGGCCTCTATCGTGGTGACCTCCGACGAGTACCTGCCGATGTACGACCCCGCGTTCGCGGAGTACAGCGTCACCGGAATGCGCATCACCTTCGACACCACGCGTGCATACAACCTGGGCCACGTGATTGATGCCACCAGCCAGATTGTGAACGCCGGAACCGGCTCGCTCAACGATG
The DNA here is from genome assembly GCA_024405435.1 of Akkermansia sp. Taxonomy (GTDB): domain Bacteria; phylum Verrucomicrobiota; class Verrucomicrobiia; order Verrucomicrobiales; family Akkermansiaceae; genus Akkermansia. The sequence continues at coordinate 34,752 of JAKSOU010000005.1, read as the reverse complement.
TCTCCGCCAATGCGGAGTACGCCGAGCTGAACGCTCAGGGCGGCAACATCTACATCTCCACGCCTGCGGACTCCGGCACGGACACGCGCGAGCTGACCGTGGGCAACCTGACGCTGGCCGATGGCCGCACGGTGGGCGAGGATACGGGCAAGGCCGTTACCATCACCGTGACCGGCACGGCGGACCTCGGCAGCGGCGCGAGGGTGTGCAGCGCGCTCACCATGGCCGCAGGCTCCACGCTGGATGCGGACGGCCCCATTGCCATGGCCGACCCCAATACGATGACCGAACACGCGCTCTCGCTGGAAGGCGGCATCAACATTGGCGATACCCTGTGGAGCACCCTGAGCGGCTTGCCGTCCCTGGAGAGCACGAACCTGTTCACGGGCGTGAGCGCGCTCACGCTCGCGGGCGAGGAGTTCACAGAGGAAGTGGACCTGAACTCCATCTTCGACCACGCCAGCCTGAAGGACAGGAAGTTCAAGCTCGGCTACAAGGACGGCAACGTCATCGTCTCCAAGCTGGCGGACAACAACCGCTACTGGCAGGGCGGGGACGACTCCTGGGACTACACCGCCACCGTGTGGACGAATGACGACGGCGAGCCCGCCACGTTCTCCAGCGGCTACAACGCCTACTTCGCCAGCACCAGCGGCGGCACCGTCACCCTGGGCACCGACATCACAGCCGACAGCATCACCGTCTCCGGCGCGGACTACATCTTCGCGCCCGGCAGCCACACCCTCACGGTGAACCAGTTTGTGGAGGCGGACGGCCACAAGGCCACGTTCAACATGGACCTGATCGGTGAGAACCTGAAGCTGATTGCCAAGAACGGCGGCACCATCATCCTGCAACAAGGCGGCAGCGTGAAGGACGTGGAAATCGGCTCCGGCAGCACCATCAAGGCGGGAACCGCCACGCTCGCCGTGGCGGGCAGCCTCAAGAACAACGGCTCGCTCAGCGCCGGCACTCTCACCCTGTCCCAGGGCACCGCGCAGGGCGGCAATGTTGATGTGGCCGCGCTGAACCTGGCCGACAACAAGTCCTACACCTTCGGCAACCTGACTGCCGGCACCATCAGCGGCACCGAAGCCAACCTGACGATAGGCTCGGCGAACACGCTGGCGGTGAGCAACAACTCCACCGTGGCGGGCCTGACCCTGGGCGATAATGCCACCGTGGCGGGAACCGGCACCCTGAAGACCGCCGGCGTGACGCTGCAGGGCGATGCCACCGTGAGCGGCAAGCTGACCACCGGCACGCTCGCCGGCTCGGACAGCACGCTGAAAATCAATGGCGGCACGCTTACGGCCTCCTTGCTGGGCAACGAAGTCAACCTGGCCACCAGCGGCACCTCCACCATCGCCTCCTCCGGCCTCAAGCTCGTCTTGAACGGCACCGTGGACAACACCGCTGACGGCACGGTGACCTTCGTGGGCAGCTTCGATGTGGGCAAATGCACCACGGTTGACGGCACCGCCACTTACGTGGGAGGCGACAGCACCGCCAACGGCTTCAAGCAGGCCCAGAAGATTGTCTCCGTCATCGACGAGGGCACGGCGGACGGCACGGACGCCACGCTCACCTACAACGGCACGTCCATCGGTAAGATGGGCACCAACGGCAAGGTGACCTTCCAGGGTGACACGGAGTACGACAAGTTCTACGTGAACAGCGGCTCCGAAAAGGCCAGCAAGGCGCTGGACAACGAGAAGCAGCAGCTCGGCACCTTCGAGTTGGCCGCGGGCACCACGCTGGTGGTTGACCATGAACGCATCTCCATGGGTATGGTGAACGCCGCAGGTGCAGCCACCATGCAGATTGAGAGCGGCTACACCGTGACCACGGACGGCACCGCCAAGAACCTGACGCTCACAGGCGGCGGCACACTGGCGGTGGATGAAGGCAAGACCTCCACGGGCGTGACTCTGGGCGGCACATGGGCCGGCACGGTCTCCTACACCGAGGCCCAGCTCACCACGCTTGGCGGCTCCTGGAAGTCCGGCTCCACCGTGAGCCTCACCGGAATCACGGGCAGCCTGGGCAGCGACCTCATTGAAGGCAAGGTGGTTCTGAAGAAGGGCACGGGCGACTGGGGATTCGGCCAGACCGAAACCTCCGGCACCCAGTACACGAACCTGGAAAACACCCTCACCGGTGACGGCAACCTGGGCGTGAAGAGCGGCAGCGTGGACAGCACCTTCAACCTGAACGGCAACATCGACGGCTGGACCGGCAACTTCATCGTGGCCACCGATGCCGACACCGATTTGAACCTCGGCGGCAGCGGCCCCAAGACCGTGCATGGCACCGTGGGCGGCTCCAACCTGGTGGTGAACGTGAACGCCGACACCACCTTCGAGGGCGCGCTGAGCGTTGCCGAAATCAACGTGAACGACTCCAAGACGGCCACCCTGAAGGCCGACAGCACCGCAGACCGCGTGAATGCCTATAGCGGCTTCCTGAAGGTGGACAACGGCAAGACGCTGACCGTGACCGGCTTCACGGGACCCGAGGGCCTCAAGCTGGGTGCGGGAGCTTCCATCGTGCTGCAGGGCACCGCCTACATGGGTGGTGAGGATTACGGCTACGTGGGCGGCACCGTTGCGAACGGAACCACAGACGACCAGGACGTGAAGAATGACAACGCCAACATCACCGTGACGGGCGCCACGCTGCGCGTGAACGGCGGCCCGGGCTTCACCGTGGACAACAAGCTGGTGAACGCCACGCTCGCCGTAGAGAACGGCCTGCCGTCCACCGTGACCCTGAACAACGTGCAGGACTCCCTGGAGGTTGCGGGCAACCTGGAAATCGGCCCCGGCGGCTTGCTCAAGGTGGCCCAGAACAACGGCACCGCCAAGCAGACGCTGAACATCAGCGACGGCACCACGCTGACGCTGGCCGACAGCACCACGCTTGACGCCGACCTGACGCTCAACCGCGGCGCGACCCTGAAGCTGGACTACAACATGGGCACGCCTGTGGCAACGACGCTCAACGGCGGCGGCCTGACGCTCTACAAGGGGCTGACGCTTTCTGGCGACCTGTACGAGACGCTGAAGGGCCTCTCCACGGAGGGCGAATCCGTGACGCTGTTCAGCAACGTGGACACGATTGTGTTCGACGGTGCCACAACCGCCACCGTGGATGCCAGCACCTACTTCACCAACCTGCTGGACCTGGAGGGCGACTACACGTTCAACTACGGTGACGGCTTGCTGTCCATCGTGTACTCCGAATCCTCGTCCCGCCAGCTGGTGTGGGACGGCACGGAAACCGAGCACCGCTGGGTGGCGTACGAGCCTGAGGCCATCGACCCGGAGGTGAAGGACTGGTACCAGCCGAGCACGTCCGAGAAAACCCACTTCGCGCAGGGCGACACCGCCACCTTCGGCGCCGCTGCGGAAACCAAGGTGGTGAACCTCTCCGCCGGGGAAACCGTTGCCAAGATGGTGACGCTCAAGGAATCCGCGGACTACGAGTTCGTGGCCGACGCGGCGGGCAGCAAGCTGAGCGCCACCCGCTTCGAGGTGAAGGAGGGCGCCACGCTGAACAAGTCCGGCGCCGGCACGCTCATCCTGGAGGTCGGCGAGAATGTCACCGTGGACGCCGCGGGCTTTTTCGTGGACGAGGGCGAACTCGTCATCGGCACGGCGGAAATGCCCGGCACCCTGGCGCTTGACAACGGCGTCATGGAGGTGGCGGAGGACGCCACGCTGCGTGTGGCCAAGATTCAGGACAGCGAAGGCTCCCTCATTGCGGTGTGCGGCACGCTCAACGTGGCTTCCGGCAGCCTCCACGCCATCCACGCGCTTGAACGCAGCACGCTGGTGATTTCCAACGTGAACGGCGTTGCTGCCGGCACGCTCTCCATCGACTCCGACACCACACTCCACGGCCTGGAGAACCACGGCACGCTGGACGTCGGCATGCACGCCCTCACGCTCGCGGAGACCGCCGCACAGGGCGGCAACGTGACCGCGGGTACCCTCAACCTCGCGGAGAACGGCAACGCCTTCGGCAACCTCAAGGTCAACACCATCCACTACGCATACGGCGCGGAGGGTGCGGGTGAGCTGGGTGCCGTGAACGTGGACACCATCGCCGCCAACGGCGCATTCCCGGTGATCACGCTCGACCTGACGGACACCATGGGCAACGGCGGCACGCTAGCGCCCGCCAACCGCACGAGCGAGGCCACAACCTACACGCTCGTCCATGCGGACGGCCAGACGCTGAGCACCTCCAACTTCATGCTGGGCGGCAACACGCTGGCCCTGCTGGTACAGAACGGCCTCGTCCACGAGGGCGCGGGCCTGGAGACGGACGGCAGCAACATCACGCTCACCGTCGGCGGACAGGATGTCACCTGGTACACCGACAAGGACGTGACTGAATGGGGCTACACCGTGCTGAGCGGCGACCACATCACCGCCGGCGGCGACACGTTCAACGGCGTGGAGCACATGGTGGTGGACGCCTCCCGCAGGATTGATGTGACAGGCGCGGGTTCCGAACCCGGTCTGCGCGTGCGCAATATCTCCGGTCTGGACGGCCGCACCATCACCTTCACCGGTACCGAGGACGACACCGTCAACCTCATCACCAATGAGGAGACCGCCAGCAACGTCAACATCGCCGCGGAGAACATCAAGCTCCAGGTGGGACTCAACCAGCTGGATGACATCGACCCGACCGACTACGAGTACCTGCACGTGGGCGGCGTGAGCCTCACGAACGCCGACCTGGCGGTGAACCCGGCGGCCACCCTCTCCGTGGACACCCTCAACGGCGACGTCAACTCCGGCCTGGAGGGCGTGGTGATTGTGGAGGCCAAGGGCGGCGTCTACAACGGCGGATACGAGGATGCCACGGTCATCCTGCATGAGAACGCCGACCAGACGCTGGCCGCCGACGAGGGGCTCACCGTGATGGGCCTCGGCCTGGCACGCCTCACCTACATCGGCACCCAGGCCCACATGGGCGGCATCGAGGGCATCGGCCTGCGCGTCATGCTCAATGACGTGGAGACCGACAACTCGCACAGGACGCTCACGCTCGACAACGAGTACTCCTACATCAAGGGCGGCGCCCTGGGTGTGGGTCTGTCCGCCATCGAGACCGGGCTCACGCTGGACACCGAGGCCGCGCCGGACCTCCTGCGTGCCGAGCACCTGGAAATGAGCGGTTCCACGCTCTACATCTACCAGGCCCTCTCCGATGGCGCCACGCTGGTGATGGACGTGAACGACCACGGCTACAAGCGCAACCTGCTGCTCGCCATGCTGGGTGGGGACGACACCACCGCGGATGCCGTGCGGCTGCAGGGCGACCTGTTCTCCAAGTACTACCAGAACCCCCGCCTGGAGAACGGCAGGGTGCTGGTGGACCGCCGCACGAACTACTACACCCTCGTCACCTCTCCCACGTCCGTGAACGGGCGCGCGGGAGCCGGCATGCTGGATGACGCCCTGCTGCACAACAACCCGCAGGCAACCCAGCAGGGCGGCGACCTCGCCGTCGTGATGACCGAGCTGGAGCAGGGCGGCTACACCCGCGGCAATGCAGACAGGGTGATGGCCGCCATGAGCGGGGCCTCCCAGGCCGCCCTGGGCGCCGCCTGGAACCACGATGTGGAACGCCAGCTGCGCGCCATCCGCAACCGCACCACGCAGATGGGACTCGCCGAATGCACCAAGCATGAGGGCCTGCCCTACTTCAATGCCTGGATCAACGCTGAGGGCGACTACAGCAAGCTCAGCGCAGACGGCACGCTGGCCGGCTACAAGCTCACCAGCTGGGGCGGCACCGTGGGCGTGGATGTGGATTGCACCAACCGCCTGACACTGGGCCTGGCTCTCACCGCCATGAGCGGCGACTTCACCGCAGAATCCGCCGACCAGGCGAAGGGCGACCTGGACCGCATGTACGTGACCGTCTTCGGCCGCTACACGCACCGCGCCTGGACCCACACCTTCCTGGCCACCCTGGGCCTGGCGGACACCAAGCTGAACCGCACGGTGGACTACGGCTACGGCAACTACGACACCAGCATTGATTCCGACGGCAAGGCCTTCGGGATCATGTACGAGCTGGGCTACGTGGCCGCGCTGAACGATGACGCCAGCACCTGCATCCAGCCCCTCGTCAACATCAGCTACCGCACCAGCTCGCTGGACGGCGGCACGGAGCGCTCCAAGAGCGATGCCGCGCTGAGGCTGGGCGATGCCAAGGCCAGCGTGTTCACGGTGGCCGCGGGCGCCCGCCTGCAGAGCACCATCGGCACCAGTGTGTACAACCGCGCCACCCTCTTCGAGGGCCGCGTGCTGCTCAAGGCTGATGCCGGCGACCGCGATGCGGAGGCTTCCAACGGCTTCGTGGGCGTGCCCGCCCGCCGCACCACCAAGAGCGCCAAGATGGGCGCCTTCGGCGTGGAAGTGGGCGCGGGCATCACCATCCCGATCAGCGAGAACGCCGGGGCCCTGTTCCTGGACTTCACCGGCGATTTCCGCAACAAGTACACGGAAATCAACGGCACGGTCGGCTACCGCTTCAACTTCTAAGCAGATTCCCACGGGCGCATGGTTCCGGCCATGCGCCCGTATTGTACCCATGCACGCCGCACCGCCACAGGAGGACCCCGCGTTCCTGCAGGAGCAGATTGTCACCTACCTGGGCAACAAGCGCCACCTGCTGGGCTTCATCGGCAGCGGCGTGCAGGAGGTGCAGCGCCGCCTGGGCCGCGGCGGCCTCTCCTGCCTGGATGCCTTCAGCGGCAGCGGCGTGGTGGCGCGCTTCCTCAAATCCGTGGCCGCGGAGCTGTACGTGAACGACCTGGAGCCGTACGCGGAGGTCATCAACCGCTGCTACCTGGCCAACCGCGGCGCGGTGGATGCGGCGGGGCTGGCGGCGCTGCATGCGGAGTTCTGCCGCCGCGTGGAGTCCACGCTGGCCCCCGGCCCCGTGGCGGAGCTCTACGCCCCGCGTGACGATGCGCACATCGCCCGCGGCGAGCGCGCGTTCTACACCCGCCGCAATGCGGAGTACATCGACACCGCGCGGCGGCTGGCGGACACCCTGCCGCCGGAGATGCAGCCCTTCTTCCTGGCCCCGCTGCTGTACGAGGCTTCCGTGCACACCAACACCTCCGGCGTGTTCAAGGGCTTTTACAAGAACGCGGAGGGCGTGGGGCAGTTCGGCGGCACCGGGCGCAACGCCCTGCAGCGCATCCTGGCGCCCATCCGCCTGCCGCTCCCCGTATTCTCGCGCTTCGAGTGTCCCTGCCACATCCTGCGCGGGGATGCCGCCCATGTGGCCGCATCCCTCCCGCAGCTCGACCTCGCGTACATCGACCCGCCCTACAACCAGCATCCCTACGGCTCCAACTACTTCATGCTGAATTTCATCCTGAACCCGCACACCGGGCGAGAGTTCTCCCAGGTCTCCGGCATCCCGCAAGATTGGAACAGGTCGGATTTCAACAGCCGCCGCAAGGTGCAGCAGGCCTTCACCGCCCTGCTTGATTGCCTTCCCGCGCGTTTCGTGCTGGTGTCGTACAACTCGGAGGGCTTTCTCACCCGCGCGGAGATGGCAGCCATGCTGGAGCGTTTCGGCAGGGTGGATGTGCTGGAGACGGACTACGCCGCCTTCCGAGGCAGCCGAAACCTGGCCTCCCGAAACCTCCGAGTGAAGGAGTACCTCTTCCTCTTGGAGCGCGAAGCGCTCCAAAAATCCTAAATCCTAAATCCTAAATCACGGCCCGAAAACACGCTCGGAGAGGTGCAACCCTTAGCGTAAACGGGCGTGGTTGGTATGCAAACTGACCCCGAATCCACCCCGCGCAAGGCGGGGTTGCGTTAGTTGTAAGTGCGAAGGGAGACACCCCCCGGGCTTACGCCCGGGGCTGGAAAATGTTGTCGCCGCAGGGCGGCTCAAATTTGGCACGCTTCGCACGCGAGGACATATACACCGCGCCAAAGGGCGCGCTTGCTTTGAGCCACCTTGGTGGCGTTCACTTTTTCCAGCTTCAGGCGTAGAGCCTGGGGGGGTAACTACCGCGCGTAAGCGTGCAGCAGGTGCACCGTGTCCGCCGCCAGGCGGCGGATGGCTGCCTCCCGGTCCTGGATGCGGGGCAGGGCCCAGAGGGTGAAATCATTGTGCGCCACAATGTTGAAATACATGCCGCGCAGGCAGGTGAGGCACCACAGCCAGTCCCCGCGGGAAATCTCTGGGAAGAAGGCGCGCACGGCGTCCTGCCATTCCCCGAGCGCGTAGGCGTAGTGTGATTCGTAGACCTCGCGGGTGAGCTCGGGGTCCTCGTACCCCATCTTGTTGAGGAATCGCAGCACCTCCTCGCCGCTGGCCACGGTGGAATCCCGCCAATCGGTGATGGGGGCCAGCAGCCAGGAGCAGATGACCTCCTCCGCGCCGCCGTTTTCGCGTGCGCGGTGCAGGGCGTCCAGGCACACCTCGTTGTACTGGGTGGAGACATACGCCAGCGTGTCGCGGTACAAATCCGCCTTGTGGCCGAAATGGTAGCGCACCAGCCCGATGTTCACCCCCGCCGCGTTCGCGATGTCGCGCACGGCGGTGCCCTCGTACCCGCGCAGCGTGAACAGCTGCACGGCCGCGCGCATCATCTGCGCCTTGGTGGCATCCGATTTGTTCATGGCTGCTGCGCGGGCTTCTTCTTTTTGGGGTGGTCCTTGCGGTACTGCTCGATGAAGTCGCGGTCCTCCTGTGCGAGGTTGGCTATCTTGGTGCGCGAGATGCGGCCGCCCTCCTTCTTGAGGTACACGCGCCCGTGCTCGTCGTCTATGCGCTGAATCTTGGCGAATACCTTGGCATCGTTCTTGGCGGCGTGCCACTCCCGGTAGCCCTTGGCGGCCAGCTTGGCGCGCTGCTCCAGGATTTCCTGCTCGCAGCGCTGGATACCCTCCTTGATCTGGCTCTCCGTTTCCTGCAGGAACCCGGTGTAGCCGTCGATGCCCATAATGAGCTCGCCGCGGGGCGAGACGATGGCCAGCGCCGGGCGCTTGGTGAGCCCGTACTGCTTGGCATAGCGCCGGATGGTGTCGATGCCGTACTTGGCGCCGTCGCGCGTCTTGTCGTCGATAGCCACGCCGGAATCGAACTTGATGCGCACCACGCGGTCCTTGCACCAGGCGTTGAAGTCCGGGGAGTCCAGCAGGTGCTCGCCCAGCTCGCCGCTGCGCGGGCTGAGCACGGAATCGTGGAACCAGATGAGCAGGGGGCGGTTCTCCTGGCGCGCGAAGCGGCGCGCGGCCATGTAGTCGCCCATCCAGCCGTTGCCGTGCCGCTTGCTCTCGAACGCCTCCGTGATGCCCTCGATGTCCGCGTCAGGGTTGTCTGGATCGGTGAAGTACACCTCGCCCTCCGCGCCGTTGTCGATTTTCTCCAGCTCCTCCGAGGTGGAGACGTTGTAGTTGACGGCGTTGGGGTCGCCGCCGTTGGGAAGGAGGGGATTGCCGAGCTGCTGCGCGGCCTTGGCGCGCTCCATCATGGCCATGCGGGTCTTGGCGTCGTCCTGCTGCTCCTTCTTGGTGGAGGAGCAGGACGCCAGCAGCAGGAGGGAGCAGGGCAGCAGGAGCGTGTAGCGGGCGTTCATGGCTTCTCTTGGCGTTTGACCTGTTGCCAGGCTGCTTCCATCTGCTCGGCGGTGGCGTCCGCCAGGGAGATTCCCTGCTCGCGGAGGTTTTTCTCCAGGGCGTTGAAGCGGCGCTCGAACTTGCGGTTGGCGGCGTCCAGCGCCAGCTCCGGGTCCACCTTGCGGCGGCGGCAGAGGTTCACGATGGTGAAGAGCAGATCGCCCAGCTCCTCCTGCACGTGCGGGTCGTCGTTCGCCAGCGGCAGGGTCTCCGCCACCTCGTCCGTCTCCTCGCGTATCTTGTCCACCACGCCGGCGTGGTCCGGCCAGTCGAACCCCACCTTGGCCACCTTCTTGGTGAGCTTGTAGGCGCGGAGCATGGAGGGCAGCCCCTTGCCGCAATCGTGCAGGTAGGGCTTGTCCTCGATATCGTGCTCGCGGCGCTTCACGGCGTCCCACACGCCCAGCACGGCATCCGCGTCAGCGGCTGTGGCGTCGCCGAACACGTGCGGGTGGCGGCGCACCAGCTTGTCCGCCAGCTCGCGCGCCACCTCGTTGATGCCGAATCCCTCCTGCGGGTTCTCCTGCGCCATCTGCGCGTGGAAGATGACCTGCAGCAGCACGTCGCCCAGCTCCTCGCGCATGTGCGGCCAGTCCTTGGCGCGGATGGCGTCGATGCACTCGTAGCATTCCTCCAGCATGTTGCTGATGATGGAATCGTGGGTCTGCGCGGCGTCCCACGGGCAGCCGCCGGGCATGCGCAGGCGGCGCATGATGGCCACGGCGCGCTCCAGCTGGCGCTCCGGCTCGCGGCAGTTGATGATTTCCCCGTCGGTCATTTCTTGCCGCCGCGCTGGTCGCGGCGCTCGTTGGTGGCCTTGCCGGCCAGGATGTCGTCGATGTGGCTGACCAGGTCCCAGGAGACGCGGCGTCTCTGGTACTTGGCCCAGAGGTGTGCGCGGAGGGCGCGCCAGATGTCTTCCGTGAATTCGGCGGGGGTGAATTCCACCTCGTCGCGCTGGGAGCGGCCCACCTTGGGCGCGCAGACAAGCTGCCACCAGCCGCCGAAGTAGCGGGCCTCGTATATGACCTTGTTGCCCGCCTCGTCGCGGTCCTGCCAGGAGTATGATTCCATAGGGTGGTTATCTGGTTGGTTGCTGCTGGGCGGGAGCGGCCTGGCCTCGGGCCTCGCGGTTGATCTTGTTGACGTCATCCCGCATGGTGGGGGTGATTTCATGCACCGGTCCGGTGCCGCCGGTGTTCAGGGAGATGATGAGCGGCTTGGAGCGGTTGCCGTTGGAATCGTAGCGGTAGATGACGCGCTGCACCAGCTTCTTGCTGGGCTCCGCGAACATGCGTTCCTCCACCAGGCGCGCGCGCGAATCGTAGCCGTACTGCACCTTGTACAGGATGTTCTTCTTGGTGTGGTCGTAGATGATGCAGGACACCAGGTGCCCGAACTTGCCCTCCGTGTACACGTTCACCGCCACCAGCTTGCCGCTGGGCGAGTACGTGGAGCAGCGCATGCCGTGCCACCCCACCTGCCGCTGGTACACCGAGCGCGTGCCGTCCGGCTGCCGCGTTACGCGCACCACGTCCCCGCGGTCGCGCATCATGTCTGCGCTCTGCGCCTGTGCCGCCGGCACCGCCGACAGCACGCAGGCCGCCGCCACAAGCCATTTACGGAGTGTCCTCTTCATACGCGCGAATTCTACCCCAAGCGGCAGGGCATTTCAAGCAATTATCACGCATGCGTTTCCCTATTTGCGGCGCAGGGTGGTGGCGGCGTAGGCAATGAGGAAGATGCAGCCCAGCACCATGATGATGGTGGCGCCCAGGTGCCAGCCCAGCGGGTAGGACAGGAAGAACGCCAGCACAGACCCCAGCCCGCCGATAAGCCCGCCGCCCCAGAACATCAGCTCTGTGCGGTCGGTCAGCAGCTTCATCGTGGCTGCGGGTGCCACCAGCAGGCCAAGCGTCAGGAACGCTCCCACCGCCTGCAGCGACGACACCAGCACCAGGATGATGAGCGCGAAGATGCCGTAGTTGTAGGCTCGCGCGGGAAGCCCCATGGTGGCCGCCGCGCGCGGGTCGAACAAGAATATCACCAGCGGGCGGAAAAGCGCCGTGATGCCCAGCATGGCCACCGCTCCCGTGGCGTAGGCCACCCACAGGTCGGTGTCGGTCATGCTCATGATGTTGCCGAAAAGCCAGTCGTCGACCTTCTGCTGAAGCCCCAATTGGATGAGGATGACGTATCCTGCGGCGAAGGCGGCGGTGTGGAGGACGGAGAGGGCGGTGTCGTGCTCCACGCGCGCGGTGCGGGAGACGAAGAGGGAGCCCAGCCCCACCAGCAGGGCCGCCAGCACCGCGCCCAGCAGGATGCTCACCTGCAGCAGCCCGAACAGCAGGATGGCCAGCGCAATCCCCGGCAGCAGCGCGCAGGAGAGCGTGCCGATTTGCAGCGCGGAGCGCCGCAGCACCACCAGCGCGCTCACAAACCCGTTGGTGAAGCCGATGAACGCGCAGGCCCACAGGCTGCGTTGCGCCAGCGGTTCGCCCAGGAATTGGATAAAGTCGTTCATGCGCGTTCGGATGCGGGGAATACTTGTTGCAGGTTCTGCGGGGTGAGCACCTCCGCGGTGGCACCGTACGCCAGCGCACGCTTCCGCAGTAGCAGCGCGCGGTCGAACACCTGCGCCGCCGTCGCCAAATCATGGTGGGATGCCACCACCAGCCGCCCCTCCCGCGCCAGCGAGCGCAGCAGCGCACCCAGCGACTCCGCGCCCGGCACGTCCAGCCCGCCGAACGGCTCGTCCAGCAGCAGGATGTGGGCCTCCTGCGCCAAGGCGCGCGCCAGGAAGGCGCGCTGCTGCTGGCCGCCGGAGAGCTCGCCGATCTGGCGGTGCTGCAGGTCGGTCATCTCTAGGGCATCGAGCGCCTTGTCCACGATATCGCGGTCGTGCGCGCCCATGGGCCTCCACGGACCGAGCGCGGGGTAGCGGCCCATTTCCACCAGGCGGCGCACCGTGATGGGGAAGTTCCAGTCCACCTCCGACCGCTGCGGCAGGAACGCGATTTCCCGCCGCACATCGTGCAGCGGAGCGCCGTTCCACAGGATGCGCCCGCTCAGGATGGGGCGCAGGCCTGCCAGCGCGTGCAGCAGGGTGGACTTGCCTGCGCCGTTGGGGCCGATGAGCGCGAGCGCGTGCCCGCAGGTGATGGAGAGGGAAATGCCCTCGATGGCCCGCTGCCCGCCGTATCCGGCCGACACGTCCTCCAGGCGCAGCTCGTGCCCGCCCTCGTGGTGGTGGCCGCCGCCCCAGCAGATGTGGTCGTGGCCGCAGTGCTCGTGCGCGTCTACCATGGCAGGGTGAAAAGGGTGTGCAGCGAGGTGGCGGCGGGGTCGCTCCACTGCGTGTCGGTGGCGGATTCCCCGCCGTGGGTGAGGGTGATGTTGACGGCGTGCTGGGCGGCGTCGGGCCATTTGGCCTGCAGCTCCAGCTCTGCGGTGTGCGGCGGCAGGGCGATTTCCGTGACCCACGGCGATTCCGTCCCCGCGGGCAGGGAGGCCAGCTCATGCCCCAGGTGCATCAGGCGCAGCGACGCGGGCGCGCCGTCGAACCGCACCTCCGCCAGCATGCAGCACGTCTCCTGCGGAACCACGGCGCTGGCCGTCTCTTGCGGCGCGGCGGCGCGCCTGCCCGTGAGCGCCACCAGAGGCACCCCGGCAAGCAGGACTCCCAGCAGGGTCAGCGTGAATGTGAGGCGGGGCGACATGCGGTTACTGCTTTACTTGGGGGGCCAGGCCCTCCGTGATGTTCTGCAAGTTGGCGCGGAAGATGGCGGCGTAGCCTTTCAGGTCCGGGCAGATGCCGTCCAGCACCAGCGGGCGTATCTCCGCGCCGATTTGCGCGGCCAGCCCCTCCAGCGGGCGCGGGCTCTCCGTCCACTCGCGGAATATGCAGCGCACCTTGCTCCCGCGCAGCTGCGCGAGCATGCCCGCCATGCTGGCGGGGTCGCCCTGCGCCTCCTTGGCGATGCCGTACACCGGGATGGCCTTGAAGCCGTACTGCGCGCAGAAGTGGCACATGGCGGCGTGCTCCGTCACCAATACACGGGATTCCGCGGGGATGCGGCTGAACGCCAGGCGCGCCTCGCGGTCCAGCTTGTCCATCGTTGCCGCATAGATGCGGTAGCGCCCGCGGTAGGCGGCGGCGTGCGCGGGGTCCACCTTCTGCAACTCAAGCATCAGGGTGGCCGCGGCGCGCTGCATGTTGGCGGGGGAGTTCCACCAGTGGGGGTCGCACCCCATGCCGTCGGGCAGCTGCACATCCGGCACGTCCGCGCCCAGCTCCACCACGCGGCAGGTTGCGCGCAGGCCGTCCAGATAGGGCTCCACGCCCTTGCCGCAGGCCATCACGAAGCTCGCGCCGGAAGCCGCGGCCACAGCCGCCGGCTGCGGGGAAAACTCGTGCAGCTCCACGTTCTCCGGGAACAGGTCCACCACTTCCACGCTCTCGCCGCCCACGACGCGCGCCATCTCCGAGAGCAGCGGGTGCAGGCTCGCCACCTTCACCTGAGCCTGCGCGCAAAGCGCGCACGCCAGCAGGAGCAGCAGCAGGGCTGGTATCTTCTTCATGTCCCTATTGTACAAAAAGTGTCAAGTCATGCGCCCTGGCGGCGTGCGAAGAGGATGCAGAGCTCGTAGAGCAGGTACATGGGGAGTGCCATGATGAGCATGGTGCCGGGATCCGGCGCGGGGGCGAGGATGAGCGCGAGTGAGAGGCAGGCCACCAGCGCGTAGGCCCGCGTGCGCTTCATCGTCTCGTACCGCAGCACGCCCAGCCTGATGAGCGGCACCACGATGACCGGCAGCTCGAAGACCACCCCGAACACCAGGATGAGCTTGGCGGCGAAGGTCAGGTAGTAGCCGATGCGCCAATCGTTGGCGATGCCCATATCCTGCGAGTAGTTGAAGAAGAACGAGAGCACGCGCGGCAGCACCAGGAAGTACGAGAACGCGCAGCCCCCCAGGAAGAGCAGGAACCCCCAGAACAGGCACTTGTACACCAGCCGCCTCTCATGCTCCAGCAGCCCCGGCACCACGAACCGCAGCAGGAAGTACATCATCACCGGGAACGACACGATCAGCCCGCAGAAGAACGCCAGGCTCAGCGAGAGCATGAACGCCTCCCCCGGCTGGAAGGCGCCCATCAGGCGGCTGTCGCGGTGCGCCTCCTCCACCGGGCGCAGTTCCGCGCCGCAGGCGTGCAGGCTGCGCTGCAGCGGGGTGGAGAGCATGGATTGCGCCTCCTGCGGCGGTAGGGCGCGCGCGGCCATGAGCGCGGGCACGGCCTCGGCAAGCTCCCGCTGGCGCGGGGTGAGCCGCGCGGCAAAGGCGGCGCGCTCCGGCTCCGCCAGCATGGGCATCACCGCCGCGGCGCGGCGCGCGGTGCGCCAGTCCGCCGCGTCCACGCCATCGGGCAGGGTGGTGGCCTCGTACCGTTCGGTGAGCTGCGTCACGGGGCGCGTGAGCACCGCCATCACCTCGTCCGTGAAGCAGAAGCACAGCGCCATGCCCGCCAGCAGCGCCAGCAGCATGGCTATCAGCGTGCGCCGGAACTCCTCCAGGTGGTCCAGCAGGCTCATTTCCGCCCCGGCGGGCGGGGTGGGGCGCAGTTTCATGAGCTGGCGCAGAAAGAACATGGTCAGGCGAGGGGTATGCCGAGTTTGGCGAGGTCAGCGGGCTCCAGCGCGCAGGGATCCGGCGCCACCAGGTGGCCGGGGGCGATTTCGCGCGGCGAGAGGTCCATGCCGATGGTTTCCGCGTACCGCGGGTGGTTCACGCGGCGGCCGAAGGCGCTGCCGGGCGGCGGGTCGATGGGGGAGGGCACCTCTCCCGGCAGGGGCGCGGCGTGTTGGCCGCGCCGCGCGGGGTCCGTGGACGGTATGGCGGAGACCAGCGCGCGCGTGTAGGCGTGCCGCGGCTCGCGGTACAGCTCGTCCGCATCCGCGCTTTCCACTATCTTGCCCAGGTACATCACCGCCACGCGGTCGGACACGTGCCGTACCACCGAGAGGTCGTGCGAGATGAAAAGGTAGGAGAGCTTCAGCTCCCGCTGCACGTCCAGCAGCAGGTTGAGCACCTGCGACTGCACGGAGACGTCCAGCGCGCTCACCGGCTCGTCCAGCACCAGCAGACGCGGGTCCAGCACCAGCGCGCGCGCAATGCCGATGCGCTGCCGCTGCCCGCCGGAGAACTCGTGCGGGTACTTGTCCGCCGCCGCGGCCGGCAGCCCCACCAGGTCCAGCAGCTGCATCACGCGGGCCTCACGCTCCTGCCGGGAGCGCACGCCCGCCACCACCAGCGGTTCCTCCACCAGCCGCCGCACGTCCATGCGCGGGTTCAGGGAGTCCGCGGGGTCCTGGAACACCATCTGCACCTGGCGGCGCAGCTTGCGCAGGCTCCACGCGGAGCGGTGCGTGATATCCATCCCCAGCAGGCGGATGCTTCCGGCGGTAGGCTCGTGCAGGCGCACGATGCAGCGGCCCAGCGTGCTCTTGCCGCAGCCGCTCTCGCCCACCAGCCCCAGCGTCTCCCCGGGCGCAATGGTGAGCGACACGCCGTCCACGGCCTTCAGCACGCCGCGTGCGCGGGAGAGGATGCCGCTCCCCCGCACGGGAAAGTGCATGCAGAGGTCCTGCACCTCCAGGATGTTGCTCTGTGTCTCCGCCGGCATGGTCCGCCGCCCATTCTACCACCCCGCGCCGCATCTTGCAGCAAAAACTTGCCTTCACGCGCGCTTTATCATAAAATGGACAGCGTTATGACGAAAGCACCGCTCCTTGGCATCCTGGCCCTGGCGGCACTCACCGCCTGCCAGCAGACCGTGGCCCCCTTCGACCCGCAGGCGGAAGCCCGCGCGCGCCTGAAGGAGACGCACAAGTACGGCCGCTACCTGGCCCTGCCTGGGCAGGCCGCCGTGGCCGCCTCAGAGACGGATCCCGACGCCGCCTTCGAGCGCCAGGCCGCGGAGTACGCGCGCAACCGCCAGGCCCCCGCGCCCGGAGGGGATGCCGGGTTCCAGCCGCCGAGCATCGATCCCACCCCCGGCGCCAACACCCGGGAGCAGCGCGCCCTGGTGAACATACCGGAACCCGCCGCGCAGCCGCCCGCCCCGGAACCCAAGGCCCCGGAGCCCGCCTACGTGACCCCGCCGCAGCCCGCCCCCGCACAGCCCGCGCAGCTTCCCCCGCCCGCTCCCTCGCAGCCCACCGTGAGCCTGCCGCCCGCCAACCCCACCGGGCAGATCGACTACACCGTCTCCATCACCAACAAGACCGCGGGCCAGCTCTTCATCGAGGCCCAGGACTCCGCCGGCACCATCTA
Organism: Akkermansia sp.; assembly: GCA_024405435.1. Classification (GTDB taxonomy): domain Bacteria; phylum Verrucomicrobiota; class Verrucomicrobiia; order Verrucomicrobiales; family Akkermansiaceae; genus Akkermansia. The sequence goes on along the minus strand of JAKSOU010000005.1, from coordinate 17,746 downwards.
CCCCTGCGGACCCATGACGCCCAACAAGACCTGGAACACGCCGTTCACCAAGGCGGACCCCATCAAGTGGCCCATCGTGGTGGTGGTGCGCGACCCCGACCAGCCCGGCGCGCCGGAAATCCGCCGCTACCGCGTAAACACACCCGTGGACTACACCAACCGCACGCTCAACATCTCCATTGTGCCCGGCGGCAAGTATGAGGTGCGGCTGGACAACCAGCTCTTCTACGTCTCACCCGTGGAATCGTGACGCGCGCGGCACAAACCCTGATCCCGCTGCTCATGTGCGCGTGCGCGGCGCTGCACGCGGAGGTGGCGCTGGACCCCATCTACGCGGACCACATGGTGTTGCAGCAGGGCAAGCCCGTGCTCATCGCCGGCACCACCACCCGCGTGGACCGCGACATCACCGTCATCTTCAACGGCAAGCGCGCCAAGGCCATCATCCACAAGGACCGCTGGCTCGCAGAGCTCCCGCCCATGCAGGCCTCCTCCCGCCCGCGCGACCTCACGGTGGAGCAGGGGGCCGACCGCGTGAAAATCACGGATGTGCTGGTGGGTGAGGTCTGGCTGGCTTCCGGCCAGTCCAATATGCTTTTCCGCGTGGACGAGGCCGACAACGCCAAGGACATCCTGACCGCGGCGGGCAACCCGCTGCTGCGCGTGCGCCACAGCGAGCCGCGCCCCTACCTGGGCAAGAAGCCCTTCCCGGAAAGCGAGCTGAAGCTGCTGGAGGAGGGCCGCATGTTCGAGGGGCAGTGGGCGGTGAGCAGCCCCGGGACCATCAAGCGCGCCTCCGCCGTGGGATACCTTTTCGCCAGCCGCCTGCAGAAGGCGCTCGGCGTGCCCGTGGGCATCATCGATGCCGCGCTGGGCGGCTCCGAGATGATTTGCTGGGTGCCGGAGCGCAAGCTGCGCCAGGAATACGCCCAGGTGCTGGACGCCACCTGGCGGGAGAGCCCGTTCATCACCCCGTGGCACCAGGAGTGCGTGGTGGGCAACCTGGGGGAGAACCACCTCTCCAACGCCCATCCCTTCCAGCCCGGATACCTCTTCCGCACCGGCGTGGCCCCTTGGCTTAAGATGAACATCGCCGGCGTGATATGGTACCAGGGTGAGGCGGACGCCGAAATCCCCGACGCCGCGCAGTCGGAGAAGCTGCTCACCGATTTGATCCAGGGCTGGCGGGATGCCTCCGCCGCGCCGCGCGAGGACCTGCCGTTCATCATGGTGCAGCTCCCGCGCATCAAGGATTCATCCAAGCTCCGCGCCTTCTGGCCGGAGTTCCGCGAGCTTCAGGCCAAGGTGGCGCGCGCCTTGCCCAATGTGGAGTGCGTCTGCACCATCGACCTCGGCACCGCCAATGCCAACGTCCACCCGCCCAACAAGGACAAGGTGGCGGAACGCCTCGCCGCACGCGCACTCGCTACCGTCTACCGCAAGCCCGTGCCCTCGCACGGCCCGCAATTCCTCAAGGCACGCGTGGACGAGGAGGACGTCTACGTCACCTTCTCCCATGCCGAGGGCCTGCACGCGGCGGACGGCAAACCCGTGCGCGGGTTCGAGCTGGCGGGCAGCGACGGCCAGTTTTCCCCCGCAACCGCCGTGGTGAAGGGAAAGACCGTGAAGCTCACCGCGGATTTTGTGGACGAGCCGGTGGAGGTGCGCTACAACTGGGCCGTTTTCGCGGACCCCAACCTGGTGAACCGCGACAACCTGCCCGCGGAACCTTTCCGCGCCAAGCTCAAGCCCTAGCGCGCCCTACTTTCCGATTTTCTCCCGGAAGTACGCGATGGTGCGATCCAAGCCCTCGCGCAGGGGGATGGTGGGGGCCCAGCCCAGCTTTTCACCCGCCAGCGTGATGTCCGGGCGGCGTTGCGTCGGGTCGTCGGAGGGCAGGGGACGGGTCACCAGCTTGCTTTGGGTGGGGATTTTCTCCAGCACAATCTCCGCGAGCTGGCGGATGGTGAATTCGCCGGGGTTGCCCAGGTTCACCGGGCCGGTGAAGCCTATCTCGTTCTCCATCATGCGCACCATGCCCTCGATGAGGTCGTCCACGTACTGGAAGGAGCGTGTCTGCTGACCCTCGCCGTAGATGGTGATATCCTCGCCGCGGAGGGCCTGGCAGATGAAGTTGGAGACCACGCGGCCGTCCTCCGGGTTCATCATGGGGCCGTAGGTGTTGAAGATGCGGATGACGCGGATGTCCACGCCCTCGTGGCGGTGGTAGTCGAACATGAGGCTTTCCGCGCAGCGCTTGCCCTCATCGTAGCATGCGCGGATGCCGATGGGGTTCACGTTGCCGCGGTAGCCCTCCACCTGCGGGTGCACCTGCGGCTCGCCGTACACCTCGGAAGTGGAGCTCTGCAGGATGCGCGCGCCGTGCTTCTTGGCCAGCTCCAGCATGTTCAGGATGCCCAGCACGCAGGTCTTGGTGGTGAAGATGGAGCGGTTGCCCTGGTAGAAGGGCGGGGAGGCCGGACACGCCAGGTTGTAGATGCGGTCCAGCTTCTCCGGGCAGTCGTACGGCTCTATCACGTCGTGCTCCACAAAGGTGAAGCGCGGGTTGTCCATCAGGTCCCGCACGTTCTCCAGGGAGCCCGTGTAGTTGTTGTCCAGGCAAATCACGCGCTCGCCGTCCGCTATCAGGCGGTGGCAGAGGTTGGAGCCCACAAAGCCGCTGCCGCCCGTTACCAAGATTGTCTTCATGGCCCTATTCTACCCGCTTTTCCCCGCCGTTCAAGCATAATCCGCAAGGGCCGCATGCTGGCAGGCTGCGCGCTTGACACGTTCCAGGGCATTTTGTACCCTTTGGGCATGTTTTCCCTGCTGTCCGACAAGCTCGACGACGCCTTCCGCAAGCTGCGTGGCGTGAGCAACATCACGGAGTCCAACATCAAGGACGCCATGCGCGATATCCGCATGGCCCTGCTGGATGCGGACGTGGAGTACACCGTGGCGCGCGAGTTCATCGCCCACGTGAAAGAGCAGGCCATGGGGGAGAAGGTGCTCAAATCCGTGAAGCCGGGTGAGCAGATTGTCAAAATCTTCCGCGACGAGCTGGCGGACCTGCTGGGCGGGGATGCCGCCGGCCTGAACCTGACGCCGCCCGCGCGCATCCTGGTGGTGGGCCTCAACGGCGCCGGCAAGACCACCACCAGCGCCAAGCTGGCGCGCCGCCTCAAGATGGAGGGCCACCACCCCCTGCTGGTGGCGTGCGACCTGGTGCGCCCCGCCGCCATCGACCAATTGGCCACCCTCGCCGCACAGGTGGAGGTGCCCGTCTACACCCCCGATGCCGCGGAGAAGGACACCATCCGCGTGGCCAAGGACGCCCTGCGCTGGGCGGATGCGCAGGAGCACGACTGCATCATCTTCGATACCGCCGGACGCCAGGAGGTGGATGAGGCCCTGGTGGACGAGCTGCGCCGCCTGGCCAAGTACCTGGAGCCGCAGGAGGCCCTGCTGGTGGCGGATGCCGCCACGGGCCAGCAGGCCGTGCGCGTGGCCCAGACCTTCGACCGCGCCGTGGGCCTCACCGGCATTATTCTCACCAAGCTGGACGGCGATGCCCGAGGCGGTGCCGCGCTCTCCATGCGCGCGGTCACGGGCAAGCCCATCAAGTACATGGGCGAGGGCGAGAAGCTGGACATGTTCGGGCCGTTCGTGCCGCAGCGCATGGCGGACCGTATCCTGGGCATGGGCGATATCGTGGGCCTGGTGGAGAAGGCGGCGGAGAAGATAGACCAGCAATCCGCCATGAACTCCATGAGCCGCATGATGAGCGGCGAGTTCAACTTCAACGATTTCCTCAACCAGATGCGCATGATGCAGAGCCTGGGCCCGCTGGAGGGCCTGCTGGGCATGCTGCCGGGCTTCTCCAAGATCACGAAGAACCTGCCGGAGGGCGCGCTGGACCCCAAGCGCATGAAGCGCATGGAGGCCATCGTGCTCTCCATGACCAAGGCGGAGCGCGCCAACTACAAGCTGCTCATCCCCTCCCGCCGCCGCCGTATCGCCAAGGGCTCCGGCTGCACCGAGATTGAGGTGAACCGCTTCATCAAGAACTTCAAGGACATGAAGGAGATGATGGGCGGCAAGGGCAAGATGGGCGGCTTGATGAAGCAGATGATGAAGGGCGCAGGAAAGGGCGCGCCCAAGGGTATGCCCGCCGGCATGCCGGATATGGATTCCCTCATGAACGCCGCCCAGGGCGGGGAAGGCGGCATGCCCGACATGTCTCAGCTCCCCGATATGTCACAGATGCCGGACCTCTCCTCGCTTGTCGGCATGGGCGGCGGTGGAAAGAAGATGCAGCAGCCCAAGGGGCTCGGCGCGTTCTCCGGCCTTTTCCGCAAACGCAGATGAAGACAATCCTTTCCCTGGTGTCGGCGGTCCTCTTATGCGGCCTGGCGCATGCGCTGGTGCCGCGGGACGTGGTGGTGGTATTCAACGCGGATTCCCCGCTGAGCGTCCGCACCGCGGAGGCATACTGCACCACACGCTCCATCCCGAAGGAGAACGCGGTGGGCCTGCACGGCATCAAGGCCGCGGACATCTCCCGCGCCGACTACAACCGCTTCATCATGGAGCCGCTCATGGAGGAGGCGCGCGTGCGCGGCTGGCAGTGGCCCGCCAACGACAAGATGCTCGGCAAGCGCAAGGCCGCCATCGTGCTCATGCCGGATATGCCGCTGCGCATCCAGGCCGCCGCCAACCTGCCCAAGCAGTTCGCCGGAAGCGGCAACAACGGCGCCTCCCTGGATTCCGAGCTCATGATGCTCGGCTCGCTCTACCCGCTCGGCGGGCCCCTCGGCAACCGCGCCTACAAGAAGGACGGCAACATCAGCGACTACAACGCACACATCCTTTCCGTCTGCCGTATCGACGCCCCTGACGAGGCCACCATCCGCCGCATGGTCACCGAGCCCGCGGAAGTGGAGCGCCGCGGCCTCTGGGGCTGGGCCGTGGTGGACGAGGGCGGCCCGTACCCGGAGGGCGACGCCATGTTCCACACCGCCGCCTCCTACGCCAAGGTGCAGGGCTTCCCGCTCTTCCACGAGACCTCCAAGCAGTGCATCGGCCCGGATTTCCCGCTCATGCCGCATGTGGCCGTTTACCTGGGCTGGTACAACCAGTGGCCCAACGGACCCTTCGCCGCCAGCGCGCCGCAATTCCGCTTTGAGAAGGGCGCCGTGGCCTACCACCTGCACTCCTTCAGCGCCCTCTCCGTGAAGGACCCCAAGCAGTGGGTGTGCGCCCTGCTGCAGCGCGGGGCTGCCGTGACCGCCGGAAACGTGGCGGAGCCGTACCTCGGCGGCTGCCTGGACCCGGAAATCTTCTTCGCCCGCCTGCTGCGCGGGTACACCCTGGCGGAGGCCGCGCTCATGGCCTCGCCCACCGCCTCCTGGCAGGGCGTGGTGCTCGGCGACCCCCTCTACCGCCCCTTTGCCGCCCGTCAGGCCACCGGGTCATCCTCCGACACCGCCTTTGCGCGCTGGTACCGCGCCTGCCGCGATTCCTCCGCCAGCCTTGCCGCGCTGGAGGGCCAGGTGGTTTCCCGCCTGCGCACGCCCGACGGCCCGGTCATGGCGGAGGCCTTCGCCTGGCACTGCGCGGAAATCAACCGCATGGACAAGGCTGTGGAGTATTTCCGCATGGCCGCGGAGCTTGCCACCGACAAAGTGGATTGGACCCGCAACCTTCTCATGCAAATCACCGCGGAATACAACCGCGGGGAGAAGGCCGTGGCGGAGTCCCTCATGAAGCGCATGCTGGAGCAGACCATGGGCTCCCCCTACCGCAAGGCCATTGAGCTCTCCGCCGACACCGTGGTGGAGGAGCGCCGCAAGGCGCGCGCCGCAGAGGCCGCAGCCAGGGCCAAGGCCGCCGCAGAGGCCGCCAAGGCAAAGAAGGCCGCAGCAGAGGCCAAGAAAAACGCCGCCCCCGCCAAAAAGTGATTCATCCGCCGCAGGCGCGCGGCCCCGCCATGCGTCCATCTCCACGCTTGCGTTCGCGCGGGGGTGTTGGTATAATCCCCGCATCATGAAATTCACGGAAAAGCTTTCTGCCCGCATTGCGGCCACCCGCTCCGCGCTCTGCGTGGGGCTGGACCCCCGCCCGCAGTCCGACAACATGAACGAGCTGGCGGACTGGCTGCGCAGGGTGGTGGAGGAAACCGCCCCGTACGCCGCCGCCTACAAGCCCAATATCGCGTACTTCGAGGCCATGGGGCTGCCCGGCCTCAAGGTGCTGGAGGAGCTGCTGCCGGATATGCCCAAGGACATCCCGGTCATCCTGGACGCCAAGCGCGGCGACATCGGCGAGACCCAGAAATACTACGCGCAGGCATACTTCGACCGCATGGACGTGGATGCCGTGACGCTCAACCCCTTCATGGGCTACGACATCCTGGCGCCGTTCCTGGACCGCCCCGGCAAGGGCGTGTACCTGCTGGCGGTCACCACCAACCCCGGCTCCGCGGACGTGGAGCAGCAGGTGCTCGCCAACGGCCGCCGCGTGTACCAGTTGGTGGGCGACATGGTGGAGCGCGCCAAGGCGGAGAGCGCCGCCACGGAGGTGGGCATGGTGGTGGGCCTCACCAACGCCAACGGGCAAATCCTGGCGGAGCTGCCGGATGCGCCGCTGCTCATCCCCGGCCTCGGCGCGCAGGGGGGCGACCTCTCGGCCCTCACGGGCGGCACCCGCACGGCCCCGCCCACCATCAACGTTTCCCGCGGCATCCTCTACAAGGAGCCGGAGCTTTCCTTCGCCCAGAAGGCGGAGAAGTACGCCGCGCAAATCCGCGCCGCTCTCAACCTCTAACCCCACCCGCCAAGCGCCGTGAAACAATACCTTGACCTCCTCAAAGATGTGCTGGACAACGGCGTGGGCCGCGAGGACCGCACCGGCACCGGCACCATCGGCGTGTTCGGCCGCCAGGCGCGGTTCGACCTGCGCCAGGGCTTCCCGTGCCTCACCACCAAGAAGCTCCACCTGCGCTCCATCATCTATGAGCTGCTCTGGTTCCTCAAGGGCAGCACCAATGTGCGCTACCTCCAGGAGCACGGCGTTTCCATCTGGGACGAGTGGGCCGACGAGAACGGCGACCTCGGCCCCGTGTACGGCTCCCAGTGGCGCGCCTGGCCGGACGGCAAAGGCGGCAGCATCGACCAGATCGCCAAGCTCATCGACGGCCTGAAGAACAACCCGTGGAGCCGCCGCCATCTGGTGAGCGCGTGGAACGTGGCGGAGGTGGACGGCATGGCGCTGCCGCCCTGCCATTGCCTGTTCCAGTTCTGCGTGATCCCCGCGCAGAGGGAAGGGGAGAAGCACGGCCTGAGCCTGCAGCTCTACCAGCGCAGCTGCGATTTGTTCCTGGGCGTGCCGTTCAACATTGCCAGCTACGCGCTGCTGCTCATGATGGTGGCGCAAGTCTGCGGCTACGAGCCCCGCGAATTCGTGCACACCTTCGGTGACTTGCACCTCTACCGCAACCATCTGGACCAGGCCCGCCTGCAGCTCACCCGCGACCCCCGCCCGCTGCCCACCATGCGCATCAACCCCGACGTGAAGGAGATTGACGGGTTCGACTACCCCGACTTCTCGCTGGAAAACTACGATCCCCACCCGCACATCAAGGCGGCCGTTTCCGTATGACTCCGCACTTCACAGGAGTGGTGGCCATGGCCGCCGACCGCGCCATCGGCTTCCAACAGGGAATCCCGTGGCGGCTCAGCGAGGACATGAAGCTCTTCAAGCGGCTCACCATGGGACACCCCATCCTCATGGGGCGCAAAACCTGGGAGAGCCTGGGGCGCCCGCTGCCGGGGCGCCAGAACATTGTGCTGACCCGCACCCCCGGCTACGCCGCGGAAGGTGCTGTAGTCATCCATGACCTCTCGGAGCTGGAGCGGATGGAGCTGCAGGATGCGGAGGTGATGGTGATAGGCGGCGCGCAGCTGTACGCCGCCATGCTCGGGAGGATGGAACGCCTCCACGTTTCCGAGGTGCAGGGCGAGTTTGAGGCGGATACCTATTTCCCGGAGTTCGCGCACCTTTTCCCGCACCGGCAGGAGCTGGAGCGGTTCGCGGGGTTCACCCATGTTCTCTATTCGCGTTAGGCTGCGCAGGGAGGGGCGCCCCCTGCGCGCGCACGCCGCGGCCGGACTCGCCGCAGTGCTGTTCGGGCTGATGAGCCCCATGTGCAAGGTGGCCATGGAGGACGGCGCCATCGGCGCGCTCTCGCTGGGCATGATGCGCATTGCCGGCGCCGCCGCGCTCTTCTGGCTGCTGGCGCTCTTCCTCCCGCGCGAGCGCATCGACTGGCGGCACGATTTCCCCATGCTCGTGGGCATGTCGCTCTGCGGCATGGGCATCAACCAGTTCTTCTACGTGTGGGGGCTGGAGTTCACCTCGCCCACCAACGCATGCGTCATCTCCACCACCACGCCCGTGTTCACGCTCATCCTGTCCATCGTGGTGCTGCACTTGGCGGTCACGCGCCGCATGGTGGGCGGCGTGGCGGTTGCCGCGGTGGGCGCGCTGGTGCTCATCCTGGGCAGCGGCGCGCACGGCGGCATGAGCGGACACCCGCTGGGGGACGGCCTCTGCCTGGTGTCCCAGTTCTCCGCTGCCTGCTACTTCGTGTTCTTCGGCCGCCTGGTGAAGAAGTACCGCCCGGTCACGCTCATGAAGTGGCTCTTCACCATCTCCACCGTCGCCATCTTCCCCTTCGTCATTCCCGACATGGCCACCGCCCCGTGGGGGCAGCTCACGCTGGATGCCGCCCTCGGCGCCGCCTACGTGGTGGTGTTCGGCTCCTTTGTCAGCTACCTCCTGCTCATCTACGGCCAGCGCCACCTCAAGCCCCCCGTCGTCGCCACCTACAACTACATCCAGCCAGCCGTCGCCGCCGCCGTCGGTGTTCTGCTCGGTCTGGATGTCATCACCTGGCAGAAGGTCGTCGCCGTCGTCCTCATCGCCATCGGCGTCTACTTCGTCACCCACCTCCACCCTCGCTCCCGGACAAATCCCAAATCCTAAATCCCATATCCCATAAAATCTGGCGGAGTGCCTATTTTTCTTGCCAAGGCAGGGCGGGGTGGGTAGCATGGGTGCATGAGGTTTGTGTTGTCAGCCGCGGTGCTATTGCTGGCGGGGTGTTCCGTGCCGCCGGAGGTGGCGGTGGACATCCTGCCGCCGGCGCGCAGCGTGACACGCACGGAGGTGCAGCAGATAGCGGATGCCTACGCCACGCTGCGCTGGAACGGCGAGCGCCGCATGCGCATGCACGGCAACGACCCCCAGGGGCAGCGCGTGGATACCCCGGATGCCGCGCACGACGACATGGACTGGCGCTTCTGGTGGACTCTGGGCGGCAATGTGGGCATGCCCTACAAGTGGGGCGGGTTCGACACGCCCAAGGAGTTCCTGCACCGCCTGCACAACGATGCCACCGTGTACGCCGGCGACTACGCCTCCCCAACCAAGATTGCCGGGGGCGACGATGCGGTGAGCCGCTATGCGGCGGGCATCGACTGCAGCGGCTTCGTCTCCCGCTGCTGGCGGTTGGAGCGCCCGTACTCCACGCGCGAGCTGGCCGCGCTGTGCCGCCCGCTGGCCAGCGTGGACGAGCTGCAGCCGGGGGACATCATGCTGCTGCCGGGGGTGCATGTGTGGCTGTTCCTGCGCTGGGAGGAAGCGGACCACCGCCACATGGTCATCGTTGAATCCGGCGGCGTGCCGGAATGGAAGTGCGCCTACAAGAGCGTGGACACGCAGCACTTCCTGGACGAGGGATACCGCCCCTACCGCTACCTCCGCATCCGCGAGTAATCCCACCCGCGCAGAATCTCCTAATCCTAATCAGGAATCCCAATTAGCCCTCACCATTCCACCTTGTTTTCCTCTTTCCAAAACTGTTCGAGGTTGTAGAACTCGCGCACCTCGGCGGCCATGACGTGAACCATCACATCGATGTAGTCCAGCACGGACCAGAGGGCGTTGGGAGTGCGTTCCGCGTAGGTGGGCTGCATATCGTGCTGCTCGCTGACGTTCTTGTCCACATCTCGCAGGACGGCGCGGAGGTGGGGAACGGAGGTGGCTGTGCAGACCACGGCGAAATCGGTGAGGTTGGAGGAGCCGCGGAGGTCGTACACGGCGATGTCGGAGGCCTTGGCGTTGTCTGCGGCCTTGGCGCAGGCGATGGCGAGTTCTTGGCTGGTCATGGCTGTGGGGTGTTGTAGTCTTCTTTGTCTTCGGCGGCCTCCATCACGGGCTCCTCGGGGAGGTCGGGCAGCTCCGGGGGCAGCTCGCGCTGCGGCGGTGCGCTGAGCGCGCCGGTCTCCAGCAGCTCCCTCACCTGGGCCCCGCTGAGCGTTTCGTACTCCAGCAGCTTGTCGGTGATGAGCAGCAGCTTGTCCTTGTTTTCCGTGAGGATTTGCAGGGCGCGCTGGTAGTTTTCGGTGACGATGCGCTGGATTTCCTCATCGATGATCTGGGCGGTGTGCTCGGAGAAGTTGCGGGTGGTCTGCGACATGTCGCGGGCGAGGAACACCTCGTTGTGGTTGGTGCCGTACTCCACGGGGCCGAGCTTCTCGCTCATGCCGTACACGCACACCATCTTGCGCGCCACTGCGGTGGCCATCTGGATGTCGCCGCGCGCGCCGCCGGAGATGTCGCCCAGCACCAGCTGCTCCGCGCAGCGGCCGCCCATGGACATCACGATGTAGTCCAGCAGCTCGTTCTTGAACTCGCTGTGCTGGTCCTCGTCCGGCAGCATCATGGTGACGCCCAGCGCGGGGCCGCGGGGGATGATGGTGACCTTGTGGAGGGGCAGCTTCTTGGCCAGCTCCGTGCGGAGCAGGCAGATGGCGTGGCCCACCTCGTGCACGGCGGTCATGTACTTCTCCTTCTCGGAGATTTCCAGGGAGCGGCGCTCGCGTCCCCAGCGCACCTTCTCGCGCGCCTCCTCCAGGTCGTCCTGCGTGACGGCCTGCTCGTTCTTGCGTGCGGCGATGAGAGCGGACTCGTTGACGAGGTTGGCGAGCTCCGCGCCGGAGAACCCGGTGGTGGCGCGGGCGATGGGCTTGAGGTCCACGTCCGGGGCCAGCTTCACCTTGCGCGCATGCACCTTCAGGATCTGCTCGCGCCCGCCGGCATCCGGCAGGTGCACCATCACCTGGCGGTCGAAGCGGCCCGGGCGCAGCAGCGCCGGGTCCAGCACGTCCACGCGGTTGGTGGCGGCAATGACAATCACGTTCTCGTTGGCGGTGAAGCCGTCCATCTCCACCAGCAGGGCATTGAGGGTCTGCTCGCGCTCGTCGTGGCCGCCGCCCACGCCGTGGCCGCGGTGGCGTCCCACGGCATCGATTTCGTCAATGAAGATGAGGCAGGGGGAGTGCTTCTTGGCCTCCGCGAACATGTCGCGCACGCGGCTGGCGCCCACGCCCACGAACATCTCCACAAAGTCCGAGCCGGAGATGGTGTAGAACGGCACGTCCGCCTCGCCCGCAATGGCGCGCGCCAGCAGGGTCTTGCCCGTGCCGGGAGGACCCACCATCAGCACGCCTTTGGGGATGGTGCCGCCCAAGTTGCGGTACTTCTTGGGGTTGCGCAGGAACTCCACAATCTCCCAGAGCTCCTCCTTGGCCTCGGTGATTCCGGCCACGTCGTCGAAGGTGGTGTGGTTGCTGTTGGCGTCCAGCAGGCGTGCGCGGCTGCGGGAGAACTTGGCGGCCCCGCCGGGCCCGCTGGTCTGCATGCGCATGAAGAAGAAGAACAGCAGCACCAGCAGGACGATGGGCAGCGCGTTCACCAGGATGGCTCCCCAGGAGCTGTTCTCCACGCGGTAGTTGATGCCGTCTCCCAGCATGGTGGTGACGGTGTTGCCCTGGAACGCGCGGTTGAAGTCCACCCGCACGGGCTCCACGTCCTTCTTGTCCACCTTGTCCGTTTCGGTGAGCGGCAGGCGGAACTCGCCCACAATCACGGGCTGGTCCGCCATGTCATAGATGACCGGGGGTGTGGGCGCGGTGAGGATGCGCCCCTCCTCGCCCAGGCGCCGGAACTGCTCCGCGGTCCAGATGCGCACGGCCTGGCTGAGGTCCGGCTGCTCCGTGGAGCGCGAGGTGGTGATGCCGTAGCGGTTGCAGAGCTCGCGCACGGCATCGGAATCCGTGAACGGCATGAAGAACGGCGTTTTCTTGAACTGCGGCGCCTTGCGGTAGCGGTACGCGGTGACCACGCCCTCGCTGCTGCCGTCGCTCGTCAGCACCTCGATGGGGAAGTTCTTCTGGTCGTGCTGCACGATGAGCCCGCTGCGGTAGTCGCGCTGGAACTCGTCTAGCTTCATCACCTTCGCGGGCGGCGCCAGCGCGCCGTCGAACACAAAGGCCACCAGCAGGATGCCCGCGATCACCGTCATCAGTATCATCAGCCCCCAGTTCGGAGAGGAACCGGGTGTCTGCTGCGGCGGTGTGGGCGGAAGGTTGTTCTTGGGGTCGTTCTCTGACATTTCTTGTTGAGGGATATTCTAGCGCGGTTTGCGGGAAAGGGAATGCGTTTTCAGGACATGAAAGCGTCATGCAGGGGGATTCAAAGCATGTGTCCCATGCGGTCGCGCTTGGTTTCCAGATAGCGTGCGTTGTCCTCGTTGGGGGGTATGGAGATGGGCAGGTGCTCCACCACATCCAGACCGTGGCCGGAGAGACCCACAATCTTGCGCGGGTTGTTGGTGAGCAGGCGCAGGTGGCGCACGCCGAGGTCGCGCAGGATTTGCGCGCCCACGCCGTAGTCCCGCAGGTCCGGCGCGAAACCGAGCTTGATGTTGGCGTCCACGGTGTCCAGCCCCTGTTCCTGGAGCTTGTAGGCGTGGAGCTTGGCGGCGAGCCCGATACCGCGGCCCTCCTGGCGGAGGTAGAGGATGACGCCGCCTTCCTCGGCCACGCGCTCCATGGCGCGGTGCAGCTGGTCGCCGCAATCGCAGCGGCGGCTGCCGAAGACGTCGCCGGTGAGGCACTCGCTGTGCACGCGGCAGAGCACGGGCTTCTCCGGGTCGATTTCCCCGTGCACAAGCGCCAGGTGGGTCTGACCGTCCACCTTGGAGCGGTAGGAGTGGCATGCGAAATCGCCGTACGCGGTGGGCAGCTTCACCACCTCGTCGCGCTCGATGAGCGTTTCCGTGCGCTGGCGGTATGCGATGATCTGCGCGAGCGAGCACGCCTTCAATGCAAACTTCTTCTGGAAGCTCCCCAGCTCGCCGAGGCGCGCCATGGTGCCGTCCTCCTTCATGATTTCGCAGCACACGCCCACGGGTTGCAGGTGTGCGATGCGCATGAGGTCCACGGTGGCCTCGGTGTGTCCGGCGCGGCGGAGCACGCCGCCCTCTCGGGCGCGCAGCGGGAAGCTGTGGCCGGGCTGCACGAAATCCGCCAGCGCGGCGGCGGGATCCGCCAGCTTCATGGTGGTGATGGAGCGTTCAAAGGCGCTGATGCCGGTGGTGGTGCCCTCCTTGGCGTCCACGCTCACGGTGAAGGCGGTGTGCAGCTTCTCCGTGTTGTGCTGGGTCTGCATGGGCAGGCCGATGGCGTCCACGCGCTCCGGTGCCATGGGCACGCAGATGAGCCCGCGGGCGTGCGTGGCCATGAAGTTGATGTTCTGCGGCGTGGCGAACTGGCCCGCGCAGATGAGGTCCGCCTCGTTCTCGCGGCTGGGGTCGTCCGTCACCAGGATGAGCCTGCCGAGCCGCAGCTCCTCCACCACTTCCTCAAGCGGGGAGTACACGATGGGATCCGGCCCGTCCGCCACAGGCACCTCGCACTCCGGTGCAGGGGCAGGGGCGGGTTCCTCATGGGGCAGGGGGGTGGTGTCCTGCCCGCTCACGGCGGCATCGCAGCGGTTGATGAAATCGTTCATGTCGAACGCGCCGTCCCTGGCGGGGAATTCAACGGTGCCCATGGTTGCTTACTGTTGGCTTTTTGCCCAGGAATCGCGCAGGCCGACGGAGCGGTTGAAGACGGGGTGCTCCGGCGCGTGGTCGTAGCGGTCCGCCACAAAGTAGCCCAGGCGCTCGAACTGGCAGAGGAACTCCGGCGCGGCGGCCGCCAGCGCGGGTTCCACCACCGCATCCGTGATGGTGGTCAGCGAATCCGCGTTCAGCGACGCCAGGAAGCCCTCCGGGTTCGCGTCCGGCGCCTCGTCCTTGAACAGGCGGTCGTACAGGCGCACCTCCGCCTTCACGCCATGCTTGGCGGAAACCCAATGGATAGCGCCCTTGCACTTGATGCCCTCCGGCGGGTTGGCGCCCACGGTGCCGGGGATGATTTCCGCGCGCACCTCGGACACGGTGCCGTCGTCCTCCGCGGCGTAGCCCTGGCAGATCATGCAGTAGGCACCGCGCAGGCGCACGCAGGCTCCGGGGGAAAGGCGCTTGTACTTCTTGGGCGGCTCCACCATGAAGTCGTCCCGCTCAATCCACACCTCCTTGGTGAGGGTGACCTTGCGGCTGCCAAGCTCCGGCTTCTCCGGGTTGATGACCACCTCGACTTCCTCCTCGAAGTCGTCCGGCACGTTGGTGAGGACGAGCTTGAGGGGCTTGAGGACGGCCATGCGGCGCTCGGCATGGGTGTTGAGCTCGGCGCGCACGGCGTTTTCCAGGCGGGCCACATCCGTGTTGCCGTTGAACTTGGTGATGCCCACGCCCTCGCAGAAATCCACGATGGCCTTGGCGGGGTAGCCGCGGCGGCGCATGCCGCAGATGGTGGGCATGCGCGGGTCGTCCCACCCGGCCACAAAGCCCTCCTCCACCATCTGGCGCAGCTTGCGCTTGCTCATGACGGTGTAGGTGATGTTGAGGCGGGAGAACTCGCGCTGCTGCGGGCGGGCGGGCACCTTGCAGTGGTCGATGACCCAGTCGTACAGCGGGCGGTGGTTCTCGAACTCCAGCGTGCACAGGGAATGCGTCACATGCTCGTACGCGTCCTCCAACGGGTGCGCGAAGTCGTACATCGGGTAGATGCACCACTTGTCGCCCGTGTTGTGGTGCTTGTCGTAGGAGATGCGGTAGATGACGGGGTCGCGCATGTTCATGTTGCTGCTGGCCAGGTCTATCTTGGCGCGCAGCACGGCGGCGCCCTCCGCGAACTTGCCGTCCTTCATGTCCTGGAAGCGGGCCAGGTTCTCCTCCACGGAGCGGTCGCGGTACGGCGAGGGTGTGCCGGGGTGGGTGAGGTCGCCCTTCTGCAGGCGCATGGTCTCGCGGTCCTGCTCGTCCACGTACGCCAGGCCCTGCTTGATGAGGTCCACGGCGCAGTCGTAGTAGAAGTCAAAGATGTTGGATGCCCAGTACAGGTGCTCCCCCCAGTCGAACCCCAGCCAGTGGATGTCCTCCTGGATGGACTTCACGAACTCAACGTCCTCCTTGCATGGGTTGGTGTCGTCGAACCGCAGGTGGCACACCGCCCCGCGGTGCGCGTACTCCTTGGCGATGCCGAAATCCAGGCAGATGGCCTTGGCGTGGCCGATGTGCAGATACCCGTTGGGCTCCGGCGGGAAGCGCGTGATGGGTGCCTCGTAGTGCTTCTCCTCCAAATCCGCCGCTATCCACTCGCGGATGAAGTCTTTCTTTTCCTCGTTGCTCATGCGCGGCATTCTACTCCCACCCGCGCGCGCAGGCAAGCACAATCCCTGTCACACCGTGTTGGTGGTGGCTGGCTTCCTAGTAGCGGTCGGGCGCGGGGGAGATGCGGCTCTCCGATATGGCGTGCTTCCGCTGCTGGTCCTCCTGCCTGTAGCGGTTGATATAGCTTTGCGGCACCCAGTAGTTGCACATGTTGGAATCGCTGGTGTCGTAGCTCACGGCCCGGTTGCCGATGAAGCGCACCGCCAGCTTGGCGTAGCGGGTCACATGGTTCACCTGTATGGTGGGCAGGGTGAAATCTGTGCGCTTTTTGCCGAAGATGTCTTCAGAGGTCTCGACGCTCCCCGATGTGGTGCTGATGTAGTCGTACGATTTGTCGACGTACCACACATATTCGGTCATGTTGCCGACGCTGGAGACGCGGGTGGGCATGCCCACAATGGCGCACACCGTGTCCGGGTTGTGCCCCATCAGCTCCTGCGCGAAGCGGTTGTCGTAGCATGTCTCGCATGAGGATACCAACAGGGCGGCACCCAACAGGATTGTGGTTAATCGGCGGTTCATATCCTGCATTCTAACAGGCTGCCCCCCGCGGTTCAAGCGGAAAACCGCCAAAAACCGCCAAAAAACGCCGCCGGGATGAAAACCGATTGACATGAACCGTCTTTGTGCTATAGTGCGAATGGGTATAACCCCCTGCAACCACAATGAGAATCAAACACGGAATCATAGCATGCGGCCTGGCGTTCACGCTGGGCTTCGCCGCCCCCGCTTTTGCCGCCGAACAGGCGGAGACACCCGCGCCCGCCGTCACCTGCCGCAACGGCTCCTTCACCGGCGTGAAACTGGACAACGGCGTGTACGCCTACCTGGGAATCCCCTTCGCCAAGCCCCCCGTCGGCCCGCTGCGCTGGAAAGCCCCGGTGGACGTGGAGGACTGCCAAGGCAATTTCAAGGCAACCCAATTCGGCAAGCGCCCGCTGCAGAGCCTGCTGGGGTCAGATGAAGACCCAAGCACCGCACCCATGGGCGAGGACTGCCTGTGCGTGAACGTGTGGACGGCCGACCCGAACATCAAAGGCAAGCCCGTGATGGTGTACTTCCACGGCGGCGCCTTCGGCTGGGAGAGCACGGCCGAAGACATCTACGACCTGCGCTACATGGCCGCGGAGAACCCGGACATTGTGTTCGTTTCCGCGGAGTACCGCGTGAACGCCCTGGGCTACATCGACCTCACGCGCGTGCCGGACGGCAAGGTGTACAAGGCTGCGGACTTCAAGGACTCCATGCAGCTGGGCCTCATGGACAACATCTCCGCCCTGCGCTGGGTGAACCGCAACATCGAGGCTTTCGGCGGAGACAAGGGCAACGTCACCATCTTCGGCGAGTCCGCGGGCGGCGGCATCACCAGCATGCTCATGATTGCCAAGGAGGCCAAGGGCCTCTTCCAACGCGCCATCCCCATGAGCGGCGCCGCCAACCTCAATATCACCAAGCAGCAGTACGAGCGCATGGACCAGGCCGGTGCCCTCATGGAGGCCACCGGATGCAAGAACATGGACGACCTGATGGCCCTCACCGAGGAGCAGATCCTGGAGGCCTTCAAGCAGCCCACCGAGCGTGTGGGACTTGAGAACGTGGGCGGCGTGGACCACCTGAACGGCGAGCCCGTGCGCGGCATGGGCGGCCTTGTGCCGGACAACCCCATGAAGGCCATCGAAGAGGGCGCCGGCGCGGATATCGACATGATGATCGGCACGGTGGCGGACGAGTGGCGCTACTGGATGCCGGAGATGGAGCGGCACTCCAAGGAGGAAAACCTCAAGGCCTACTACGAGTTCATGGAGCTGATTGCCGACCGCATCAGCGGTAGCGGCCTCATCACCAAGCACGACCCGCAGATTGACGTGAAGGGCTTTATGGACGTGGTGCAGACGGAAAGCGACGAGATGGACGCCAGGTTCCCCAATATCTGGAAGTACACGGAAATCAACAACGAAAAGGTCTTCCGCATCCCCGCCATCAACCAGGCGGAAGCCCATGTGAAGGCCGGCGGCAAGGGCAAGACCTACATGTACTACTTCGCCAAGCGCTCCACCAAGGACC
>JAKSOU010000049.1 GCA_024405435.1 Akkermansia sp. | reverse complement strand
GCGCCGCCAAGGAGGCCGGATGCACCGCCCACGGCACCATCTGCTACACCACCTCCCCCGTCCACAACCTGGAATACTTCGCCAACCTCGGCAAGAAGATCAAGGAAATGGGCGCGGACGGCATCGTCATCAAGGACATGGCCGGCCTGATCCCGCCCAGCGAGACCGCCAAGCTGGTGGAGACGCTCAAGAGGGAAACCGGGCTGCCCGTGTGGATCCACACGCATGAGACCGCCGGACTGGGCGCCGCCACCTACGTGGCCGGCATCAACGCCGGGGCGGACGCGGTGGACGTGTCCATCTTCCCCTTCGCCAACGGCACGGGCCAGCCGGACTGCATGCGCATGCTCGCGCTGCTGCGCGGGTACGACCGCTGCCCGGTGGTGGCGGACGACTTCCGCGACAAGCTCACCAAGATATCCGGCATGCTCCAGCCCGTCTACGAGAGCCTTTCCCGCTTCACCAACCACCGCAACGAGATTGTGAACAGCGACACCCTGCGCTACCAGGTGCCCGGCGGCATGCTCTCCAACTTCCGCAACCAGCTCAAGGAGATGAACATGACCGACAAGTTCGAGGAGGTGTTCGCGGAAATCCCGGTGGTGCGCAAGGCGCTGGGCTGGATTCCGCTGGTCACCCCCACCTCGCAGATTGTGGGCGTGCAGGCCATGATGAACGTGAAGTTCGGCCGCTGGAAGCGCATCACCCCGCAGTGCGCGGACGTGGCGCTCGGCTACTACGGCCACACCCCCGCACCCGTGGACCCGGAGCTCCAGGCTCTCTGCGCCAAGCAGATGGGCAAGGACCCCATCACCTGCCGCCCCGCAGACCTCATCAAGCCCGGCATGCAGGACCTGCGCGACAAGCTCACCGCCAAGAACATCCCCGCCACGGACGAGAACTGCGTGATCTACGCCATGTTCCCGCAGCAGCTGGAGGACTACTACGCCGGCAAGCGCCCGGAGCCCCCCACCGCTCCCGCCAAGCCCGCCAAGCAGGAAAACTACGGC
Organism: Akkermansia sp.; assembly: GCA_024405435.1. Classification (GTDB taxonomy): domain Bacteria; phylum Verrucomicrobiota; class Verrucomicrobiia; order Verrucomicrobiales; family Akkermansiaceae; genus Akkermansia. Next base: position 15,617 of record JAKSOU010000049.1, on the reverse strand, counting down.
GCACCTGTGGCCCTCACCTCCGTGGGCGTCTCCGCCGCCATCTCCGGCCGCCAGATGAAGCTCAACATCCTCGGCAAGGTCTACGACGTCCAAATCGAGGAGGTGTAAGGCACCCCCGCATTTCAGCACAGGCCGCCGGGTTTTCCAGCCGGGCGGCCTGTTTTGCTTGACCGCGCGGCGGGAAGCCTATATCTTGGGTGAGAGGTTGGCATTATGCAGGTATCGGGAACAGCAGGCGTGAAACCCACCGGGCGCATAGCATATCTGGATGCAGCCAGGGGGTGTGCCATCCTGTCGGTCATTCTCAGCCACCTCTGGATTCCGGAATTGACGCCGTTCCTGTTTTCTTTCCATATGCCGCTGTTCTTCATGCTCAGCGGCTATTTTCTGAAACGGGAAGAGAACCCGCGCATCTGGGTAAGCAAGCGCACGCGGCAAATACTGGTGCCCTTTGCCCTAACCGCGGGCGTTCTGGGATTGGCTCGACTGGCACTCCTGCATTGCGCCGGAGAACTAAGCCTTTCCTCTGCGCTCGGCGTGGCCAAGGGAATCATGGCAGGAAGCCCAAGCTTTACAAGCAGCGTGGGGCCCCTTTGGTTCCTGCCGGCGCTGTTCGTGGCGCAAGTTGCCGTTCAAGCGGCCCTGCGGTGGCGATTCGGGTGCGTTTTGCTGGTGCCTCTGGCCGCGCTGGGCTATAGCACCCAGCCGCTGCAGTGGTGCCCCATGAGCGTGCAGCCCGGATTGGTGTGCGCCCTCTTTGTCTATGCGGGCTATTGGGCACGCAAGGCGGATTGGTTTGAATACCTGAATCACCACCGTTTCTGGCTTCTTCCGCTCTCCGCCGTCTGGATTTTCGGCGTATGGGAAGGGGAGCGTGCCGTTGACTTGTCCTCCAACCTTTATCCTGATGGATTCCGGGATGCGCTGATGATTCTGGCGGCCGTTTCCGTGGTGATATGGCTGTGCCGGCAGCTGATACGCCTGCCGGGAGTGATTCGGGAGCCAATCCTTTATTGCGGCAGACACAGCCTGATGATTTTGTGCTTCCACTCGCTGGACTACTGCCTGGGCATCACTTCCGGCCTGGCGGGCGGCGCACTATGGGAATTCCTCTTGAAAACGGCATGGGCAGTCGGTTCCACCGTCATCTTCAACGCAGTGCTCACCCAATTTGGAAAAGCGCGCAAATAGCCGCGCCATTGCGCGCACCCTGCGTACCCACCCACGGTATTTCACCACGGGCCGCCCGGTTCCCCGCCGGGCGGCCCGCCTGTTTGCAATTTTGCTTGTCTTTCCCCTCCGCGGGTGCTACAAGAGAGGCAAGAATCGGTATGGATGCACACGCCGCACAGTGGCTCGGCTCGCGAGATGACATGGAGGATGCCTACACCGTCGCCCATTTCCCGGAGGGCACCCTGGCCGTGGTGTGCGACGGCATGGGCGGCCACAGCCACGGCAAACTGGCCGCGCGCACGGCGGCGGATGCGTTCCGCGATGCGTTCACGCGGTTGGCGGAGCTGCCGGTGCCGCGGCGCCTGCGCGCGGCGCTGGATGTGGCGAACGAGGCGGTGGGTGCGCTATTCCAGGAGAAAGGCAGCTTTGGGGGCACCACGCTGCTGGCGGTGTTTGCCGCGCACCGCCTGCTCCACCACATCAGCGTGGGTGATTCCGCACTCTTCCTCTGGCGCGCAGGAAACCTGGTGCGCCTGAACGAGGACCACTCCATGCGCGCCTTCTACAGCGGGTTCGGCCCAGAATGCGCCATGCCGGACAGCCACTGCCTGCGCAGCGCGCTCACCGGAGAGCAGCCGGAGCTGGTGGACGAGCCGCAACAGGGCTACCCGCTGCTGCCGCACGACCGCATCATCCTTGCCAGCGACGGCGTGGAGGACCTGCTGTTCGACTGTATCCCCACGCCCGCGGTGCGCGAGGTGCTCTCCTCCACCGCCGTGCCGCTGGCCTCCGCCCTGGTGCAGGCCACGGAGGCCCTGCATAGCGAATACGCCGATAACACCACGGTGGTTACGCTGGACGTGGAATAGGGCCCCCCGCCCGCGCAGAAGTTTCCCGCACTGCCCCGGATTAGCCTTGATGGCGGGATGGCGTGCCTGTACAATACGCGCATGCTGGCAGAGGCAACAGGCATATTGGTGCCGCACGAGGTGGCGGAGGTCTGCGTGATGGCGTTTGCCCTCACGCTGTGCTACGCGCTGTGGGCAGGCGGTGCGCTGGCCCGCGCCGCGGGCGGCGGGCTGCCCGCCGTGCCCCAGTACCCGGACAGCCTCTTCCCCAACAAGTGGGACCAGGCGTACGCCGCCCTCTTCTTTGCATTCTTTGTGCTGACGACCATCTACGGGCGGAACGAGGACAGCGGGGGCGACATGAGCGCGGCGGACGCCCTGGTGAACCTGGTACTCCTGTTTGCGCTGTACGCGCCCATGCTGGTGCGCTATTTCACGCTGCGCAAGCTGCCGCGGCGGCGGTTCGGGTTCTTCAAGGCGCCGCTGACGGTGCTGGCCTACCTGGCGCTTATCTGGCTGTCCTCGGCCGCGGTGGCAGCCAGCGGCTTGAACGACTGGCTCATCAGCACCACGGGCTGCCCGGAGATGCAGGACGTGGCGCAGGACCTGCAGCGGGAAAACACCCCCATGACCACGCTCTACGTAGCCGTGGCCGCCGTGTTCCAGGCGCCGATCTGCGAGGAGTGCGCCTTCCGCGGCTTCCTGTACAACATCCTCAAGAAGCACGCGGGGCGGGTGGCGGCCACGCTGGCATCCGCGCTGTTCTTCGCAGCCATCCACGCTTCCCTGCCGCAGCTGCTGCCGCTGTTCTTCTTCGGCGTGGTGCAGTGCCTGGCGTACGAGGAGGCCAAATCCCTCTGGCTGCCCGTCTGCATCCATGCAGCGTTCAATGCCGCCAGCGTGCTCTCCCTCTTGCATTCCGCCTCATAAAAAATCCCTTTCCCATGGAAACGCTCTCCCAGCTGGGCGAGGACGCCGTTCTGCGCCGCCTGCTGCCGCACCTGACCACCAACGGGAGCCTGCTGGTGGGCGCGGGCGACGACTGCGCCGTGGCGGCGCGGGACGCGGAATGGGACACGCTCTTGAAGACGGACGCCGTGGTGGAAGGCGTGCACTTCACGCGCGGCACGGAGCCGGAGCGCATCGGCCGCAAGGCGCTGGCGCGCGCGGTTTCCGATGTGGCGGCCATGGGCGGCATCCCGGAGCACGCGCTGGTGACCCTGCTGGTGCACCCGCAGCGCGCGGTGGAGCTGGTGGAGGGCATCTACCGCGGCCTGGAGCGGCTGGCCGCGGAATTCGGCATCTCCCTAGCGGGCGGCGAGACCACCGCCCTGCCCCACGACGGCTTGGCCATCTCCGTGGCGCTCACCGGGCGCGTGGAGCACGGAAAAGCCGTGCTGCGCTCCTCTGGCAGGCCCGGGGACATCCTCTACGTCAGCGGCAGATTGGGCGGCTCCTTTAAAAGCGGGCGGCACCTGGATTTCACGCCGCGCGTGGAGCTGGCGCGCGCCCTCGCGGAGCGCGGTCTGCGTCCCTCCGCCATGATGGACTTGTCCGACGGCTTGGGAACGGACCTGCCGCGCCTGGCGGCGGCCTCCCGCTGCGGGTTTGCCGTGGATGAATCCGCACTGCCCCTGCACGATGGCTGCACACCCCGCCAGGGCATCTGCGACGGCGAGGACTACGAGCTGCTCATGAGCTTCCCGCCGGAGCTTGCCGAAAAGCTCTCCGCAGCCACCCTGCCCACCCCCGTGACACGCATCGGCGAGCTCACCGCGCAGGGTGCCCAAAACCTCCCTTCCGGGTGGCTGCATTTCACCGCCTGAAACCCCTTGAATTTAGGTCGTCGTCACCCTAGTGCCGCATGCTTTCACTCTCTTCCGAAAAATAGTTTTACATGTTTACCGTCAATGCCTTGCATGAGCCGCAAAAATTGTTCCACAGCGGAAATCGGGCAAATGTGAAACAATCAGGAAGACTTAAAATTCACCCCTCTTTAACCCTCATTTTTTTTCACTCCGTGGAACCCACGTGGAACAGGGAAAAGGGCCGTGGGCGACCCTTGCGCAGAAGAAAAAATTCTTTTGCAGGATGCAGGGGCATGGCATAGTTCACCCCGCAACCGCCCCACCGAAACACGGGGGCTGAATCACGGATAGAGAACTTCGATACTAGGTAGGCATACGTCATGGAACGAGAGGAACAGTTGAGCCGGCTTTGGTCTGACATCGTCGGCGAGATGAAGAGGCTGGACGGCGGAGATAGCTTCGGTATCGACAACTACATCGGCCCGCTCTCGCTCAAGGAGGACGACGGCACCACGCTGGTGCTCACCTACCCGGAGAACACGCTGGTGGACTGGGTGGAGCTCAACTACCAGGACCGCATCCTGTTTGCGGCCACGAAGGTGCTGAAGGGTGCGCGCACGCTGCGTTTCGAGCCGCGCGTCGCGGCACCCGGCGGCGCCACCACGGAGACAACCGTGGAGCTGCACGGGCCCGTGGAGGATGCGGCCGGTGCCCCTGCCCCGCGCCCGCAGCGGAAAGCCGCCGCGCCGCGCAAGAAGGCGCTGGTGAGCGGCCTGAACGCCACCCAGACGTTCGACAACTTTGTGTGCGGCGGCAGCAACGACTTTGCCGTGGCGGCAGCCAAGGCCTGCGCCGCGCGCCTGGAGGAGCGCCCGTACAACCCGCTCTTCATCTACGGCGGCCCAGGGCTGGGCAAGACCCACCTGCTGTACGCCATAGGCAACGCCATCCTGGCGGCCAACGAGAAGGCGAAGGTGCTCTACCTCACGAGCGAGGTGTTTGCCAACGACTACATCGAGGCCATCGCCAACGGCTCGCGCGCCGTCACGGAATTCCGCCGCAAGTACCGCAAGGTGGATGTGCTGCTCATAGACGACGTGCAGTTCCTCTCCCGCGGCCCCCGCACGCAGGAGGAGTTCTTCCACACCTTCAACGCCCTGTTCGAGAGCGGCAAACAGATAGTGCTCACCGCAGACTGCCCCGCCTCCGAAATCACCAACCTCGAGCCGCGCCTCAGCTCACGCTTCCAGCAGGGCCTCACCGTCTCCGTCCATACGCCGGATTTGGAGATGCGCACCGCCATCCTCCGCAAGGTTTGCAAGGAGTGGAAGAGCGAATTCATCACCGACGAGGTCATCAACTTCCTGGCCCGCAGCATCACGCGGTCCGTGCGCCAGCTGGTGGGCGCGTGCGTGCGCCTGGTCACGTTCACGGCGTTCTCGCGGCGCTGCCTCACCGTCGCGGAGGCCCGCCAGTACATAGCGGACATCGTGCGCGAGGAGAAGGGTTCCAAGGTGACCGTGGCGGATATCCAGCAGATGATAGCCAACGAGTTCAACATGCGCCTGGCGGAGCTCACGGGCCCGCGCCGCACGGCGGCCGTGGTGCAGCCGCGCCAGCTGGCCATGTACCTGGCCCGCAAGCACACCGCCAGCTCCCTGCAGGAAATCGGCGCGGCCTTCGGCGGCCGCAGCCACGCCACCGTCCTCAACGCCGCACGCAAGGTGGAGGCGAATCTCGCCAGGGACCCCAAGCTGGCGGAACTCGTGAAGAAGCTCTCCGCCGAGCTGGCCTGAGAGCGATGTACAATGTACAATGTACAAATCATAAGTTAGGCGGCTACGCCGCGAAGATTACCAAGGCCCGTCTGGCATGCTGCCAGACGGGCCATTTTCCGCCATTGGAGGCAGCGGGCATAAGAGAGGTGCACCCCTTGGCGTGAATCCACCCCGCGCAAGGCGGGGTTCCGTTAGTTGTAAGTGCGAAGGGGGACACCCCCCACCCTTCCGGGTGGGGCTATCATTGAGTCGCCATCGGAATGGCTCCATGTTCGCGCGCCTTGCGGCGCGGGGAAAGGCGGCGCACCCGATGGGTGCGGGTGGTGGCAATGCCACGCCGGTACAAAAAACATGCGCTGCGGGTATGCAGTGCGCAAATGTTTCATCTGGCAGCATGCCGGATGAAACTTGTCGTCTCCGCGCCGAGAGGCGCGGCAATATTTGAGCCATCCCGATGGCGACTCAAGGTTAGCCCCACCCGGAAGGGTGGGGGGTGACCACGTTGGACGTTCCGGCACGGAGTCCCGCCGAATGGCGGGGCGGATTCGGGGTCGGGTTGCATCTCTCATGCGCCCGTTCGCACCAATCATTGCACCACTCCGCCGATCTGGCCTCGTGCGGAACGCCCCCGTATGGGGGTGTGGATTCTCGCCAAGCCTTATGCGGAGGGTTTGTCCGAATCGTCGGTTTTTTCGTCCTTCTTCTCGGCCTCCTTGGCGCTGTTGTTGAGAGCGTCCTCGAACTCGCGGCGAGCCTTGCCGAACTCGCCCAGGCTGCGGCCCAGCGCGCGGGCGATGTCCGGCAGCCGCTTGGCCCCGAACACCAGCAGGCACACCAGGATGAGAATACCCCACTGCAACGGGGAGGACAGGATTGCCAACGTGTTCATGCGGCCATTCTACCGCCGCCCCCGCGCCGTGGCAAGTAAAAAGGGAATGTGCAAAAAACTTGCGCGGGCGCGCATTTGCCTGTTGCATGGGCGGGGCATCTGTGGTAGCATACAGGCTGATACGCATCATCCCCCCCGTCAGCTATGAAACGCACGCTTCTCACCATCGCCTTGACCGCCTGCCTGGCCACCACCGCCGCAGCCAAGCAGCTTTACAACATCACGCTCTCCGACACCAGCCGCTACACGGATTGCTCCATCATCATCAAGGGCGATACCGAGACGCGCTTCACCGGCACCGACAAGGAGGGCAACACCATGACCCTTTCCGTGAAGAACGATGAAATCCTGGTCATGTCCCCCGTGGAGGAAAAGGCGGAGCCCGCCCCCCAGCCCAAGGCGGAGGAGCAACCCAAGCCGGAGGAACAGCCCAAGGATGAGGCGAAGCCGGAACAGCCCGCCCCGCAGGCACAGGAGCAACCCGCAACGGAGGAACAGCCCGCCGCAGAGGAACAGCAGGCCGCCCCCGCACCCCTGGATTTCCAGGGCATCTCGGATTCCCTCCACAAGCAGCTCGACGAGGCGGACAAGGCCATTGCCGCCATCACCGCGCCCAAGTTCTCGCTGGAGCGCCGCGCCAAGCGCATCCGCGATATGGTGGACCGCAAGCTGGCGGATGTGCAGAAGCTCACGGACCAGCTGGCCGAGGCGCGCGCCAAGGCGGACCCGAGCGGCCTTCCCCCGTACGCCTTCACCATCGTCACACCGGAGCAGCGCACCCAGTTCGAGACCGACGGCAAGGCGGCCTACGACGACATGACGGCGGACATGAGGACCGGCAAGAACAGCCGCAGGATCGGAGGGCTCTCCAAGTTCGAGGAAATGCGCAAGAAGTTCCAGGGCATCCCGGAATACAAGCAGGCCCACGATTGGTACATCGGCACCCTCAAGGCCCTCCACAAGAAGTGGGTCAAGGCACGCGACAACGAGGACAACCGCCGCCGCAAGGTGGTGGGCGAGCGCCGCGAGAAGATGGACCAGGACGACCAGAAGGAGATAGAGAAAATCACCAAGATGCTGGAGGACGAGAACGACAGCTACGAGACCGCCTGGATCACCCCCTCCCCGCACAACGCCCGCATGCTGGAGAAATTCGTCACCCGCATTGAGGACGCCCTGCGCCGCAACACCAACGAGAAGATGGACGAGGCCGTGGGCAAGGTGCCGGAGATGCTGCAGACCTTCTGGGACGAGATGGACCGCGCGAAGGCCCTGCTGGACAGCGGCAAGTACACGGAGGCGCGCGACCTGCTCAACAAGAGCACCGCGTTCAAGAAGCTCACCTCGCTCAACCGCGAACTCTTCCCGGAGGACTACCGCAAACCCATCAACGAGCAGCGCCGCGACCTGGAGAACACCATCCGCGACCGCGAGCGCGAACTCATGCGCGCCAAGCGCACGCTGGACGGCTCCACCTCCCGCCTGGAGCGCGCCGTGGAGAGCCTGGAGCACCAAATAGAGGCCCTGAGCGCCGATATTGAGCGCGCCACCGAGATGGAGCAGGAGAAGGCCACCGAAAAGGAGGCCGACGCCAAGCGCGCCGCCGGTGGGGAGGACGCCGATGAGGACGAGGGCGAGGAGGAGGAGGCCGCCGACGGCAAGGCGGACGACAAGGAGGCCGCCGACGGCAAGGCGGACGACAAGGAGGCCGCCAAGGCCGCGGACAAGGAGGAGAAATGAACACCCGCACGTGGATGACGGCGGCGCTGCTGCCCGCGGTGGCGGCGCCCGTGGTGCTGGCCCTGCCGCCCGCCGTGGAGCAGGCGTTCGAGCGCTACATGGCCATACCCGCGGCCCTGCTGCCGGTTCTGGAGAAGGTGAAGGACAAGGCCACGGCGGATGCCGCCGCCCCGCAGCTTCAGGGGGCCCTGGCCGCCGTGTACGATGCCCGCGATGCGCTCAAGGACATCAAGGAGCTCTCCGAGGCCGACGCCGCCGAGGTGAAGGCCCGCTACGAGAAGCGCATGCGCGAGGAATGGGGCAGGCTCTACCGTGAAATCTTCCGCCTGCAGAACAACCGCTGCTATGATTCCGAGCAGTTTTTCAAGTATTTTTCCTATATGACCCTCATGCTGGAGAAATGAAGGCCGCCCCCGCCATAGCCCTGCCCCTCCTCCTCTGCGCCGCCGCGGCGCAGGATGCCGCTCCCGCCGCAACAACGGCAACCGCTCCCGCCACCCCCGCGGCGGGCCGGGCGGAGCCCGCACTCTCCCGCCAGGAAACCCACGTCCGCACCGGTATCGCCATCCTCGCCAAGATGCTCGACACCCTGGCCACCGTGCAGGACCGCGACACCGCGGAGGCCGCCGTGGCCCCCCTCATGCGCCTGGGAGAACAGCTCACCCTCTGGGCCAAGGCCACCGCCACCCTGCCCCCGCTCTCCGAGCTGGAGCGCATGGAGCTGGAGGACCGCTACATGCCCCTCATCAAGCGCGTGAACGACCGCCTCAAATCCCAGGCGGAGCGCATCGCCGCCGCGGAATTCTACGGCTCACGGAACCTCCCCGCCGCACTCGTCCACGTGGTGCAATCCGCCGTGCAATAGAGCGGGCGTTGCGTGGCGCGCGTTGTCTTAATGATTCTTGCCACGCGCGGGCGGGTGTGGTAGAATGCTCCGCGTAAACCTCTTTACCATGAGTACGCAAATGAGCATTGCAGTCGGTTCGGACCACAAGGGCGTGGCGCTGAAGGAAGTTGTCGTGAAAACCCTGAAGGGCTGGGGCTACACGGTGAAGGATGTGGGGCCGAGCAGCACGGAATCCTGCAACTACGCGGAGTTCGCGAACGCGGTGTGCAAGCGCATTGCAGACGGCCGGGCGGACCGCGGCATCCTGATTTGCTACACCGGGCTTGGCATGACGATAGCGGCGAACCGCTGGAAGGGCGTTCGCGCCACGCTGTGCGCCAAGCCGGAGGTGGCCACGCTCTCCCGCCAGCACAACAACTCGAACGTGCTGTGCCTGGGGGCATCCGTGGTGACCGCGGAGACTGTTGAAGGCATCCTGAAAGCGTGGCTGGAGACGGAGTTCGAGGGCGGGCGCCACGTGGACCGTCTGGCGGTGGGGTCCGGCTCGCGCCTGGCCGTGAGCGACCCGCAGCTGGCCGCCATCATCGAGGAGGAGCACCAGCGCCAGTTGAACAACATCGAGCTGATCGCCTCCGAGAACTTCACATCCCCCGCGGTGATGGAGGCGCAGGGCAGCTGCCTGACCAACAAGTACGCGGAGGGCTACCCCGGCAAGCGCTGGTACGGCGGTTGCGAGGTGGTGGACAAGGCGGAGCAGCTGGCCATCGACCGCGCCAAGGCGCTCTTCGGCTGCGAGCACGCCAACGTGCAGGCCCACTCCGGCTCCCAGGCCAACATGTCCGTGTATTTCGCGTGCATCGAGCCGGGCGACACCATCCTGACGATGGACCTGGCATGCGGCGGCCACCTTTCGCACGGCTTCTTCGCCAACTTCTCCGGCAAGCTCTACAAGGTGGTGCACTACGGCGTGAACCCGGAGACGGAATGCATTGACTACGACGCGCTGGAGGCCACCGCCAAGGAGGTGAAGCCCAAGCTCATCCTCGCCGGCGCCTCCGCCTACTCCCGCATCATCGACTTTGCGCGCATCCGCCAGATTTGCGACGAGGTGGGAGCCATCATGTTCGTGGACATGGCGCACATCGCGGGCCTGGTGGCGGGCGGCGAGCACCCCTCACCCGTTCCCTACGCGGACTTCGTTTCCACCACCACGCACAAGAGCCTTCGCGGGCCGCGCGGCGGCATCGTGATGTGCAAGGAGAAGTGGGCCAAGAAGCTCAACAGCGCCAACTTCCCCGGCCTGCAGGGCGGCCCGCTCATGCACGTCATCGCCGCCAAGGCCGCCTGCCTGGGCGAGGCACTCAAGCCTGAGTTCAAGCAGTACGCGCACCAGATTGTGCTCAACTCCAAGGCCATGGCCGCCAAGATGGCGGAGATGGGCTACCGCATCGTCACCGGCGGCACGGACAACCACTGCTTCCTGGTGGACGTGAGCGTGAAGGGCATCAACGGCGCAGACGCCCAGGTGGCGCTGGACAAGGTGGGCATCACCGTCAACAAGAACGCCATCCCGTTCGACAAGGGAACCACCAACAAGCCCAGCGGCATCCGCATCGGCACCCCCGCCGTCACCACCCGCGGCATGAAGGAGGACGACGTGCGCGCCGTGGCGGAATACATCGGCCGCTGCCTGGATATCCTAGCCTCCGGCGGCGACGAGGCCGCCTACGCCGCCCTCCGAACGGAAGTTTCCGCCTTCAACAAGCAGTTCCCCACCCCGTAAGCTAACATTCAACCGAGAATCAGAACATGAAAACATCGGCAGCAGTTATCGCGTGCGCCTTCGCGCTCTCGTCCATCGCCGTGGCGGAGGAGGAGCCCAAGCCCCTCACCGTCGGCCAAATCCAGGCTACCCAGGGCGACCCCGTGGACCCCGTGGAGCACGACAAGAAGATGCAGTGGTGGCGGGATGCGCACTTCGGCATGTTCATCCACTACGGCCTGTACTCCGGCCTGGAATGCACATGGCAGGGGCAGGACGGACGCGGCGAGTGGACCCAGAAGAACATCGACATCGACACCGACACGTACGCCAAGGCGGCGCTGCCTCTGTTCCGCCCGGCCCCCGGCTGCGCGGAGGAATGGGTGAAGCTGGCGCAGGAGGCCGGCTGCAAGTACATGGTGCTCACCAGCAAGCACCATGAGGGCTTCTGCCTGTTCGACGCCAAGAACAGCGACTACACGGCGGGCAAGCTGCTGGGGCGCGATATCGTGAAGGAGTTCACGGATGCCTGCCACGCCGCCGGCATGCGCGTGGGCTACTACCACAGCGTCATCGACTGGCACCACCCCGCCTACGACAACACCATCCGCCCCGCCCACGCGTACCCCTCCAACCAGGCAAAAATGCTCAAGGAAAAGGGAATCCCGCGCGACCAGAAGGCCTACATCAAGTACCTGCACGAGCAGGCCGAGCAGCTGGTCACCGCCTACGGCAAGGTGGACATCCTGTGGTGGGACTTCTCCACCGACACCATGTCCGGCGACCGTGCTTGGGAGGCCACCAAGCTCATGGCCATGTGCCGCGAGAAGCAGCCCGGAATCATCATGAACAACCGCCTCTGGGACTACCAGGGCTGCCCCACCCTCACCAGCAAGGCGGACTTCACCACGCCGGAGCAGTTCGTTCCCGCGCGCGACAAGATTCCCGCGTACGACTGGGAATCCTGCATGACGGTGGGCAACCACTGGGGCTACAGCGTGTTCGAGCAGTACAAGAGCCCGGTGGTGGTCATCAATGCGCTTGAATCCTGCGTGGCGCGCGGCGGCAACCTGCTGCTCAACATCGGCCCCAAGCCGGACGGCTCCGTGCCGGAGCAGGTGCGCCACGTCTTCCAGCGCATCGGCGCCTGGATGAAGGTCAACAGCGAAGCCATCTACGAGAGCCGCGCCGTGCTGGATCCCGCCCTGCCGGAATCCCTCCGCATCGTCAAGATTCCCAACGGCAACAAGTACATCTTCCTGCCCGTCCACAAGGAACTGGTGGACTACACGCTCGAAATCCCCCAGTCGCTCGGCCAAAAGCCCGCCATCCTCGGCCAGCCGGATTTGGCCGTGGATTGCAGGGAGGAGAACGGCAAGATGGTCATCACCATCCCCGCATCCGCCTGGGTCCGGGCCGTGGAGGGCCTGCCCGTGCTGAGGCTCTTACCGAGATGATCTCGTTCACCAACCTTTCCCGCGCCTCCGAAATCGGATCCAACAGCTACCTGCTGGACCTGGACGGCGTGCGCGTGGTGCTGGATTGCGGCATGCACCCCAAGAAGGAGGGGTTCGAGAGCAAGCCGGACTACGGCCTCATCGGCGCCGCAGACCCGGATGCGGTTTTCGTCACGCACGCGCACCTGGACCACATCGGCACCCTGCCCTGCCTGCAGGACGAGTATCCTGCGGCGGAGGTGGTGATGACCTTCGCCACCTCGGAAATCGGGGAGGCCATGCTGCACAACTCCGTGAACGTGATGACCTCCCAGCGCCAGGAGCTGGGCATTGTGGAATACCCGTTCTTCACGCACCCGGAGGTGGACCACGCGGCGCGCAGCTGGATGCCGCGCCCGTACAACCAGCCGTTCCGCGTGGGGCGCCGCGCGGAGTTGCTCGCCACGCTGTATGACGCCGGGCATATCCTGGGCTCCTGCGGCGTGCTGATGGAGGGTTCCACCGGGCGCACCGTCTTCTACACCGGGGATGTGCAGTTCGAATCCCAAACCCTCATCCCGCCCGCGGATTTCCCGCGCGAGCACGTGGATATCCTCATCACGGAATGCACGCACGGCGCCACCCGGCGCGCTGCCGAATACACCCGCGCACGCGAGCTGGAGCGCTTCGCCACCGCCATCCGCGAGGTGCTGGCCAACGACGGCGCGGTGCTCATCCCCGTGTTCGCCCTGGGCAAGAGCCAGGAGCTGCTGTATGAAATCAACCGCTTCAAAATCGCCGGCATGATACCGGATGTGCCCGTGTACTTCGGCGGGCTCAGCTCCAAGGTGACGGAGCTGTACGACAAGCTGGCGGACTCCACCCCGCGCAACCTCCCCGGCTACCGCCTGCGCGAGCACGTGGAAACTCACGGCCTCCCCAAGCAGGGCACCGCACCACTCATCGCCTCACCCGGCAACATCTACCTCGTCTCCAGCGGCATGATGAGCGAGCACACCGTCTCGCACCTCCTCGCGGAACAGGTCCTGCCCCACCCCAACGATGCCATCCTCTTCGTGGGCTACAGCGACCCCGACTCCCCCGCCGGCAAGGTGAAGGCCGCGCCGCACGGCGAGCCGCTGAAGCTGCGCGCCAAGGGCGGCCAGGCGCACCCGCTCAACTGCCGCGTGGAGAGCTTCGACTTCTCCGGCCACGCCACCCGCGAGGCCCTGGTGGAGTACGCCGCCAGCCTCACCCCCAAGAAGGTAATCCTGGTGCACGGAGACCCGCCCGCCCTCGCCTGGATGCAGGAGCACATCCAAGCCGCCCTCCCCAACGCGGAAGTCATCATCCCGGAACCCGGGAAAACCATCCGCCTGGGATAAGGGGATTTACAATTGACGATTTACGATTGACGATTTGGAATTTTCCCGCGCGCGGAGCGCGCGCTGGTTTCGAGCCGCCCTGCGGCGGCAACATTTTCCAGCCCAGGGCGTCAGCCCTGGGGGTAACCACGCCCGATACGTCTCGGCACATAACCCCGCCCCCGCGCGGGGTGGATTCGGGGTCGTTGAGGTTTTTCCCGCGCGGCGCGGTGGCTCAGTTCAGGAACGCATCGGAGCCGATGAGCCTTTGGAAGGCGACGGGCAGGCACACGTTCGGCAGAGGCGCGGCCTTGCGGAACAGCGGGGCTATCTGCTCATCCGTGAAGCCCGCGATGCCGCAGCCTATGCGGGTTACCAGAAAGCGCAGCTCCGGGTGCCGCGCGGCGAACTCCGCAAACGCGTCCACGTACGGCGCGATGGTCTCCGGCCCGCCCTGCATGGTGGGAATGGCGTAGCTCTGCCCCTGCAGGCCCACGCCCTGCCCCCACACGGCGCCATAGTGGCGCATGGCGGCGGCAGCGGCACCGCCGCCGTGGGCGCCCTGCAGGTTGCTGCCGAATACGAAGATTTCATTTTCGCGGAGGGAAGAAACCATATCTGGAGCCGTGGGGTTGAGAGCCTCCGCAAAGGGCGCGAAATTGCCCTGCCGCGAGTTGTGGTCCTCAATCACGCTGAAGAACACGCGCTTGAAGCAACCGCGGAATTCATCCTCCGCCAGCACCTGGTGGAACAGCTCCGCCGTGTGCCCGGGCGGATTGTGGAAAGCCCCGCAGCCCAGCGCACCCAGCACCAGGTTCGGCTGGCGGTTGTCCACGGCTATGCGCAGGATGGTGCGCATCTTGTTGAGCGCGCGGCGGACCATGCGTTCTGTCAGGCGCAGCTCTCCGTCCCTCTCCTCCGTTGCAGGCTTGTCAATGCCGGCCACGGCAATGAAATTGGCGTGCCACGGCTCATCCAGCAGGGGATATCCCTCGCCCTCACCCGCGCGGAACACCGTCACCCCGCGCGTGAACACGCCGCCGAAATTGCGGTCCATCGAGTAGAAATCACGGTCCTTCACGGGCACGCCGTACCTCTCGCCCAAGGAGTGCAGGGAATACAGGGAGCGGAAGTAGTCCGAGCGGCGGAAAAGCTGTTCCTCCTGCGCGCCGCAACCTTCAATCACGCCGCCCCCGGGTGTGTGGCGGTTGGCCAAGTTGAGCACGCACACCTCCTCGCCGAGATCGCGGATGCGCTTGGCGGTGAGCAGGCAATCCTCGCACACCGTGCGCACGAGCGTGTGCGGGTACCGCTCCGCCGGCTCGGGGTGGATTTCCTGCGCATACCCGCGCGTCTGCTCCACGATATCCGCATTCAGCGGCAATTCAACCTCCCTGCCGTTGCAGGAGGTGTAGCGTCCGGCCTTGACCGTTGCCACGGTGTTCTCGTACACCTCCGAGCGGAGGTTGTGCAGGTCGAAATAGCTGCGATTCTCGGCGGCCCGCCTGAATTGCGCGACCCATTCCGCTGCGTTCCATTGTGGTGTATTATCCATACTGAGTTCCTTTCAGTGTTGAATTATTCCCTTTCGTTCAGGCGCTCGTCAAAGAGCACGGGGCCGACATCCGTTGTATGAAAGGAATTTAGCACGGGGCCATACCGCAATCAAGGCAAACCATCAGGCAATCCACATGCACAGGGCGGATATTGCCAGGGAGATGATGAAAAGAATGCCGGTGGCGCGGATGGCGCGGGCGGCGAAGGCGTTGACAGCGGGCATGCGTTCGGGGGAAAGCCTGCAGGTGAGAATCAGGGTGAGCAGCAATGCCGGCACGGCGAGGAAGAGCTGGTGGATGAACGGGAGGAAAAGCATCCCGGCGTAGGCATCCCCGCCCAAATCCAGCAGTCCATTCGCTTCGCACGGGTAGATGAGAAAGCCCAAGGCGTAGCTGGCGACAACCAGCACGCCGAT
>JAKSOU010000048.1 GCA_024405435.1 Akkermansia sp. | reverse complement strand
ATTGAGAAGGACACCAACATGCTCATGACCGAAATCCTGCAGGAGCAGCTTTCCTGCCCCGTGGGCGCGCTTTCCGGCCCCAACCACGCGGAGGACATCGTCCTCGGCCTCCCTAGCCTCACCCTCGTCGGCTTCGCGGACCTGGAAATCGCCAAGGCCGTGCAGCAGCGCCTCTCCACGGAATTCTTCCGCATCTACACCTCCACGGATGTCGTCGGCATGCAGCTCGGCGGCGCATTGAAGAACGTCTTCGCCCTGGCCTGCGGCATCTGCGCCGGGCTGGGGCTGGGCGACAACGCGCGGGCGGCGCTCGCCACGCGCGGGTTGGCGGAGATGACACGCATCGGTTTGGCGCGCGGCGGCCAGGCGGACACGTTCATGGGGCTGTCCGGCATGGGTGACCTGGTGGTCACCTGCTACTCGGAGCACAGCCGCAACCTGAAGGCGGGGCGCCTGATAGCGCAGGGCGTGCCGCTGGAGGAATGCACGCAGCGCGTGGGCCAGGTGGTGGAGGGCATCCCCAACACGCTTTCCGCCTACCAGCTGGCACGCAAGGTGGGCGCACGCACCCCGCTCATCGACGCCATGCACGAGGTCATCTACAACGCACGCCCCGCCACGGAGGTGCTCACCGAGCTGATGGCGCGCGACCTGCGGCAGGAGGACGTGCGCAGCTGACGCGCCCGCCCTGTTGAAGCGCCCCCGCCAAAAACGTTCTACCCCACGCATGGAAACGCCCTCCGACAACCTGTGGCTCGCGCAGATTTGGATGGAGAACCGCACGCGCCTGCTCAACCTGCTGGCCATGAAGATGCCGCCGGCGCTGAGCCGCCGCCTGAGCCCGGAGGACATGCTGCAGGAGACCTACCTGGCCTGCGGCAAGCGCGTGGAGTTCCTGCGCGCCCAGCCGGAGGTGCCCATCTACGTGAAGCTGCGAATGATCGCCCTGCAAACCCTCACGGACCTGGAGCGCCGCCACCTCGGCGCTGCCAAGCGCGACGCCATGAAGGAGAGCGACGGCCCCGCCAACAGCGACAGCGGCTCCGTGGATGCCTGGGCGCACTTCGCGGATTCCATCTCCAGCCCGCGCTCCCACATGGAGAAGCTGGAGCGCCTCGCCATCACCCGCCGCGTCCTTTCCAAGCTCTCGGAGAACGACCGCAAAATCCTGGAGCTCCGCCATTTCGAGGAGCTCGGCAACAACGAGTGCGCCGCTGTCCTCCAAATCGACCCCAAGGCCGCCAGCATCCGGTACGTCCGCGCCCTCAAACGATTCCAGGAGCTCATCAAGCAGGAAAACGACCTCTTCTAATCAAAACCCATGACCGAAGCCGAACAGGAGGAGCTGGTGGCAACGCTCGCGGATGAATTCCTCAACCGCCTGCGCAAGGGGGAGGCCGTCACGCCGGACAGCTTTGCGGCGGAGCACCCGGAGTGCGCGGCGGAGCTGCTGGAGCTGTTGCCGGCCATGATGGACGTGGAGGGACTGAGCCAGTGCACGCGCCCGAACGCCGGGCTGGTGCTGGATTTCCCGGAGTACCTGGGCGGCTACCACCTCATCAAGCGCATCGGCAGCGGCGGCATGGGCACCGTCTTCCGCGCGGTGCAGGAATCCCTCCACCGCGAGGTGGCCGTCAAAATCCTGGCGCCCTCGTGGAACTCCGACACCCGCCACAGCGAGGCCTTCGAGAACGAATCCCGCCTCATCGCGCGCCTGCGCCACACCAACATAGTCGAGGTGTACGGCGCGGGGCAGGAGGGCTCCTACCGCTACTACGTGATGGGCCTGGTGAACGGCACCGGCGTGACCGCCGCCCGCGTGCGCGCCGTGTTCCGCGGCATGCCGCCGGAGCAGGCCGTGGCCCGCGTGGGCGTGCAGGCCGCCGCAGCCCTGGCATACGCCCACGCGCAGGGCGTGCTCCACCGCGACATCAAGCCCGGCAACCTCATGCTGGACGACGAGGGCGTGCTCCACGTGGGCGATTTCGGCCTGGCCACCGTGCTCAACAGCGGGGAGCAGGCGCCGCTCGTCACCCAGAGCCACGACGGCACGCTGCGCTACATGGCGCCGGAGCGCCTGACGCGCGGCGAGAACTCCTTTGCGGGCGACCAGTACTCGCTGGGGCTCACGCTCTACGAGCTGCTCACCAACCGCCCCGCCTTCCAGGAGACGGAGCCCGGCAGCCTCATCCACCGCATCTGCTCGGAGCCCATCAAGCCCCTGCGCGGCGAGGGCGAGCTCGGCGCCATCATCAACAAGAGCATCAGTTTCGACCCCGCAGACCGCTACCGCAGCATGGATGACATGCACGCGGACCTGCAGCGCTTCCTCAACGGAGAGCCCGTGCTGGCGCGCCCCGCCTCCTTCCTGCGGCGGTACGCCATGTGGTTCAAGCGCCGCCCGGCGGTGGCGCTGTGGAGCCACGCGGCGGCCTTGCTGGTGGTGCTGCTGCTGGTTTCCGTGAGCGTGGGCTACCGCAACGAGAGCGTGCAGCGAGAGCAGGCCGAGCGCAACGCGGAGATTGCAGACGCCGCCCTCCAGCGCATCTTCTCCGGCGTCGGCGGCCCCCTCGCTTCCGCCGAACACGGGCTCACCGACAAGCCGACCAAGTCCGACGCGCGCCTGCTGGAGGACCTGATGCCGTATTACGAGGAAATCGCATCGCAGGCGGAATCCGGCGGTGAGAAGATGGGCGACGCCTGCCGCGTGATGGCCAGCATTGCCTTCAGCACGCAGGATTTCGCCACCGCCACGGAGTACTTCCGCCGCGCCGCCGATTTCTTCCCCAAGGGCTCCGCGGAGCGCATGCGCGCCGTCAACGGACTGGCCGCCTCCATGCTCCGCCAGAAGGACAAGCCCCAGCTGCGCCGCGAGGCCTACAAGCTCCTGCACGCGGAGGCCGATGCCATCGGCGACGATGCCCCGTTCGAGCTGCGCCTGGAGAAGGTGCGCGCGCTCATGACGCTGGCCTCACGCTCCACGCACGCCGCGCGCGGCGGGCGCCGCAACTCCGGCGTGGAGCGCCTGGCCGCCGCCAAGCTGCTGCACGACCTCCTGCAGGAGCAGCCCCGCAACGAGACCCTGCGCCTCATGCAGGTGGAGCTGCTGCAGCATTCCGGCGCGCGGGAGATTTCACGGCTCCTGCTCACGGGCGGGCAGAGCCTCCGCCAGCTCATCGACGGCTGGGTGAGGGAGGAGCCGCAGAACGATGCCTACCGCCAGGCATACGTGCAGGCACTCCTCCGCCCGCAGGGCTTCCTGCCGGGCCGTGATGCCGTCACCCTGGAGGAATGGGCACGCGGCGTCAACTACATGCGCAGTATCCTGGCCGACAATCCCGGCGATTCCGACCTCCTCATCCGCTTCATCAACGTCAGCGACCGCTACGCCGCCGCCCTCTCCCGCCAGAACAAGGCGGACGAGGCGCGCCGCGTCAAGGAGCAGGCCCTCGGCGTGCTCTCCCTCCTCACCAGCCGTGAGGACTTCACCCCGGAGCAGCGCGAGCGCCTCGCCATGCTCGTCTCCATGCACCCCGCCCAGGATGCCGACCGCACCCAGCAGCAGACCGAGATTTCACACCTGCTCCAAAGCTCCGACCAGAAGCGCATCCAGGAGCTCCGCCGCAACCTCCAACGCATGCGCGAAAACCGCCAGCGCATGCGCCGTACGGGCCATCCCCGCCCACCGCGACACAAACCCGCGCCGCCTAAGCCTCAACCGCAGGATAAAACCTCACCCCCCACTAAATAACGCCATGAAACCGCTTACCGTCACCATTGCTGCAATATCCCTGGGCATGCTGCCGCTGCAGGCCGCCAACCTGGTGGCCGGCCGTATCTACGATGTGGACAAGTACGCCATGAACGACGACGATGCGCGCCCCTCCGAGGATTGGATGCAGGATATGGACCTGTGCTGGGCGGCGTCCGGCGCGAGCGTTATCCAGCATTGGCAGGATTTCTACGGCAAGCTGCACGACGAGGGCGTGGAGCTGCCCAACGGCGCCAAGGAGGTGTCGGCCAGCATGCCGTCCACGGGCTGCCTGGCGGTGTACAACTATCTCCTCAAGAACTGGAGCCACGGGCCGGGGTTCAACCTGAACACGCTTTCCTGGTGGCTGCAGGGCAGCATCGCCAACCCGCCCACGGAGGAGCGCTTGAAGCGCCTGCACCTCGCCGTGCCCCGGCAGGGCGGCGGTTTCTTCAAGAAAATTTTCACGCAGCCCACACAGTGGGAGGAGGGCAAGAACGGCCCCTGCGGCTGCTTCTGGGACATGGGTTCCTCCGACTACTCGCCCGCACCGAGCGCGCCCAAGACGCGCAAGGATTTGCGCAAGGTGTTCGATGCAGCGTTTGCGCACGCGGGGCAGGCGCTGCTGCTGAGCGTGGAGCTGTACGATGTGTCCAACCCCTCCAAGCCCGTGATGCAGATGGGCCACTGCCTGGCCTGCTGGGGCTGTGAGAAGGGCAGCGACAAGCTGCCGGACGCCCTCTACTTCACGGAATCCGACGACAAGCAGAGCGGCGTGTTCCGCGTGGACCTGATGGAGGACCGCGGCGGGCTGTACGTGACGTCCAACGACCCGCTGAGCCGCTTCTGCCTGCCGGACAAGCTGCGCGTGTACATCAGCTCCGCATCGTTCATCAACACGCCGGAGGCCGTGGCCAAGAAGAAGGGTTGCGCCGCCAAGCTGCCGGACAAGGGCAGCGTGAACCGCAACACCGTGCTGGCTGCCAAGACCAAGCACCACGGCAGCGTGCACATTGCCGCATCCGCCGCCAAGGGCTATCCCGTGCTCCAGGTGGAGAACGAGCTGGAGCTCAAAGACGGCGTGGTGGAGGTGGAGAAGGGCGCGCAGTTCACCCTGCGGGGCGACCGCGCGGCGCTCACCGCAAACGGCATCCGCAACGCAGGGCAGTGCTTCCTGCGCGGCCCGCTGCACGTCATCGGCCTGGAGAACGCAGGATACATGGAGCTGCGCAACTGCGGCGAGCTTGCCATGGACGAGCACCGCTGCCCCGGCCGCACCGTGCTTTCCGGCGATTCCAAGTTCCGCATCGGCGACACCCTGCTGCTCTCCCCCGCCAAGAACAGGAACGCAGCCTTCGGCCTCTGCGTGCTCGTGCCCGACGGCGTCAAGGGCACCAAGGAGAAGCCCGCGCAGATCAAGGATGCCAAGATCGAGGCCGAGGGCGAGATCCTCACCATCGAGAACGCCATGATCTCCGGCAGGACCACCTTCAAGTGCAAGGGCGTCCACCTCAAGAGCGTCACCCTCACCCTCCCGGACGACGAGCACGTCTCCGTCAAGGGCAAGCGCGTGGAGGTGGATGCCACGCACGTCTTCCAGGGCAGGGTGGACGGCAATTTCAACGCCGGGCTCTCCAAGGCGGATGCCGCCAAGTACCGCAAGCAGGGCTGCACCAAGCTCCGCATCACCTTCGACCCCAACAACCCGGAGCTCTGCCAGGAATTCAACCTCTAGGCGGGCGCGGGCGGCGTGCCCCGGTGGAAATTCGGCAAAAAATCGCCGTTTTTTTCAAAAAAGGCTTGCCAAGGGGTGGGGATTATTGTAAATTGACCCTGCAAATGAATGTTTCATGGTTCTTTTGCTAGCGTTGTGAAACGCTATATTGTTATGTGTGTGTTTGTGCTTTCAAGAACTTGATTGCAATTATAAGGCTTGAAAGCAAAGTTGGAGCCGCCCGGGTGTGTGCCGGGCGGCTCTTTCTTTACACGTGTTTCCGCCTCATGCGGGGCCTCAGAATGCGAACACGGCCTGGACGCCCCACAGGGCCTCGTCGCGCGTGTCGTTGCGGTAGGCGGGGTTGTGGATGTACTGGAAGTGCGGCATGACCCTGAACCAGTCTGTGAGCTGCAGGCAGTAGGTGATTTCCAGCGCCTGCTCGCGCGAATGGTCCGCTTTCAGTGCAGGCTTGAACACTCCCCACGCAATGCCCAGGAAATCATCCTTGCGGGCGGGGATGAGATGTAGGTGCGTGCCCAGCGAGAGATCGAAACAGTTGCAGCTCTCCGTCTGCCGCACGGTCATCCCGGAACGCAGGAAGAACCGGGCGCAGTCGCACGGCGCCATCTCCACGCTGGCGCACAGACCGCCGTTGGTGTCCGCGTGCGTGTGTTTCACGAATGGGTTGAAGCGCAGGATGCATCCCATATCCTGGAAGTCGTGCCTGTACTCGCCCAGCAGGGCGTAGCCGTCGATGCTCCGCGAGTGGAACGGGTTGTAGCCGGCCTCGCACCCGCAGCGGGTGAAGGCGAGCGTGGCGGCGTCCCGCTCTGCGAACTGCCACTGCACCATGGCGGCCAGATTGGCCTCCTGGAGCGGCAGCACGGAGCTGTTGACAAAGACGTCGTTGACGAAGCTGTCGTAGGTGTTGTTGGCAGGGGAAACGCAGTCCAGGTAGTTGGTCAAGTCCAGCATGCCTGCGGTGATGCAAACGCGCTTGTGGGCCAGGAACTGCATGAGCGCCAGCTCCGGTAGCACGCCGGTGTGCGCGCCGCGCGCATCCGAATGCGGGTCCTTCACGGTGCCGTAGCCAAGCACGAAGTAGCGCGACTCACGCGCGCTGGAGCGGTCCAGCCCCCATGAGCCCTCGAACTCCAGGGTCAGCCAGGTGCCGCCGTGCGTGTCGTTGCTCAGCAGGCGCTGGTTCGCGTACACGTGCGCCAGCAGGTTGTTGCTGCGGGAGCAAGTGTTCGGCTTGGCGTGGTGCGTGTGCCAGAATCCGTAGGCGACATATGCGTCCCACAGTGTGCCGTACCGTTCCGCGGCCTTTTGCTTGTAGGCGGGGGAGGCCTCGTCGGGCAGGTACAGGTTGTTGTCCTCCAGCATGGAGGCGCTCCATACGGGGAAGGCGGCGGCAGCCGCGGCTATGATGGCGATTATTGTTTTCATATCGGGGAGGGGTGTTATTTTCCCTTGCGGCACTTGGGGCAGCTGCCGCCGCTGCAGTTGTCACAGCCGCCGCACTTGCCGCGGTCCTTCAGGGTGAAGTACAGGGCGGTTCCGCCCGCAACGAGCAGCAGCGCGATGAGGATGAGGTCATTCATGGCGGTATCGGTTGGGACGGAAGATGAGGTACACCAGCCCCGCGGCCAGCAGGCATGCGAAGAACTGCCCGCTGCGGAACACGCCCAGCTCCGCCCACTTGCCCAGCTGGTTCACCAGGAACGCCACCATGTACGCCCACGCGGTCATGAAGCCCACCGCCAGCATGGTCCAGCGGGAGCTGTGCATCTCCCGCCGTATGGCGGCGCAGGCCGCCACGCACGGCGCGCACAGCAGGTTGAACAGCATGAACGACAGCGCCGCCGCCCGCGTGCCGAAGAGCCCCGCGCTTCTGATGGCGCGGGCGATGCCGTTGGCCTTCTGCGGCGCGTTCCCGTTGTCTCCCGCCGCGGCCTTCACGGCGGGTGCGGGGGGAACATCAATATGCGGGTGCAGGTGGAGCCAGACGTGCCAGATGGCGATGGTGGGCGCGGTGAAGGCGTTGAGGCGCGGCAGGTCGCTGGTGCGGGGCAGGGCGGTTTCCTCGGTGTTGCGCGCGGTGCCGTAGAGCACGCCCAGGGTGCCGACGACATTTTCCTTGGCGACGATGCCGCTGATGGTGGCGACGGCTGGCCGCCAATCGCCCCAGCCGAGGGGAGCGAAGACGGGGGCGATGTTGCGGCCGGCGTCCGCGAGCATGCTCTGCTCCACGGCGGGCCTGTTGTGCGCGGTGTCCAGGAAGCGCATATCCCAGCTGTAGTTGCTGGCGCCCCAGATGAAGGCGGAGGCGAGGAAGATGATGGTGCCGGCCTTCTTGACGAATTCGCGGCAGCGCTCCATGGCGCGGGTGTTGATGCTGTCGCCGCCGGGGCGGTGGTAGGGCGGCAGCTCCATCACGAACGGCGTGTAGCCCCCCGCGAACATGTGCGATTTGCGCAGGATGAGCCCGCCCAGTATCACGGAGCCGATGCCCGCGAAGTACGCCAGCGTGGCGATGGTGGCATCCTGCCCCAGCACCGCGCCGAAGAGCGTGATGAGCGGCAGCTTGGCGCTGCACGGGATGAACGTGGTGAGCATCACCGTCATGCGCCGGTCCTTGTCGTTCTCGATGGTGCGGGATGCCATGATGCCCGGCACGCCGCAGCCCATGGCCACCATCAGCGGGATGAACGATTTGCCGGAAAGCCCGATGGTGCGGAACACGCGGTCCATCATGAACGCCACGCGCGCCATGTACCCGCAGTCCTCCAGCAGCGCCAGCAGCAGGAACAGTACCGCCATCTGCGGCAGGAAGCCCAGAACCGCCCCCACGCCCGCCACAATGCCATCCGTCACCACGGCCACCAGCTGCGGGCTGCAATCCATCTGCACCCGCCCCAGCAGGCCGATGCCGAAGGCCACCGCGCTCATGGTGGCGAGCCAGAAGAGGTAGTCCCGCCGGTTGGCGCGGCCGGTGAGGCCCATGCCGCGCGGGTTGATGCCGTGCGGGGCCGGGCCGTAGCGGTTGGCGTGGGCGTCCCCGCGCCCCAGCAGGCAGTACAGCAGGAGCGCCGCGTTCACGGCGTACAGCACCCAGAGGATGCCTGTGTGCAGCGTCCCCGGCAGGTGCGGGCACATGTACTCCAGCAGGAACGGCGCCACCGCCAGGTACAGCCAGGAGCCCCCGCACCCCAGATCGTGCAGGCGGCGCAGCGTGGCGGGGAACACCAGGCACATGGCCAGGATGCCGCTGAACATCACCATGCTCTCCAGCTGCATGGGTGCATTGCCGATAAACCCGCGCAGCCAGCCCAGCACCACCGGGCCGAACACCACGTCGCTCGCCCAGTCCGTGCCCCACTTGCCCACGGTGTTGATGGAAAGGTAGTAGATGCACCACATCACCAGCGCAAAGATGCCGATGCCGAAGACGCGGTGCGTGGCCACGCGGTCGATTTTCGCGCTGAAGGCGCTCGGCACGCCCGTGCGCTCCACCGTGCGCCCGATGATGCCCATGATGGCATCATACCGCCCGCCCGCGATGATGGACGCGATGTCGTCGCCCAGCTCGCGTTCCACGTCCTCGCGCAGGTGGTCCAGCATGTGGCAGATGTGGTGGCTGTGTTCCGGGATGAGCGCGCGGTCGTTCTCCAGCAGCTTCACGGCCTCCCAGCGCGTGCAGGCGTGCTCCGCGACAATGCGCTCCAGCGCGCCCTCCACGGCGGGCGGGAAGGGCAGGGGCCTGCCTGGCGGCACGGGGGTGCCGCCCGCTATCAGCTCCCGCAGCTCCTGCAGCCCCTTGCGGTGCAGCGCGCTCACCTCCAGCACCGGGCAGCCCAGCGCCTCCGCCAGCGCCGCGGGCTTGATGCGCAGGCGGCGCCGCTCCAAAAGGTCCGTCATGTTGAGCGCCACCACCACGGGCAGCCCCGTTTCCAGCAGCTGGCTGGTGAGGTACAGGTTGCGCTCCAGGTTGGTGGCGTCCACCACGTTCACCACCAGGTCCGGCTTCTCATCCAGCAGGTAGCGCCGCGCCACCACCTCCTCCGGCGTGTACGGCGAGAGCGAGTAGATGCCCGGCAGGTCCACCACCTCCACTTCCGCGCGGTCGCGCAGGTGCCCCGCCTTGCGCTCCACCGTCACGCCGGGCCAGTTGCCCACGTATTGGTTCGCCCCCGTCAGCTCGTTGAAGAGGGAGGTTTTCCCGCTGTTCGGGTTGCCTGCCAGTGCTATTCTCATGATACCGAGATGCACGCCGCCTCCGCCTTGCGCAGCGAGAGCATGTAGCCCCTCACGCAGATCTCCAGCGGGTCGCCCAGCGGAGCCATCCGCCGCACCTCTACCTCCGCACCGCGCGTCAGCCCCATGTCCAGTATCCGTTGCCGCAGCGGGCCCGTGCCGTTCACGTGCACCACTCGCACCTGTTTCCCCACCTTCACCTGGTTCAATGTCCTTCCTGTCGCTTGCTCTGCCATGGCTTTCCTTGTTCGCAGGGAATGTTAGCCCAGACTAACATTTCGGTCAAGCATAAAAGTTAGTCATGGCTAACTTTTCTCCGGGCGGAATCTGAAAACGCTTGCCAGAAAGGGAATGGTGCGGTAGGATAAGCGCGCTTCCTGCTCCGGTAGCTCAGCTGGATAGAGCACGAGCCTTCTAAGCTTGGGGTCCCGCGTTCGAGTCGCGGCCGGAGCGTTCGCACAGGCGCAACCCGCCCGCACGGGTTGCGCCTGGTTTTTTCTCGACTCCTTCTGGGTTTCGTGGTATATGGGAAAGCACGGTATACCGTAATCCATCATTATGAAATACCACAACACAATACTCGCCGTGGGCCTTGCGCTTGCTTGCGGCACCGCCCTTTCCGCACCGGCCGCCGTACAGGAGGCTCCCGCAGCCGCGCCCGTTCCCGCCAAGGGAATCCCCATTGCCAAGCCGGCGGAGATGATGAAGCTCACCAAGGTGCAGCCCGGGCTCTATACCCTGCGCTGCGTCGGCATGGACAAGGCGCAGGCCAATTTCTATGGCCCGTACGATGCCTCCGCACCTGCCGCCAAGGGCGCGGGTACCGTGCCTCGCTGCGGCTGCTCCTCCGTGGTCAACGGAAACTTCGTGGGCCGCAACATGGATTACTTCAACACGCCCGCACCCTATTTCATGGTGTGGACGGATGCCGGGCAGGACCACTACGCCAGCCTGGCCATGTCCTTCGCACCGCTGAACATTGAGAAGTTCGTCGAGAGCTCCCAGACCGCGCCGGACGACATCAACCACTACAACACGCCGGAACAGTTGGGCCGCCTCACCACCATGGCTCTGGACGGCGTGAACGAGAAGGGCGTGTGCTGCGCCACCCTTGCGGTGGACGCCACGGATGCCAACAACACGTGCAAGGGCACCAACCCCGGCGCGCCGGAGATTTCTCTCTACATGGTCTGCCGCTATGTGCTGGACCACGCCGCCACGGCGGAAGAGGCCATTGAGCTGCTGAAAAAGTGCAGCATCCGCGTGATGGATCCGGAGATAGGATTCCACTGGATCATTGCCGACCGCAACCGCTGCTACATAGTGGAGGTGGTGAACGACCGGCTGCAATACACCGACAAGCGGAACGTGATAACGAACTGCCTGCACACCCAACCCGGACTCAACTCCCACCCCTGGGGCTACGAGCGCTTGCAGATACTGGAGGAGCACTACCATGAGGGCACTTCCGTGGAGGGCATGTACAACCTCATGCGCCGTGTCCATTTCTCCCAGGCGTACAGGCTGGACACCAAGCCCTACTGGTATTCAGAAAAGACCGGGTTGAACGACGACGGCTCGGATATCACCGTGCAGACCCCGCGCTACGACCCCACCCTCCGCAAGATGATGGAGGAAGATGCCGCGGCCCTCAAGGTGGTCACCCCGGAAAACAACCCCCTCATGCTCTGGGACACCACCTACGGCAACGTGTACGACATGGAAAACAAGACCATGCGCATCATGATGCATGAGAAGTACGACACCTTCTACGACGCCAAACTCTAACCCCCGCCAAAGGTATGAATTTTCGCAACCTGATAACCGCCTGCCTTGCGTTTACGTGCTGCACGGCGTTCGCCGCGCCCGCACCCGTCAAGGGAATCCCCATCGCCAAGCCGGCTGAACTGATGAAGCTCACCAAGGTGCAGCCCGGGCTCTACACCCTGCGCTGCGCCGGCATGGACAAGGGCCAGGCCAATTTCTACGGTCCGTATGACGCCTCCGCACCCGCCGCCAAGGATGTGTGCGCCGTGCCGCGCTTCGGCTGCTCCTCCGTGGTCAACGGCAACTTCGTGGGCCGCAACTTCGATTACTTCAACACGCCCGCACCCTATTTCATGGTGTGGACGGATGCCGGCCAGGACCACTACGCCAGCCTGGCCATGTCCTTCGCCCCGTTGGACAAGACCAACTTCATCAAGTCCTCCCAAACCGCGCCGGACGACATCAACCACTACAGCACGCCGGAACAATTGGCCCGCCTCACCACCATGGCCCTGGACGGCGTGAACGAGAAGGGACTCTGCTGCACCACCCACGTGGTGTACCCCACGGATGCCAACAACACGGACAGGGGCACCAACCCCGGCGCGCCGGAGCTTTCCCTCTACATGGTCTGCCGCTATGTGCTGGACCACGCCGCCACGGCGGACGAAGCCATCGAGCTGCTCAAGAAACGCAATATCCGCCTGATGGATCCCAACATGGTGTTCCATTGGATCATTGCCGACCGCAACCACAGCTACATCGTGGAGGTGGCGGACGACCAGCTGCGCTACACCGACAAGAAACGGGTAATGACGAACCTCCTGCACACCAAGCCCGCGCTCACCCCCCATCCCATGGGTTACGAACGCATGCAGATATTGGAGGAATATTACCATGAGGGCACCTCAGTGGAGGGCATGTACAACCTCATGCGCCGCGTGCAATACACCCGGGCCTACGACCTGAACACCAAGCCCTACTGGTATTCCGAAAAGACTGGGTTTGGCCCCGACGGTTCGGAAATCACCATGCAGACTCCGCGCTACGATCCCGCCCTCCGCAAGACGATGGAGGAGGAGGCCGCGGCCGTCAAGGTGGTCACCCCGGAAAACAACCCCCTCATGCTCTGGGAAACCACCTACGGCAACGTATACGACATGGACAACAAGACCATGCGCATCATGATGCACGAGAAGTACGAAACCTTCTACGACGCCAAGCTGTAAGGGAATTTACGATTTGCAATTTGGAAAGTTGTACGCAGGGGATGCGCGCACATGTGTCCCAATTGTTTTTGTGAAGGGCGTTGTTGGTATGCAATGATTGGCGCGAACGAGCGTGGTTGGTAGGCGGGCGGAGTTCTAATCCGCCCCGCCGTTCGGCGGGACTCCGTGCCGAAACGTCCAACGTGGTTGTCCCCCACCTTTCCAGGTGGGGCTAACCTTGAGGCGCCATCGGAATGGCTCAAATATAGCCGCGCCTGTCGGCGCGGAGACGACAAGTTTCATCTGGCATGCTGCCAGATGAAACTTTGCGCAATGCATGCCCACAGCGCATGTTTTTGGTAACGGTGCGGCATTGCCTCCACCCGCACCCATCGGGTGCGCCTCCGTTCCCCGCGCCGCAAGGCGCGCGAACATGGAGCCATTCCGATGGCGACTCAAGGTTAGCCCCACGCGGAACACCGCCGACGGCCCCCGAAGGGGCGCGCCGCTTGCGGCGCGGTAAGGCGGGGTGGACAAACCGCGAAGCGTGTTTGCCCCGAAGGGGTGAGGTGCCGTGAGGCGGCACCGAATCAAGCGTGGGGGGTGTCCCCCTCCGCGCTTGCATTAACGGAGTCCCGCCGCGTTGCGGCGGGGCGGATTCGGGGTCGGTTTGCATACCAACCACGCTTATTCACGCCAAGGATTGCACCTCTCCGAGCGTTTTTTCTCTGCCATGCAATGGGGGGCTTCGATTTTCACGAATTTCTTATCGTTGTGAGAACCAGCACTTTGCATAGCAGAAAAGAAACTATTGGGACACATGTGGGATGCGCGTGGATGTTAGCGAAAATACTTGCACTTGCGCATGGGGTGGTATAGAATGCGACAGTTATGATGAAACGAACCATAGCAACGATAGCGGCGCTGGTGGCGGCGGTGGGGCTGGTCTCCTGCTCCTCCGACCACTTTGACAAGATTCCGCAGAAGACGGGATTCTTCCAGCACCTGCAGAAGAACCCCTACAAGGAAGCGCCCGTGGATGCCTTTTGGTCGTCGGATCGCATCTCCGACAATGAGTGGGATCAGCGCGTGACCGGGGAGGATGCCCGAGGCGTGCGCATGCGGGTGGCTCCCGTGACGCTGGACTACCTGACCAACCGCCCCACTGATGCCAAGGAAATGGCGGATATCCAGGGCCTGAAGCAGTATTTTGACCAAGTGCTCATGAAGAAACTGCAGAAGTTGAGCGACGACCCCAAGAACAATTTCCACTTGGAGCAGAAGCCCGGCCCCGGTGTGTTCACCATGGAAACCGCCATCCTTGCCGTGAAGACCCCCGTGGTTGCCAAGAACGCTGCCATGAAGGTTGTGGGTGCCGTGTCGGGAGTTGCCGGCACCGTAGCCGACCTGGCCTTCGGCAAGGATGAAGACAAGGGCTACATCTGCATTGCCGCACGCTTCAAGGATTCCTCCGGCCGCGTGGTTTGCGAATCCGCCAAGTACATGACCGGCCAGTCTAGCATTCTGGGGTACGATACCAAGGATTTCCGGAAATACGCCCACCAGCGTGCCTCCATAGAAGACTGGGTGGACTTGGTGGCCAAGAGCTGCACGTCCAAATCCAACGAGAAGATCAGCATGCCCTGGTTCAAGCTCAACCCGTTCTAAGGCAAACGCCTAGTTTTGCAACGCCGCGCCCCCTGTGCAGAACAGGGGGCGTTATTTTTCCCCGAAGAGCTCCGTGAGGCGGCCGATGAGCGCGAAGGCGTGGCTCACCATGGCGCGGGTCTCGTTGAGCAGGGTGAGGTAGAGGATGCTGTTGCGCAGTCCGCCCTCGTCTTCCCCGCCCACCACCAGGTGGCGCTTGATGCAGTCCGCGAAGTCGTCCCCCAGCTTGTCCACGGTTTCCAGCATGGCCTTGATGCCCGCGTAGTCGCCCGCCTTGAGCATGTCCGTGAGGTCCGGGAAGAAGCGGCCTATCTTGTCCACCAGCGCCAGCAGGTCGCGCCCTTGGGCCTCGTTGAGCCCGGCGTGGTTGTTGTCGATGTGGTTGTAGGCGGCCTTCACCAGGGCCAGCAGGCGCTCGCAGGCGGCCATGCTGATGTGGTCGATGCGGTAGATGAGCTGGCCGCGCTCCGCGAATTCCTTGGGCAGCTGGGCCAGCGTGGGCTGCACCTCGTTCTCGTCGATGTTCTCCAAATCGCGGTGCAGGGAGCGCGCCTTCTTGCGCAGGCGCTTCAGGGAATCCCGGTCCTCCTGCAGCAGGGCCTTCACCATGGCCTTGTAGATGCCCACCATGCGGCCCAGGTGACCGGAGGCCTGCAGCCCGTACTCGCGGATGGACTTCTCGCTCTTCACGTCGATGAGGGATATCTCCGGCGTGTCGTCCGCCCCGAAGAAGAAGGACTTGATCAGCAGACCGAGCGCAATGGCCATCATGCCCACGACACCCCAGACGCCGCCGTACGCCATGGCGAGGGCGATGCCGAATGCCATGCCCGTGGCGGCGAAGGCGGTGAGGAACCAGCCGCCCACCACGGTGAGCACGCCGGTGATGCGGTACACCGCGCTGTCGCGCCCCCAGGCGCGGTCCGCCAGGGAGGAACCCATGGCCACCATGAAGGTGACGTATGTGGTGGAGAGCGGCCAGCCGTAGGAGGTGGCGATGGAGATGAGCACGGCGGCGATGGTGAGGTTCACGGAGGCGCGCACCTGGTCGTACAGGGCTCCGGTCTCCTCCTCCGGGGTGAGCGGCGCGAAGCGGCTGCCCACGAAGTCCACGAGCCTCTTGGGGGAGATTTTCTCAATGAAGCGCACGGTGTTGATGGTTCCGCGCACGAGCATGCGTGCGGGGGGGCTGGAGCCGAAACGTTCCTTGCTGGTGTTGGCGGCGGAGAGCTTCAATTCCGTCTGGGATATCTTCTGGATGCGCTTGGAGAAGAACAGCACGCCCACCATGATGAAGCCCGCCAGCACCAGGTAGATCATGTCCGCCGGGCTGCCCGCCTCGTTCAGGCTGGCCATCATGAAGGTCTGCGGGTCGTGCCCGGTGCAGTCGCGAACCGAGCTGAGCGCCGCCATGAACGGGCCGATGAAGTTCACCAGATCGTTCCCGGCGAACGAGAGCGCCAGCGAGAACGAGCCGCCCAGCACCGTGAGCCGCAGCGTGTTCACCCGGCACACGTACTGCAGGAACGCCGCCACCACCACCCAGAACACGAACGCGCAGCACATGAACGGCAGCACGTTCGTCTTCAGCATCTCGAACGTGGGCGTGCCGGCCACCAGCGGGCTGTTGGCCAGCCCCTTGAAGATGGCGAAGTAGGTGATGCAGGTGAACGCCGTGCCGCACCACAGCGGGCCCATATAGCGGTACATGCGCGCGTAGCGGAACGTGAGCACCAGGCGGGACACCCACATCACCGCGGAACCCATCACGAACGCGCACGCCACGGAGCCGAAGATGGCCATCACGATGGTGAACGCCTTGCCCGCGCGGATGTAGTTGGCTATCCCGTGCACGCGCCCCGCCAGCGAGCTGTCGTACAGCGCCGTGCCCAGCCCCGCGCCCAGCAGCGCGAACACCAGCACCACCGTGGTGCTGGTGGGCAGCCGCAGCACGTAGAAGATTTCCATCAGGATGATGTTCGCCACCATCACCGCCAGGTACAGCAGCATCACGTCGTGGAACGTGAACAGGGAGGGGTCGAACATGTCGTGCCGCGCCACACCCATCATCCCGCTGGAGAAGGAGGCCCCCAGCACCACGCCCACGGAGGCGATGGTCACCACCACGTTCCGCCGGGCGGCCCGGCAGCCCACCGCGGAGTTCAGGAAGTTGCAGGCATCGTTGCTCACTCCCACTATCAGGCCGGACACGGAAAGCACGGCCAGCATGCCCAGAATCACGTAATAGATGGCATCCATATTGGCTGTTCCTTACCTACCACCATTCCTTGAAATTTACAAGGAAAATCAATAATTATTACCACCCCTTGTAGTTGAACTTGTCGATGGGGTCCTTTTCCGCCTCGCTGCCGTCCGCCGGCTGCATATCCTCCGGGTTGTAGGAGAGCAGCACCTTGTTCTTGCTCTTGCCGATGACGGCCATCCCCTTGTCGATATGCTCCTTGAGCTCGTTGCTGAAGGCCCAGAGCCGGGGCACGGCGGTTTTGTAGTTCTCAATGGCGCGCTGGGAGTTCTTGATGACGGTGAGGTCGATGTTGCTCAGGTCTGGGCTGTACTCCCCGCCGGAGCGGTTTTCCGCGGGCTCCACGTTGTACTTCTTGGCAAGGCCGCGCAGCTTCTTGCGCAGGTTGGCTATGTTGTTGCGGGAATACTTGATTTTGGCGTCCACCGCGCGCTTGGCCTTCACCAGCATGATGGTGTTCTTGAGCACCTTCTTCTTTTCAGCCTTTTTTCCGGCTTCCTGCGCGGGCTTGGGGGCTTCCGGCGTCTCCGCCGCGGGCTCCGCCTGCGGTTCGGCGGGCTTCGGCTCCGCCG
>JAKSOU010000047.1 GCA_024405435.1 Akkermansia sp. | reverse complement strand
GCAGGCCCGCGCGGTTGGGGCCGGGGCGGTCCTGGATCCAGCCGGCCACGCGGCGCTCAATCCACACGGAGATGACGACGAAAGCCAGGATGACGGCGAACATGAGCACCAGCTTGGCCACCGTGGTCAGGCTGTAGAACCAGATCTCGTTGCTCATGAGACCGTCCCACCAATTGATGATTGTTTCCATAGTCTGTAGCTAAGTGAGGGGTTTTACTTCTTGGCTTTCTCGCGTTCGATGAGGGGGATGGTCACCCCGGTCTCGATAACCTGCCTGCCCTGGTTGCCGATGGCGCCCCAGGTCAGCCCCTGCAGAGGCTCGTACTCGCCCGCCAGCAGGTCGAACAGGTGACGCGCGCTCGGGCACGCGGTGATCATCTCGTTGTCGCACCCGAAACGCACCAGCAGGTAGCGCAGGATTTCCCAGGTGTCCATCGCCTTGCCCGGCGGCTCGATGGCCCGGTTCAGGCGCTGGATGCGGCCCGTGACGTTGATCATCGTGCCGTACTTCTCCGCAAAGGTGGAGCCCGGCAGCACCACGTCCGCGTGCGGGGTGGTGCCGTCCACGTTGTGCGACACGCACAGCAGGTAGTCCAGCCCCTTCAGGTCGTCCGCGGAGAGCCCCGCGGCCACCACGTCCTCGTTCAGGACGATGAGGGCGCGGATGGCGCCGCTGCGCACGCCGTCGAAGATGTTCTGCAGGCCGGAGCCGTCGCGCCCCAGGATGAGCTTGGAGCCGGTGGTGTTGGGGTTGCGGTCCTCGGCAATGAGCATGTTGTCGCTCTCGCCCTTGCGCGGCACCACGTCGTACTTGGTGATGCCCAGCATGTCCACCAGCTGGCGGGTGAGGTAGAGCTCCTCGTTGGTCATGCGGGCGGAGGCCACGACGGCGAGCTGGTCGGCGTCGCACTTGCTGATTTGCGTGGAGACCATGTTGAGGGTGGGCGCCATGGCGGCCTTGCGCTGGGGGGCCTCCGCGTCCGTGCGCACGAGCGGGTGGAGCAGGCGCGTGTCCGCGTTGATGTACTTGTAGTTCAGGCGGTGGTTGTCCGGCATCCAGCAGGAGTTCACCTCGTCGTTCTGGCGCGGGGTGATGCGGTAGACCTGCTGCTCGCGGGTCCAGATGTTGATGTTGGTTCCGGTGCCGCAGTTCACATCGATGGTGGGCGTGCTCTTGAGGAACCACACGCGCATCTTGAAGCGGAAGTCCTTGCTGGTGAGGGCGCCCACGGGGCAGAGGTCCGTGGTGTTGAGCGAGTAGTTGCTGTCCAGGCGCTTGCCGGGGTGGCAGGCGATGGCGTTGTGGCCGCCGCGGCCCACGACACCGAGGACTTCCTCGCCGACGATTTCCTTCATGAATCGGACGCAGCGGCGGCAGAGCACGCAGCGCTCCTGGTCCATGTTCACGCGCTCGCCGATGGAGATGTTCTTGCCCTTCTTGATCTTGGCTTCCGTGAAGCGGTGGGTGCCGCGGCCGTAGTCCGCGGTGTACTCCTGCAGCTTGCACTCGCCGGCCTGGTCGCAAATCGGGCAGTCCAGCGGGTGGTTGGTCAGCAGGAACTCAAGCACGCCGCGGCGCGCGTCCTGCGTGAGCGGGCTGTCCGTGCGGATGCCCATGTTCTCTGCCACGGTGTTGGCGCAGGCAATGACGGCGCGGGGCATCCAGCTGATGGTCTGGTAGCCGTCGGCGTTGTAGACGGGTTCTGCGCCGGGTGCGAGGCGCGGGGGCATGCCCTGTTCCACCAGGCACATGCGGCAGGAGCCGGCAATGGAGAGCTTGGGGTGGTAGCAGAAGCACGGCACGTGCGCGCCCACGGAGTTGCAGGCGTCGGCAATGCGCGTGCCCTTGGGGAAGCGGTACCATTTGCCGTTGATCTGGACGTTGACCTTGCCTTCAGCGGCGGCCTCGTCTTTCGGCAGGATTGCGGGTTGAGTGCTCATTCTAGTTAAAGGTTAGTCTTCGCGGGTGAGGAACTTTTGAGCCGCGGCGGTCTCCGGGTTGTGGGGCTTGGCGGCGTTGATGGGTTTGGTGAGTGCCAGGAATTCCTCCTGGAACTTGGTGGTGAAGGCCTGGGTGGGCCAGCTGCAGGCCTCGCCGAAGGCGCAGACCGTGCGCCCGCAGATGTTGTCGGCCACGGATTTCAGGAGGTCCACGTCCTCCGGCGCGCCCTTGCCCTCGCAAATGCGCGTGGAGAGCTTGTACATCCACGGGTTGCCCTCGCGGCACGGCGTGCACTGGCCGCAGGATTCCCACGCGAAGAAGCGGTTCAGGTTGTTGAGCATCTTCGGCATGCTGCGGGAGTCGTCCATCACGATGACGCCGCCGGAGCCGCTCATGGAGCCGTGCTGGGCGATGGAATCCAGGTCCAGCGGGATGTCGAACACGCTCATCTCCTTCACGGAGCCGTCCGGGTTCTTGGCTTTCAGCACCTCGTCGCAGCGCATCACCTTGGCGGACGCGCCGCCCGGGATGATGGCCTTGAACTTGCGCCCGTCCCTCGGGCCGCCGCACACGTCGTACAGCAGTTCGCCGTACGTCATGGAGCCGGACACGATTTCATAGTAGCCGGGGCGCTTCACGTCGCCGGACACGCCGATGATGCGGGTTCCGGGGGAGCGCTGGGCGCCTTCCGCGGCGTAGGCCTCCGCGCCGCGCATCATGACTTGGCGCACCTGGCAGAGGGATTCCACGTTGTTGACGATGGTGGGGCAGCCGTAGAGGCCGATGGCTGCGGGGAAGAAGGGGGGCTTGATGCGGGGGTAGGGGCGCACGCCCTCGATGGAGTTGATGAGGCCTGTTTCCTCACCGCAGATGTAGGCGCCGGCGCCGCGGTGCAGGATGAGCTTCAGGTCGAACCCGCTGCCCAGGATGTTCTGGCCGAGGAAGCCGTGCTCCTCCGCCTCGCGGATGGCCTGGCGCACAATCTTGGCGCCCTCCGGGAACTCCTCGCGCATGTAGATGACCGCAAAGTGCGCCTGCACCGCGTAGCATGCAATCACGAGGCCCTCGATGAGCTGGTGCGGGTCCTGGTGCACCACGAAACGGTCCTTGAAGGTGCCGGGCTCGGATTCGTCGCAGTTGCACACCAGGTACACGGGCTTGGTGTTGCCCTTGGGGATGAAGGTCCATTTCACGCCGGTGGGGAAACCTGCGCCGCCGCGGCCGCGCAGGCCGCTCTTCTTCACCTCCGCTATCACGTCCTCCGGCTTCATCTGGATGGCCTTCTTCAGGGTCTCGTAGCCGCCGTCCGCAAGGAAGCAGTCGATGGACGGGTTGTAGCCCGCCCTGTCGATGTTGCGGAAGATGCGGCGGGTCTCCCTGGGGTGCGGCTCGTGTCCGGGTAAGTAGGTAATCTCGCTCATGTTCGCAAAGGGTTACTTGTTCTTGAGTTCATCGATGAGGGCGTCCACCTTCTCCGGGGTCATCTGGGAGTGCAGGGTGTCGTTCACCATCACGTTCGGCCCGAACCCGCAGTTGGCCAGGCATTCCACAGGCTCGATGCTGAACAGGCCGTCCTCGCTCACCAGCATGGGGTCGATTTCCCCCATGTCCGCCGCGTTCACGCCAATCTTCTTGCAGATGTGCTCAATCAATTCCTCGCCGCCGCTCATGGCGCAGGCGATGGTGTGGCAGACGCGGAAGTGGTACTTGCCGGGGCAGCGGCGGTGGATGCCGGGGTAGAAGGTGACCACGCCGTCCACGTGGATGGGCGTGCTCTTGCATTCCTGGGCAATCCATTCCACGGCGGCGGGGGTGATGAAGCCGAACTTCTCCTGCACCAGGTGCACGAGGGGAAGGATGGCGGACTGCTCCTTGCCTTCCGGGTACTGCGCTACGTACTCCCGCGCTTCCGCGGTCAGCTCCGGCGTCACCTCGAACTTCGGGAAGTGCTTCTCGCCGGGGGAGGGTTCCGTGACCGCCAGGCGGTCGATGGCATCAGGTTTCTCAGACATGGTATGTAAGGTGGTTTTGGTGGTTTCTTGTTAGCGGTCGCATTCGCCCTGCACAAAGTCGAACGAGCCCAGGATGGCGCCGATGTCGCTCACCAGGTGCCCCGGCAGCAGGTGCGGCAGGATGGATAGCGTGCAGTAGGACGGGCTGCGCATCTTCAGGCGGTTCGCAATGCCGCCGCCCTTGGAGTCCAGGAAGAAGCCGAGCTCGCCCTTGGGGTTCTCCGCGGCGAAATACACCTGGCCCTCCGGCGCGTTCACGCACTGCGTGCTCACCATGAACTGGCGGATAAGCTCCTCCATGCCGGTCATCACGTCCTGCTTCGGCGGCAGGATGCCCTTGTCCAGCTGCACCCAGATGGGGCCGCCCGGCATGTTCTTGATAACTTGGCGGATGATGCGCACGGACTGGCGGATTTCCTCCATGCGCACCTGGAAGCGGGCGTAGCAGTCGCCCTCCTTGGCCACGGGGATGTCGAACTCGTAGTTCTCGTAGCCCAGGTAGGGGTTGGTCTTGCGGAGGTCGCGCTCCACGCCGCTGGCGCGCAGGTTGTTGCCGGTCATGCCGCACTGCAGCGCCATCTCGCGCGGAATCACACCCACGCCGACCAGGCGGTCAATGAAGATTTTGTTGTGCAGCAGCAGGCGCTCCATCTCGTCCACGGTCTTGAGCGCGCTGTCGCAGAAGTCCAGGATTTCCTTCTCGATGCCCTTCGGCAGGTCGCGGGTCATGCCGCCGATGCGCGTGTAGCTGGACGTGAAGCGGGCGCCGCAGATTTTCTCGTACAGGTTGTGCACGCGCTCCTTCTCCTCGAAGGCGTACAGGAACACGGTCATGGCGCCGGTGTCCATGGCGTACACGCCCGTGCCCAGGAAGCAGGACGAGATGCGGGAAAGCTCGCTGCACAGCACGCGGATGGCCTGCCCGCGCTCAGGGAGCTCCCAGCCCAGAAGCTTCTCCACCGCGCAGGCGTAGGCGATGTTGTTGCTCATCGGCGCCAGGTAGTCCATGCGGTCCGTGTACGTCACAAACTGGTTGTAGTGGCAGTTCTCCGCAATCTTCTCCATCCCGCGGTGCAGGTAGCCGATCACCGGGTCGCAGGAGACGATTTCCTCGCCGTCCACCACCAGCTTCAGGCGCAACACGCCGTGCGTGGCCGGGTGGGAGGGCCCCACGTTCAGCGTCACAAGCTCGCCGCGCTCATCCGCGTCGTTCTCCAAATAGGCCGCCCCGCTGCCCATCGTGTCGGGGAATTCTAAAGTCTTGGTCGTCTTCATAAGCAGATTTGCCGCGTGCGGGGACACACATGCCCGCCCGCGCGCCGGGATTGTACACCCCCTCCCCAACCTTTTCAAGCCCAAACTGCCTTTTTCTGCGGAAAATGCGGGGGAATTTTGGATTGGGGATTTAGGATTTCGGATTTGGGATTTGTTTGAGGCGCACGCCGGGTGTGCGGCATGCTCCACGCTGGGGTCCGCTGCCTCCAATAACGCAAAACCCCTGCGCCTTTCAGCGCAGGGGGCCGTAAATCCCCGCGCGCGGAGCGCGCCTAACTTCCCAAATCGTCAATTGTAAATCGTAAATCGTAAATCCCGTTGACATACATCCGCCTTGCACCCGCCGCGCCCGCCCTGTATGATGCGCGCATGAAGGCAACCGCCGAGCAATTGGAACAAGTGCGCGCCTGGGCCGCGCAGGGTATCGATTTGAACGGCATCCAGAAGCGCCTGGCTTCCGAATGCGGCGTCCATCTCACCTACATGGACGTGCGGTTCCTGCTGCTGGACAACGGTATCGAGATTGCCGCCGCGCCGGAGCCGGAGAAGAAGCCGGAACCCGCCGCGCAGCCTGCCCCGCAGGCGGATGCCGCCGCCGCACCCTCGCCCGGTGCCCCCGCCGGCGGCAAGCCCGTGGTCACGCTGGACGAGCTCCAGATACCCGGCGCCCTCCTTTCCGGCAAGGTGACGTTCCCCGGCGGCGCCAAGGGTGCCTGGCTCATCGACAACGCCGGGCGTTTCGGTTGGAGCGAGCTGACGGGCAACCCCTCGCCTGAGGAATTGCAGGCCTTCCAGTTCGAGCTGGCCCAAATCCTCCGCCGCGCCTGATTGGAAATCCCCCGCGCCATTCGTCGCGGCGTATTTTTAAAATTGTAAATCATTGCCGTCTCATAGCGCTCCGGTAGCGGAGCGCCAGCCCGCATGGTTGCGGGGTGGGGCCTGACGAAATCGGAAATCTTGGTTTAGTCGGGCGTATGTGACCTATGGGGTGGTGTGCAATGATTGATGGTAACAGGCGTGGTTGGTAGGCGATGATTGGCGTGAACGAGCACATGAGAGATTCAACCCTTGGTGCCACGAACCACTCCGGCCCTAACGGGCGGAGTTATGGGGATTGACGTGCGGAGGGGGACACCCCACAGGTTGATTCGGGCGCGCCTCACGCGCCCTCACCCCTTCGGGGCAAACCGCTGCGCGGTTTGTCCAATCAGCCTTACAGCCGTCGGCTGCTTTGACACCTGTGGCTACATATAAGATTGCGCCGCCCCCTTCGGGTGGGGCGCTTGTATTCAGCCGCGCCATCCGGCGCGGTTGCGGATGAGTTTCATCTGGCGCTCCGCCAGATGAAACATGATTCCACGCGCCGACAGGCGCGTTAACATTGAACCCCACCCTGCCGCAAGGCAGGGGGCGGTGTTCTCCTATGCGTAGCCACAGGTGTCAACCTGTGGGGTGTCCCCGCATGCCTACCAATCCCCATAACCCCGCTTGCCGGGGTGGTTCGTGACACTAACGCCTGCAGCTCTCCGAGCGTTTTTATGGGATGCCAGTGATTGTCAATTGGAAATCCTTTTGGCACTGCGCGCAAAAAAACCGGCACCGCAGATGCCTGCGGTGCCGGGAAACTGAAAACAAAACCACAAAGAAAAATTAGTCGCGCTGGCTGCGGGAGTAGTCGTACTTGCCCTGGAAGCCGAGCTCCTCCGGGAATTCGGAGAAACCGGACCAGGAGTTGTACTCCTTGAGGCCGCTACGGCCGCAGCTGCCCTGGTAGGGCGGGCGGTAGGTGCACTTGTAGGTGGGGGCCCAGAAGGTCACCAGCTCATAGAAGCCGTAGCCGATACGGGTGAAGGTGCGGGAGAAGCCTTCCACGATGCCGACGGAGAAGCCGGCGTAGTCACCCTCCTCGCTGTTCCAGCGGATCATGGTGACGGGAAGTTCCTCGATGGCGTAGATGATGTTGCCGAGGGCGCGGCCCAGCTTGCGCGTGGCCGTGTACTCGGAGGCCGGCGGGGCCTGGATGTCCGCGTACACTGTGCCCGCAAGGGCCGTCAGAAGGAGAGTGGGAAGAAGTAAGCGCTTCATAACGTCATCATATATACCACCCCTCCCAACCCTTGGCAAGCAGAAAAGTCATCTTTTTTCAAAAATTCTTACCGATTGCCCCAAAAAAGCCCCCCCTGCGCCTCAATACT
Source organism: Akkermansia sp. (assembly GCA_024405435.1). Classification (GTDB taxonomy): domain Bacteria; phylum Verrucomicrobiota; class Verrucomicrobiia; order Verrucomicrobiales; family Akkermansiaceae; genus Akkermansia. Next base: position 9,970 of record JAKSOU010000047.1, on the reverse strand, counting down.
CGATTTCCCGCTCCCGTTCTTCCTCGGTGAGGTAGCACCCGGGGTCGGAGCCGTACCAGTTGCCGTTGGCGAAGGCGGCGCGGGTGCGGAACCCGCCGCCGCAGATGCGGAAGTGTTTGCAGGTGGCGCAGGGGCCGGTGAGGCGCTTCTGGCGCTCCATGGGGTCGTCGCTGCCGCGCAGTTCGCGCAGCTGGGCGGCGGAGGGCTCGCTGGCGGCCTCCCACACCTCCGAGAATTTCTGGTGCTTGACGTTGCCGAGGGTGACGCCCTGCCAGAACTGGTCCGGGTGGATGTTGCCCTGGGTGTCGATGTTGGCGATGCCGCGGCCGGAGGAGTTGGCGCCGCCGCCGTTCCAGGTGAGCAGGCGCAGCGTTTCCTGCGCCAGCGGGTGGCCCTCCCGCAGCTGCCGCAGCAGCAGGTACACGCCGTCCGCGGGTTGGGTGACGGTCAGCAGCTCGCGCGGGCGGCCCTCGTCGTGCCACTTCTGCGCGCGTGCGATGAGCATGTCGATGGCGCCGCGGGCCTCCTGCGGCTTGAGGCTGGCCACGTCCACGCCGCGGCCGGTGGGCACCAGGTGGTAGAAGCAGACGCGGCGGATGTCCTCGCGCTCGATGAAGTCGAGGATCTGCTCCATGCACTGCACGTTGTTGCGGGTGAGGGTGAGGCGCAGCCCGGTTTTCTGGCCCACTTCCTCGCAGAGCTTGAAGCCGCGGATGGCGCCGTCGAACGCGCCGGGAACGCCGCGGAACTGGTCGTGCACGGCGCCGATGCCGTCCAGCGAGATACCCACGTACGCCACGCCGAGCTTCTTGAAAAGCTGGGCGAGCTGCGGCGTGATGCGGGTTCCGTTGGTGGAGATGGTGACCTTGAGCCCGCGCTGCGTGGCGCGCTCCAGGATTTGCGGCAGCTGCGGGTGCAGCGTGGGCTCCCCGCCGGAGAGCAGCAGCGCGTTCGCATTGTACTCCGCCAGGTCGTCAATCACCGCGCAGCATTGCTCCCAGGAAAGCTCGCCGGGGTAGCGCTCCGCGTGGGAATCCGCGTAGCAGTGGACGCAGCGCAGGTTGCAGGTGCGCGTGATGTTCCACACCACAATGGGCTTGCGCGTGCGTGCGGAACCGGGCATGCAGGCGGCGGTGCTGGCGTGCGGGTTGGCGTCCCCGCCGCCCTGGCCGTAGCGGATGTGGTCGGCGGGCTGTGAGATTCCGGTCCAGAGCTTGGTGATGTTGGTCATGAAAGTTTGTGGTTGGCGGGAATGTACGGGCAGAGGGGCTCCGCGGCCATCATGTCGCCCGTGGCGCCGTACGCGCGGGAACGCGACCCGCCGCAGAGGTGCCGGTACTCGCAGCGGCCGCACTTGCCGCCCAGAGCATCGTCGTTGCGCAGCTGCACGAACAGAGGGTGCGTGCGGTACACGGTGGCCAGGTCGTCCGTGCGCACGTTGCCCGCCGTGAGCGGCAGGAACCCGCTGGGCTGGATGTCGCCCGTGTGCGAGATGAAGAGCACGCCCTTGCCGTCGCGCGTGGGGATGAGGTGGCGCGGCGGCTGCGCTCCGGCCGTGCGCGCGGCCTGCATGAGCACGCGGCGGTACTGGTGGCCCTCCGTGGTTTTCACGGCGAAGGGCAGGGTGCCGCGCAGGGAGGCCAGGCGCTGCCACACGGCCTCCAGCTCCTGCGCGCTTGGCAGTTCGTCCAGCGTGGCGCGGCCGGTGGGCACCAGCACGAACACGCTCCACACATCCGGCTGCACCTCCTTCATCAGCTCGATGAAGCCATCCAGCTCCGGCAGGGTGGTGCGGGAGAGCGTGGTGTTCACCTGCAGCATGATGCCGGCCTCCTTGGCGCGGCGCGCGGCCTCCAGCGTGCGCTCGAAGGTGTGCGGCACCCCGCGGAAGGCATCGTGCGTGGCCTGTGTGGCGCCGTCAAGGCTCAGGCTCATGCTCACCACCCCCGCCGCCTTCAGCTCGGCAAAGTCCGTGTGCAGCAGGCGCGCCGTGGCCGCCGGGCTCAGCGATACCCGCAGCCCCCGCGCAGTGGCGTGGCGTATCAGGTCGAAGATGTCGCGCCGCATCATCGGATCGCCACCCGTCAGCACCAGCATCGGCGGGTTCAGCACCGCGATGGAATCCAGCAGCCCCAGCGCCTCGTCGTGCGTGAGCTCCTGCGGGTGGGCCTGCGGCTGCGCCACCGCCCTGCAGTGCCGGCACGCCAGCGCGCACGCCCGCGTCACCTCCCAGAAGACGATGAACGGGCGCTCTGCAAAATCAAGCGCGCCTGTGTGCGGATGCCCCGGCATGGCGCGTATTCTACCCCCGCCGCGCTTTTTTTTCAAATCTTTTTCATTTTCTCTCGGAAAAATGCTTGACACTTCCGCCTGTTTGCTGTATTGTCCGCCCCCGTTCCTGAACATTATTAACCTCAAACATTCTACTATGCGTTCCATCACTGTTCGTAAGGGAGAACCCATCGACCGCGCGCTCAAGCGCCTGAAGACCAAGCTCGACACCGAGGGCATCTTGGAAGAGATGCGCCGCCGCCGCGCCTTTGAAAGCCCCATGGACGAGAAGCGCCGCAAGGCCCGCTCCGCCTCCAAGCGCAACAAGGTCCGCTGGCACTACACCAGCAAGGAGGAAATCGCCGCTGCCGCCGTCACCCCGGCCCAGCCCGAGGCCTAACCCTCAAGTTCAGGAACCAACCCCTTTCAGCAGGGCAGCCTTCCCAAGGAAGGCTGCCCTGCGCTTTTGGTACTCACGCGCCTCCCCGCACGCACCCGACAAGAAGGCCCGGCCGAAACCCGGCCGGGCCTTGAAAATCGTCAATTGTCAATCGTCAATCGTCAATCGTAAATTGCCAATCACGCCTGTCCCTCCGGCGTGGCGAGCACCTTGCGGAGACGGGCGAAGCGCGGCAGCGCCTGCACGGTCTTCATGCCGGTCTCACCCTGGATGAGGGGCAGCGCGTAGTCGATGAAGGGCATCTCGATGCCGTTGCCGGCGGCGTTGATCCACTCGCGCGGCACCTTGCGCTCGAAGTTGGCCACGCTCTCCAGCGGCAGCAGCTTGGTGTTGCAGGCGTACTGCCCGTACAGCGTGTTGCGCTCGAAGGCCACCATCTTGTCCGTGTCGCCCTCAATGGCGGCCTGCACGGCCGTCTTGCCCGCCAGGTACGCCTCCATGGCGTCCGTGGTGGAGGCCAGGTGCGTGGCGCAGCGCTGCAGCAGGGAGGGCTCGATGGCGCGGACCTTGGCGGACTTGATGCGCTCGCGCACCACATCAGCCAGCTTGTTGGCGAGACCGCCGAGCTGGGCGTGGCCGAAGCCGTCCTTGCCGTTGGTCTTGGCCTCGGAGATGAACTTGCCGTTCTTGTCGTGGATGCCCTCGGAGACGACCACCATGCACTTGGTGGTGGCGTTGTAGATGCGCTCCACATCGTCCAGGAAGGAGTCCATGTCGAAGTCCACCTCCGGGAGGTAGATCAAATCGGGGCCGTCGCCCGCGTAGTTGGCAAGTGCCGCGGCGGCGGTGAGCCAGCCCGCGTGGCGCCCCATCACCTCGATGATGGTCACCATGCCCGTGTCGTAGCAGCTGGCGTCATGCTTCACCTCCATGCAGGAGGTGGCGATGTACTTGGCCGCAGAGGCGTAGCCGGGGCAGTGGTCCGTGCCGAAGAGGTCGTTGTCGATGGTCTTGGGAATGCCCATCACGCGGCACTCGTAGCCGCTCTTCTGCATGAACTTGGAAATCTTGTTGCAGGTGTCCATGGAGTCGTTGCCGCCGTTGTAGAAGAAGTAGCGGACATCGAACTTCTTGAAGGTTTCCAGGATTTTCTCGTAATCGGTGGGGTCCACATCGGGGTCCTTCATCTTGTAGCGGCAGGTGCCCAGGGCGGAGGAGGGGGTGAACTTGAGCAGCTCCAGCTCAACGGGGTCCTCCATGCTCATATCGTAGAGCTGCTGGTTGAGCACGCCGGTGATGCCGTGGGCGGCACCGAACACGCGCGTGATCTGCGGGGCGTTGAGAGCGGTCTGGATGGCACCCAGGACGCTGGCGTTGATAACGGCGGTGGGGCCGCCGGACTGACCAATGATGCATGCACCTTTGAGTTCTTTCATAGTAGGAAACAGGAGATTGATTGTTCTGTTGCAATAAGGCGCCGCGCTTGCGGCGCGCGAATTCTACCAGATTCCGCCGTTTTTGGCAAGCCTGAAATTTCACGGAAACCCGCAATTATTCCCACAGGTATGACTGGCGGTGGTCCACCAGCCTGCCGCCGCAGTGCAGCTCAATGCGCCAGGTCATGATATCCCCGCCCTTGGCGCGCTCCGGCCCGGAGAAGAAGAAATGCGTCTCCCTGCTGCCGGGCTTGGGGCGCGGCTCCTTGAACTCCAGCGTGCGGGTCAGCACCGTGGAGCCCGTGAGGGCTTGCGTGTAGAGCATCACGATTTTCACAGGCTTCTGCGGCTCCGCATCGTACCAGTCCAGGTAGTAGTAGTCGCCCAGGCGCGCCTTGCGCTGGTTGTCGCTGTTGGCGCGGAACATGGCATAGCGCGCGTTGGCGCGCAGGGGCGCCTTCTCCCAGCTCCACTCCGGAACCGTGGTGCTCTTGAGCGGCAGGTCCGTCAAATCCGTGATGCGCGTCGTCTGAACCTGGGTGCAGCAGGTCAGCAGGAAAGCGAGACTCGGCAGGAACACGCGGCTATGCATGGCCCTATTCAACACCACCTTCCGCCAAATGTCAACGTGCGAATCAGTAAAAGCCCGCCCGGTGCAACACCGGACGGGCTTTGAAAATCCCCGCGCCGCTAGGCGCGGCTCACTTTACAAATTGTCAATCGTCAATTGTCAATCGTAAATCCTCAGAAGTTCCAGCGGAACGCGGTTGTGAACTCCCAGCCGTCGTAGCAGTTTCTGCCGGCCTTGCGGGCATGGGCGAACTCTGCGCCGAACATGATTTTGGCTGCGTTCTTGTCCTTGGCGGAGACGTACACATCCGCGCCCAGGTAGAAGGTGTGGATGCTGTCCACCCAGGAGGGGGCGATGGTCTGCGTGCAGATGTAGCGGTCCGCTCCGAGCTTGCAGGAGTTGCGGCCGGTGGAGCCGGTGTAGCGGAAGATGAGGTCCACGTGCGGGCAGACGCTGTACATGGGCTGCAGCTGCAGGCCGATGTTGTTCTTGCCGGTGCCGTTGTTGGCCTCCCAGCAGGCCACCAGGTTGGTGAGGAGATAGAACTTGTCGTACTTGTACTCGTAGCCGAGGGAGAGGACATCCTGCGTGTTGAGTCCGTAGCAGTTCTGACCCTTGTAGCCACGGTGGCGCACGTTGTTGAAGTCATGCCCGTACTGGGCGCTCACGGCGTGGAAGCCGCTCTCCGTCACGGCGAACTTGTGGGAACCGCCCACGATGGCGTAGCAGCGGTCCTCCCAACCAAACTCGCCCTTCAGGCCGCGGCCGTCACGGTACACGTCGCCGTGCTTCATGTTCTTGTCGGTGGTGGCGCGGTCGTTGGCGAAGAACTGCAGGTAGAGCTTGTCCTGCTTGCTGGGGGCGTAGGTCACGTCCACACCCCAGTTGGAATCCAGGCCGAACTGGTTGCCGACGATGGAGCGCTCCACGCAGTAGATGGCGGAGGAGGGGGTGGAGTAGTCCGTGGTGATGAGGGGCTTGATCTTGCCGACCTTGACGGTGAGGCCCTTGACGGGCTTGATGTCTTGGGACACCCAGATATCGAAGAGGTTGGCGTAGGAGTAGTTCTTGATGGTGCGGCCCTTGCCGTCATAGCTGCTGCGGTAGGGCAGGCCTCCGATGCGGCCCCAGGTGTGGAACTTGGTGCCGGAGGAGAAATCGATGTTGAGGCCCACCCAGGAGCGGCGGAATTCCTGGTTCACGGGGCTGGCGCCGGGCTTGAGGTGCGTGCCGTTGCGGCCGGCGGGCTGGACGTCCGCCACCTGGAACTGCTCCATCCACGCGAACTTGACCTTCTGCACGAAGGTGTCCTTGTTGTTGTAGACGGTGAGGGCGTCCTTCACGGCATCCGTCCAGTCGCGGTTCTCGGCCTTCTTCTGGGTGACCTCCGCGGCGCCGGCGGAAAGGGCCAGCAGGGCGGAGAGGGCAATCATGGAATATGTATTCATCTTGTTGGTATCAGTTGTTGGATTGTGGATAAAAAAAGGCCGCTGCCGCACGCGGCGGCAGCGGCAGGGGATTTTTCATCAGGAGAAGAACCCGATGTTGATGAGCATGTAGGACATCACGATGGCCAGCGCGAAGCCGATGAGGCAGAGCACCACGCCGCTCTTGGCCATGCACGACTGCGGCACCACGCCCGTGGCGTACGCAATGGCGTTCGGCGGGGTGGAGATGGGCAGCGCGAAGGCCAGCGAGGTGCTGAAGGCCACGGCCACCATGAGGCCTGCGGCATCCGGCGCGCTCATGCTGCCGGCGTGCATCATGCCGCCCGCCACGGTGCCCAGGATGGGCATGAGCAGGGCAGCGGTGGCGCTGTTGCTCATGAAGGTGGCGGCGAACATGCTGATGAAGCAGGCGCCGATCATGAGGGCGAAGAAGCTCCAGGAGGCAAACGGAATGGCCTTGATGAGGTCCTTGGCCAGCTGGGTTTCCTCCAGGGCCACGCCCAGGGCGAAGCCGCCGGCCACCAGCCAGAGCACGTCCCACTCCAGGAGCTTGAGGTCCTTGGCGGTGATGACGCCCGTAACGGCGAAGGCCGCAATCGGGATGATGGCGATGGTGTTGGAATCCACGCCCCAGCCGTTGAACACGCCGGGAATCTTGATGTCCGCTGTCACCCACAGGAAGATGGTGACGATGAAGGTGGCGTACACCACGAGCGCGTGGAAGTCCTTGCGGAACACGCCGCCGATATCAAGCTTGAGCTCCTTGATCTTGAAGGGGAACATCCACATGAGCACCAGCCACGCGAAGAACAGCAGCAGGATGACGTACGGCACGCCGATGGCCATCCACTTGCCGAAGCTCACGTTGAGGTCCAGGCTCTGCAGGGTCTTGATGGCCACCGCGTTGGGGGGCGTGCCGATGGGCGTGCCCATGCCGCCGATGTTGGCACCCAGCGGAATGCACAGGGCGATGGCGATGCGGCCCTTGTCGCTGCCGGGAATGAGCTTGAGCACCGGGGTGAGAATGGCAATCATCATGGCCGCGGTGGCAGTGTTGCTCATGAACATGGAGAAGAGCGCCGTCACCACCATCAGGCCCAGCATCACCAGCTTGGGATTGGTGCCGAACGGGCGCACCAGCACGCGCGCCAGGTTCTGGTCAAGGCCGTACTTGGTGGCTGCGGCCGCCAGGAAGAAGCCGCCCAGGAAGAGGATGATGATGGGGTCCGCGAACGTGGCCATGGTGTTCTTGGAGTTCATCACGTTCACACTGTGCGTGGCCAGCGCCTTGATGCGCTTCTGCAGGTCCTTGTCCACCAGCTTGGTGGTGGCGTCCTTCAGGTCGATGGCCAGCTGCTGCTGGTAGGAGATGTTCTTGGCCAGCGCCTCCGGGGTGTCGGCCTGCTGCGCCGCGTCCGCGTAGTCGGCCGCGGGGTCGTCCGCCGCGCCCTCGGCCAGGGCCTTGGCGGCAATGGCCTCAGCCTTGTTGGCGGTGTTGAGGATCACGTAGTTCATGGAGGTGTAGAATTCCTCCTCGTTGAACTTGCCCTTCTTGGTGAGACGCTCGTTGACGTCCTTCTCAATCTTCTGCAGCGGGGTGATCCACTTGATGGAGCCGTCCTTCTGCGGGTCCTTCACGGACTGCTGGTTGGCGGCGCCGTCCTTGCCCACCACATCCTGGATGATGGCGCACACGGCGTCCTTGTCGTAGCTGGCGGCGGGGCGCAGGAAGTTGAAGGCCTTGTTGGAGAGGGCCAACAGGCAGATGGCAATCACCATGACGGAGGTTGCCCAAATCGGGATGGGTTCCAGAATCCACATGAGGGCCGCGAACACGAACAGGGCGATCACGCTCACCTGCACAGAGTTCACAGGCACCCCCAGCGCCTCAAACGGAACAACGAAAACAGCCGCCGATATCAGCAGTGTTATCAATACCTTTATCAATATGCTCTTGGTGTCTTTTGTCATGGTTTCAATTGGTGAAATTCCCGGCTGCCCGCAAGCGGGCGCGCAAAATTTACACCCGCCCCGCCGCCCTGTCAAGCATAATCCTACCCGTTACCGCATGTTGCCCGAAGAAATTTGGCGGGCGGCCCCGGAATCCGTCCCGCGCGGTATGCAGTGAGCCGCCCGGCGAGGTGCCGGGCGGCTCGGTATGCCAAACAATCTGCGGGGGAATCCCAATCAGGATTCCGCGCAGAGGATCTTCACGAATCCCTCCTCTTGCAGGCGCGTGGCGCCGCAGGCGAACTTGGCGCGCACCTGCAGGGTCTCGTCCAGGTCGTCGCGCACGGAGATGCGCACCTTGAAGTCGTCCCAGATGCCGAAGGCGGCGCGGCTCTTCACCCAGGCCAGGCAGGAGCGGATGCCGGCATCGGTGACGGGGAGCTGCTCCGTGCGGATGATGCGGAATCCCATGAAGGAATCCAGCTTGCCCTCCGCCAGGGCGCGCACGGTGTTGTACTCGTAGCTGGAAACCTCCGGCTGCTGGAGCAGGGCGTTGATCTGGCTGCTGGTGCAGGCCAGCACCAGCTCGTCGCCATACGCGCGGCGCTCCTCGTTCCAGGCCTCCGCCTTCATGAGCATGTCCAGCGCGTGGCGCAGCTTGCCCAGCGTCAGGTTGCAGTCCGCGGGCGTGCCCGTCTCCACGTAGTCCTCCGCAATGGTCTGGTCAGAGGGGAAGGTGACGGTGGTGGCGCCGGTCTCCCCGGTGTGGGCGGTGCCCAGGAACTCCGTGATCATCACGGAATCCATGGTACGCCCGGCCGCCGCGCGCAGGCCCTCGATGGTCTTGCTCACCGGCACGTCGATGTTTGCCAGCTTCTTGGCGTCGTACTCGTCGAACCCCACCGCCTTGGTGTAGATGTGGGGGTACATCACGCGGCGCACGGTGGGGGCTTCCGCCACCGTGGTCTGCTGCATGCGGCTCTGCTTCTCCGTGAAGGAGAGCAGGCCGTACTGGTCCATGGCGACCATCTTGCCGGAAAGGCCGGTCTCCACGGTGACGTACTTGTTGAGCCTGGAGGCCTCCTGCTGGAGGAAGGAACCCCACTTCTCGCTGTACTTGATCTGGTAATTGTTTTCGATATCAGCCATATTCGTATTGGTTTTTCTTTGTTGTTGAATTGCAGCAAATCGGCCCTGGGTGTGGATTGCCCGCACGGTGCGGGGTCGGGGGATGGCCGCTCGGCCCCGCCCCCGCGGTTCATCCTGAATTCTCGCGGTTGCAGCAGGCTCTTGCCGGACATGAGGAAAACACAGCCGGCCCCCGCCGCGCAAGCGAACCGCCCCACCGCGCATCACCCGCCCGCCCGCGGGCAACCCCAACTGGGGATTGACGATTTACAATTGACGATTGACAATTTGGGAAGTTTGGCGCGCTGCCGCGCGCGGATGGTTGCAAGTTTCATCTGGCGTTCCGCCAGATGAAACACCGTGCCCCGCGCCGACAGGCGCGCGAATTCCCCAAAATGTCAATTGTAAATCGTCAATCATTGCCATCCCATAAAAACGCCCGCCTACTAACCGCGCTCGTTGGCACTAATCATTGCATACCATCCACGTCTTTCTCCAAATTTCTATGGGACGCGGCGACCGAATTCCCCCAAACTCAAATTTCCGATTTTCCCAACCCACACCCCGCAACCATGCGGGTTGGCGCTCCGCTACCGGAGCGCTATGGGATGGCAATGATTGACGATTGGCAATTTGGGAAGTTAGGCGCGCTGCCGCGCGCGGATGGTTGCATGTTTCATCTGGCGTTCCGCCAGATGAAACACCGTGCCTCGCGCCGACAGGCGCGCGAATTCCCCAAATCGTAAATTGTAAATCGTCAATTGTA
>JAKSOU010000046.1 GCA_024405435.1 Akkermansia sp. | reverse complement strand
GCTCAACCTGCTGCTGGCGGAAGGCTCCGTCACCCTGCCGCAGGGCTATGTGGGCGACATGACCGAGTACGGCCTGGATGTCACCGGACTCATCCACACCGTCTTCCGCGTCACCACGGATGCGGCCGCGGGGCAGGGCACCGCAGACAACATGTACGTCAACTTCAACGAGGGAGACTACCACTACTACGTCAACCAGGGAGAGGGCGGCACCTGCAACCTGACCCTGCGCGGCAGCGGCACCATCACCCGCGTGCCGGAACCCGCCACGGGCACGCTGGGCCTGCTGGCGCTTGCCGCGCTGGCCGCGCGCAGACGCCGCACAAAGTGAGCCGCGCTGAACGGCCCTGAAAATGCAGGCCCCCGCGCTGAAAGGCGCGGGGGCCTGCATGCTTGGAGGGAACGGGTGTGGTTGCCCGGCCTATTTCCGGGCGTCGGGGTATTCCTGCCGGATGCTCGCGGCCCATTTCATGAAGATTCGGGGAGAACCCTCCGGGGCGGCGGCGGTGTTCCACTTGGCGGTGCGGTCCAAGATTTCGAGGGCCTCGTTGAAGTCGCCGCGCTCCTCCAGGAGGTAGGCGGCGCTGATGGCGGCGCCGTACAGCTCCCGCCATTCCTCATCGTCCGCATTCCGGGCGTGCAGGGCGGGATCCATGGCCAGGATGCGCCGGAAGTTCGTGATGGCGCGGTCCGCCTCGCCCAGGCGCGCGCAATGGATGGCGAGCGATTTCAGAACCATGAACTGCCAGTTGCGCGGCAGTGCCTCCAAGCCGTTGTCCACCGGCTGCTGCAGGCAGTCCAGCGCCTCCGCACGGTCGTCTGCGTTTCCGTTGGCCAGGGCGTTTGCCAGCACCAGGCGCGCCATGGCGTCTTCTCGGGGGGCGGGCGAATCTTCCCGCAGCAGGCGGCGCATGTCCTGCGCGGCGTCTTCCGTATTGCCGAGCCGCACCAGGACATCCGCGCGGCGGATGCGTGCCTGCTGGACGGTTGGCTTGTCGCCGCGTGCTGCGGCGCGCTCGAAAAGGGTGATGGCCTCGCGCAGGGCGGCGGGCGTGTTGCCTTGGGCGGAGCATTCGCCGAGCATCAGGAGGGCCAGGGGCTCGTAGTCGCTGCGGGGTGCTTCCGCAATCATGCGCTGCAGGAGCTCCCGCGCCTCCTCCCTGTGGCTGCGGGATATGGTGAGGAGGGAAGCCAGGTGCAGGCGCAGCGGCAGGGAGAGCTCCGGCGGCAGGTCAATCTCCGTGAGGGTGTCCTGCAGCTCGGCAATCATGCACTCTCGCGCTTCGGCACGGGTTTTGGCGGCGTGGAAGGCGTGCTCCAGCACGCTGAAATACTGCAGGCGCAGTTCCACCGGCATGGCCATGGACTCCCCGTGCAGGGCCTCCGCCTGTTCCAGGGCGTCCGCATGCCCGCGGCGGGCTGCCGTCTCGCAGAGCAGCAGGCGCGCCTGGAACGCGGTTTCCGCATCCGCCTGCGGGGAATCCAGCACGGCGTGCAGCTCCCCCTCCGCGCGGGTGAGGTCCGGGTTGGCGGAGAGCAGGGCGTGCCGGGCGGAGAGCAGGTGCATGCGCGCCTGTTCCACGGGCGGCGCGGCGGGGTCCGGTTTGGCGTCTGCGCTGCTTTCCAGGGTGTGGATAAAGGCGTTTCTGCGCACCAGCTCCGGCAGGCTGCCGCCCAGGCGCGCGGTTTCTTCCAGCAGCTCCCGCCACGGTTGGCTGGCGGCGTCCTCCTGCAGCATCGCCCTCCAGAGGGCGGCGTATTGGTTGGCGCGCGCGTCCGTCAGGTCTTGCGGCAGCGCGCCCAGCAGGCTGCGCGCCTCCTCCGTGCGCCCGCGCAGGTACAGGCTGCGGATCTGCTCCAGCAGGATGATGCCGGTGGCGGGCTCCTGCGGGTATGCGTTGGCGGTGGATGCGCATGTGGTGTCCAGCGGCGCGTCCGGCGCGTCGTCGCGGTTCAGGATATGCTGGAGCACCAGGAGTGCGAGCGTGGCGCGGCGGGCGTGGCCGGCGGTGTCCTTCGCCCATTCGTCGAGCCGGGTGCGGGCGATTTCGCTGCGTTCAAAGGCGCGGTGGGCCTTGAGGATGCGGAAGGCCTCGCCCAGCAGGGGGGAATCCGGGTTGGCGGTGATGAAGGAGAGCAGGGTTTCCTCTCCTTTGCCTTCCAGGGTTTGCGGGGTTTCCTCCTCCGCGGCGGGCTCGTCGTCATCGTCCTCCGCCGCGTGGTCCTGCGTCTCCGCGGGCTTCGTCTTGGTTGCGGGGGTGTAGGTTTCGCCCGTGAGTTCGGCCTGCGCCTCCCTGGCGTACAGCACCTCCGCCAGAATCAGGCGCGCGCGGTGGCGCACCGTTTGCGGGTAGGCGCGGTTGGCGTCTATCTCGCGGCAGGCCGCCTCCGCCGCGTCCAGCTGGCCGCGCAGCAGCATCTGGCGCGCCTCCAGCCAAGCCATGGTGGGCTGCAGGGAGGCATCCTTGGCGGCCAGGCGGTGCAGGGCGGCCACGGCATCGATGGCGGCGGATTCAGGCACCTCCAGCACGCAGAGCTGGTACTCTGCGAGGGAGGCGGTGGCCAGCTTCTCCACCTCCGCGTTCCCGCAGTTCACGAGGGCCTGCGCCGTATCCACGAAAAGCTGCGCCAGCCCGGATTGCCACGCGCTGTACAGCATGGCGCGCGCGGCGTAAGGGAACAGCTCGTCGCCCTGCGGCACGCGGCGCAGCGTTTCCACCGCCTCCGCGAACCGCCCCTGTTGCGCCGCGCTGTGGCCCTGCGCGTAGTCCGCGCGCGCCGCGGCATCCTGCGCAACCGCCGTGAGCGGGAGCAGGAGCGGGATGAGCGCCAGCTGGAGGGAGCGGGTTGTCATTTGCGGCGTTTTCTGGAGTGCTTGGAGGCGGCGCGCTGCGCGGCGGGCCTGGCCGGGGCCGCCCGTGGGGCGGGCGGCGGCGCGGGGGCGGCGGTCACGCCGGGGATGAAGAGCATGTTGTTGACGTATTTGATGCCGGAGACGGTGAGCGCGGCGTCCTGCGAGCTGTTTTTGACGCGGTTGACGGTGCAGTTCTGCTGGACGGTCGGCATGGGCTTGCAGGAGACGAGGACGGGAGCGGCAGCGGGCTGTGAGCCGGGGTACACGGCAATGGGCACGCCCTCCGCCGTGAAGGCGATCTCCAGGGAGGGCGGGCGCGTGCTCCAATCACCCTTGTACAGGAAGGGGTGGCGGCGCAGCAGGTCCATGGTGCCCACGCAGGGCACGCGCACGCGGTAATGCTCCGGCATCCCCGCCAGGTATTGCTTGATGGAAATGGGCCGGCCCTCCCTGCACGCCAGCAGGAAATCCGCCGCGTTCATGCCGGCCAGGTTCATGCCGTTGTAGATGCCGTGCTTGTTGAGCGGGTCGCCCAGTTGGTCGTACGCGGTGTTGAGCAGCAGGCACACCTCCACGTGCACGTGGGAGCGCTCGCGGTTGAGCCCCACGCCCGTGTGGCCCATGATGCCCAGCGCGTTGCCGGTGCCCACCTGCTGGCCCACCTGGCAGGTGATGCGCGCCAGGTGCGCGTAGAGGGTGTAGACGGTGCCGTCGGGGGTGTCGTGCGCCACCACCACGTAGTTGCCGTAGTTGCTGTTGCGAGGCACATCGCTCACGTGCACCACGCGGCCGGGTGCCATGGGGCGCACGGTGTCCAGCGGCTCCCCGGCGGCATCCCGCTTCACGGGCTTGATGTCGATTCCCTCGTGCAGGCGGCTGTACATCACGTTGCCGTCACCCGTGCGGAACGGGTTGCGCACCATGCCGTAGGAGCCCGCCTCCCACGGCTTCGTCACCTCCCCCTCGAACGTGCGGTCGCAGTACATGTAGAAGTCGTCCATGCGCCCCTCGAACAGCGCGTGGTTGTCCGTGGGCGGTCGGAACACCAAATCCTGCGCGCCCCATGCCGTGGTCAGGCATGCGCAGAGCAGGGGCAGGGCGTGGCGGAGCAGGGGGTGCATCTGGCCGGTTCCGTTAGTTGCGGGTGCCGCGCGAGAGCATGCGCGGGTCACGCCCGCCCTTGGGGATGGGGCGCGGGTTTTCGTCCAGGTAACGCTTCTTCTCTATCTCCGGGTTGACCGGCTTCAGCTTTTCGCCGATTTTCTTCAAATCCCAGCCGTTCAGGCCGCCCCAAATCACCAGCTGGCCGTCGTTCACCACATCCACCAGCATCGGCTGGAAGGCAAGCCCGTTGAATATCGGCAGCATGCGCCGCCCGCGGTTTTGCATGGTGATGGAGGCCAGGCGCATGCGGAACTCCGGTTTGGTGAACAGGCGCACGCCGTAGGAGCCGTCCTTCATGTCCATGAACGAGCTGAACTTCTCGAAGTTGTTCAGCGTGAGTACGGGCATGCGGCTGTAGTAGTGCCCGTTGTATGGGATGGTGAACGGCATCCCCGCCTCGGCGGAATCCGCCTCCGTCAGGAAATGCACCGGGTACGGCTCGGAGGAGCAGCTGCCCAGCAGCGCCGCCGCCCCCGCCAGCATACTGTAAAATATGGATTTGTGTTTCATGGCAACTTTGTATCTCCGCCATTATACTCCCCGCGCCGCAGGAATGCGAGAAAATTCCGCGTGCCGCGCAGCCTGCGTTTTGCATGTTTACGTGGGTTTGCGTTTCTTTTCCCTTGCATCCCGGTGCGCGGTGCGGTAAAGTAGCAAAAGCGAGAATGCACTACTGTCTGCCGAACATCCTGACCCTCTCCCGCATTGCCCTGGTGGTGGTGCTCACGGTGGCGTTGGCCTTGGACGGCACGCCCTCCCCGCTGTGCGATGCGGTGAGCGGCGGGTGGTTCCACCCGCTGGGCGCCGGGGTGTGCGTGGCCCTGTGGGCCTTTGTGGTGGGCGCCGTCACGGATTTCTTCGACGGGCACCTGGCGCGCAAGTGGGGCGTGGTGTCGGATTTCGGCAAGCTCATCGACCCGCTGGCGGACAAAATCCTGGTGGGTTCTGCGTTCATCTACCTCAGCTCGGTGGGAGTGTGCCCGTTCTGGGTGACCATTGTGATCATCTTCCGTGAGTTCCTGGTCACGGGGCTGCGGCAGCTGGCGGCGGCGCGCGGCCACATCATGGCGGCGGACTGGTGCGGCAAGTGGAAGACCGGGTTCCAGCTGGCGTACTGCATCGCGTGCCTGGTGCACCTGGCCTACGGCGGCAACCTGCCGGAGCCCCTGCGCAGCATGAGCATCGGCCCCGGCGGAGAGTGGACCCGCGGCATCTTCCTGGCCGCCGCGCTCGTCCTCACCCTCTGGAGCGGCGTCAACTACTGCCTCCAGGCACGCAAGTTCATTTCCCAGCGCTAAATCTACGTAATTGCCGCCCCGAAGCCGTAGAATTGGCTTGACAAGCGGGTTTTCCTGTGGTAGACTCTTCGCCACACTATGAATACACCCAAGAACAATTATTATATTCCCACTGTCATTGAGAAAACGAACCAGGGCGAGCGCGCGTACGACATCTATTCCCGCCTGCTGCTGGACCGCGTCATCTTTATCGGAACAGAGATAGACGACACCGTTGCCAACTCCGTGGTGGCGCAGCTGCTGTTCCTGCAAATGGTTGACCCCAAAAAGGATATCCATTTGTACATCAATTCCCCCGGCGGCGAGGTGACCGCCGGCCTGGCCATCTACGACACCATGCAGTTCGTCTCCTGCGATATCAACACCTACTGCATCGGTATCGCCGCCTCCATGGCGTCCGTGCTGCTGGCGGCGGGCACCAAGGGCAAGCGCTTCTGCCTGCCCAACTCCCACGTGATGATTCACCAGGTGCGCGGCGGCGCCCAGGGCACCGCCGCGGATGTGGAGCGCACCATCAACTTCATGATGAGCTTGGACAAGCGCCTCACCGGTATCCTCGCCGAGCACACCGGCAAGAAGTTCGATGTGGTGAAGCACGACCAGGAGCGCGACAACTACATGACCGCCGAGGAGAGCCTGAAATACGGCCTTGTGGATAAAATCCTCAAGAAGATGAAGTAAGCCATGCCGAAGTGCTTCCTATGCGGCAACCGCGGTAACGAGGGCCGCCCCATGCTCAAGCTGGACGACCTCCACATCTGCTACCAGTGCGTGGAGGGCCTGAACTACCAGATGCTCACCTCGGAACTCGGACCCGTGGCGGCGGACCGCCTCCTGGCGCTCGTCAGCGGCACCCACCCGGAAATCATGCCGCAGGAGACGGGCGCGGACGGCTCACCCGTGCTGGAGGTGGAGACCAAGAACCTCAGCGAGCTCCCCACGCCCCAGCAGCTCCACCGCATGCTCGACGACTACGTCATCGGCCAGGAGCGCGCCAAGCGAATCCTCTGCGTGGCCGTCTACAACCACTACCTGCGCCTCCGCCAGAAGGAGGACGACGAGGGCACCGAGATCGAGAAGAGCAACATCCTGATGGCCGGTTCCACCGGCAGCGGCAAGACCCTGCTGGCCAAGACCCTGGCCCGCATCCTGGACGTGCCGTTCTGCATAGCGGACGCCACCACGCTGACGGAGGCCGGCTACGTGGGCGAGGACGTGGAGAACATCATCCTGCACCTGCTGCAGGCCGCGGATATGAACGTGGCCAAGGCCGAGCGCGGCATCGTCTACGTGGATGAAATCGACAAGATCGGCCGCAAGACGCAGAACGTGAGCATCACGCGCGACGTCTCCGGCGAGGGCGTGCAGCAGGCCCTGCTGAAAATCATCGAGGGCACGGTGTGCAACATCCCGCCCAAGGGTGGCCGCAAGCATCCCAACGAGCAGTATATCCACGTGAACACGGAGAACATCCTCTTCATCTGCGGCGGCGCCTTCGTGGGGCTGCAGGACATCATCCGCAAGCGCCTCGGCTCGTCCAGCATGGGCTTCGCGTCCATCGAGGAGGACCGCAACACCAAGGAGTACACCGAGGAGGAGGTGCTCTCCAAGGCCATGCCGGAGGACTTTTTCCAGTACGGCATGATTCCGGAGATGATGGGCCGCCTGCCCATCTTCGCGCCGCTGACCACGCTGACGGAGGACCAACTGGTGGAGCTGCTCACCAAGCCCAAGAATTCGCTGGTGAAGCAGTACACCAAGCTGCTGGCCATGAACGGCGTGAAGCTGGTGGTGGAGGACGACGCCCTGCACGCCATGGCGCACCTGGCCATCGAGCGCGAGACCGGCGCCCGTGCCCTGCGCGGCATTTTCGAGAACCTGATGCTGGATGTCATGTACGAGGTCCCCGGCGACCGCACCATAGAGAGCGTCACCGTCACCAAGGACCAGGTGCTGGGCCACGGCGAACCCGTCATCGCGCGCGAGGCGCAGAAGCCCGCGCGTTCCAAGAAATCCGCTTGATAACTGCACACGGCCATGCTGGTACTGGGAGTGGAATCCAGCTGTGATGAGACAGCCGCCGCCCTGCTGGAGGAAACCCCGGAAGGCGGCACCCGCCTGCTCAGTTCGGTGGTCTCCACCCAGATACCGCTGCACCGCATGTACGGCGGCGTCATCCCGGAGCTCGCCTCGCGCAACCACTCCGCCAACATCCCCGGCGTCCTGCAGGAGGCCTTTGACAAGGCCGGACGCAGGCTGGAGGAGGTTGACGCCTTCGCCAGCACCGCGGGACCCGGCCTGGTGGCCGCCCTCCTGGTGGGCAACACCGCCACCAAGGCCCTGGCGCTCGCCGCTCGCAAGCCTTTTGTGGCGGTCAACCACCTGGAGGGGCACATCCTCTCCCCGTTCATCATGCGGGAGGGCGGGCTGGTGCCGCATCTGGCGCTGGTAGTGTCCGGCGGGCATTCCCTGCTGGTGGACGTGCGGGGCTGCGGCGACTACACGCTGCTGGGGCGCTCGCGCGACGACGCGGCGGGCGAGGCGTTCGACAAGGTGGCCAAGATGCTGGACCTGCCGTACCCCGGCGGCCCGGAGATTGACAAGCTGGCGGAGCAGGGGGACCCGCAGCGCTTCGAGTTCCCGCGTCCCATGATGCATGAACCGCATCTGGACTTCTCGTTCTCCGGCCTTAAGACCGCCGTGCTCTACACCCTGCCCAAGCTGGTGGCAAGCGGCAACCCGCATGACTTGGACCACCAGACGCTCTGCGACCTGTGCGCGGGCGTGCGCGCCGCCATTGTGGAGGTGCTGGTGAAAAAGGCCATGCGCGCGCTGCGGCAGACCGGGCGCAAGGTGGTGGCCGTCTCCGGCGGCGTCTCCTGCAACGGAGAGCTTCGCCGCGCCATGCAGGACGCCTGCGCGCGCCGCCGCGTGGAGCTGGTGCTGCCGCCCAACAGCCTCACCACCGACAACGCCGCCATGATCGCCTTCGCGGGGCTCCTGCGCGCCAAGGCCGGGCAGTTCTCCCCGCTGGACACCCCGGTGGACCCCAACCTCAAACTCGCCGGCGCCGCCACCCGCGCCTGATTACCGCCATGACCCTCCACGAACGATTGCTCGAAATCCTGCCCACCCTGCTTCCCGCGCACCCGCAGGACGCCATCAAGGGCACGGAGCTCATCGCCCGCGTGCGCGCCGTCCTCGGCGGCGAATACTCGGACCACTCGCTGCGCTCCCAGTTCTCGTTCATCGCGCTGGATCCCGATTCCTGCCTCGCCCGCGTGGAGAACGGGCAGGGGTACTACCTGCGCAGCGGGCACGATGATTCCCTGCAGTCCGTCTTTGACGGCGCCGAGGACAGCTCCCCGCAGCACCGCCTGCTTGCGCTGCTGGTGCGGCTGTACGACACCGCCGGGCTCGGCGTGTTCGTGTACCCCGCCGCGGAGGAAGCATCCTGGGAGCATCCCGATTTGGTGGCCGTGCAGTGGCCCGCCGGACATTGGACCGCCGACGGCGCGTACGAGATGAACAAGTCTTCCGAGCCCCTACAGGCGCGTTTCCGCGCGGTGTGCGCCGTGGTGGCTGATTCCGCGGAGTCCGCACGCGCCGGATTCTTCCGCGCCCTGGCCTGCGGCCGCTGGGCCCACGAGTGCGAGCTGGTGGTCATCCCCGCCGATGATGCCCCCATCCAGGATGAGCTCTCCGACCTCGCCGCCGCCTACGGCGTGGGCGTGCGCATCCTCCGGCTGGACGATGCCGACATCCCCGCCCGCGCGGACGCCATCTTCCGCATGCCCGCCGACCAGGCGCGCGAGCTCCTGGCCGCCATTTCCCAAATCACCCTGGCCACCCCGCAGCCCCGTCCCGCGGTGGACTCCCGCGCCGCCGACCAGCTCCCCGACACCGCACCCGTCCTCGCCTGGGCGCAATCCTGTCTCACCCGCGGCCGCCTGGAACCCTTCGAGATGCGCGTCGCCGTGAATTGATTCACCGCGCAATCGCCCCATATTTTGGTTGCCAAGGGGATGGGACGGGATTATGATGGCGGGGACAACTACCGGGATGATGAGAGAATACACCATAGAGGGAATCCGTGACCTGATATGCTTCGAGTGCGTGGCGGGGAGCCGCGCGCATGGGCTGGAGACGGAGACGAGCGACGAGGACCGCAAGGGCGTGTACATGGCGCCGCTGGCGGATGTGCTCAGCGGGGTGGCTCCCGGCAGCGTGTTCGACGAGAAGCAGGATGTACAGTACACGGAGATAGGCGAGTTCTGCCGCCAGCTCATGCTCAACAACAGCGGCGCGCTGGAGCTATGGGGATGCCTGGGGCGGGAGCAGCAAATCTTCGCCGCGCCCTGGTTCGCGCAGTTTTTCGGCGAGCGCAGCTTCCTCTCGCGCAAGTGCCGCTACACCTTCGCCGCCAACGCCAACAGGCAGGTCAAGCGCGTGCAGGCCACCCATGAGAAAGCCCTCCGCCCGCCCGATGATTCCCTCACGCTCGCGGACTTCTGCGCCGTGCTGCACGAGGGCGCGTGCGTGCCCCTGCGCGGCTGGATGGCGGGGCAGGGGGTGGATGAGCACGCCCTGCTGGCCGCGCCGATGGAGGGATGCCCGCACACCTATGCGCTGTACCGCGGTGAGAACCGCGGCGGGCTGTTCGGCAAGTCCGGCACCGCTGTGTCGTGCCCGCAGGTTCCGGCGGGCGCGCCGTTCCTCTGCCACATGGTGGTGCATGAGGACGACTTCTCTCGCCACTGCCGCCGCGTGGCGCAGTACCGCCAATGGCTGCAGGAGCGCAACACCAAGCGGCTGGACACCGCGCTGGACAGCGACCACGGCGGCGCGTACGACTGCAAGCACATGGGCCACGTGGTGCGCCTGTTGCACATGGCGCGCGAGATTGCACGCGAGGGCAGGGTGCATGTGCGCCGTACGTGGGACAACGCGCTGCTGCGGGACATCCGCGCGGGGCGCGTGCCGCTGGACGAGCTGATGCGCATGGTGGACGCCCTGCTGGCGGAACTGCCCGCGGAGTACGAGGCGTCCGACCTCCCGGAATCCCCGCAGGTGGGGAACCTTGAACAAGACCTGGCCCAACTCAGAATCGACTATGAACGACACCATCTCGCAAATTAGGCAGCGCCTGGCGGACATGCAGCGGGCGCACGACTGCCGCCTGCTCTTCGCCGCGGAATCCGGCAGCCGCTCCTGGGGGTACGCCTCCCTGAACAGCGACTACGATGTGCGCTGCGTGTACTACCACCCGCAGGCCTGCTACCTGCGCGTGTACCCGCCGCGCGACACCATCGAGTGGGAGCTCAACGAGGTGTTCGACATCAACGGGTGGGACCTCCGCAAGGCCCTGCACCTGGCGCTCAAATCAAACGTGAGCATCCATGAGTGGGCGCACTCGCCCATCATGTATGAGACCTCCCCGCATCTGGACGAATTCCGCGCGCTCATCGAGCAGGTGATGCAGCCGGAGCGTCTGGCGTACCGATACGTGGGCATGGCGGTCAGCACCTTCAAGCGCTACCTGGAGGCCCCGCAGGTGCCCTACAAGGAATACTTCTACTGCATCCGCCCGCTGCTGGCCGCGCGCTGGGTGCTGCGCGAGCGGCGTCCCGCGCCCGTGCCTTTCGCGGAGCTGCGGGAAGCCCTGCTGCCCGCCGACATGCAGGACGAGGTGGACACCCTGCTGCAACTGCGCGCAAGCTCCACGGAAAAGGCGGTGGGCCCGGTGCGCCCGGTGGCGGCGGCATTCATCCAACGCGAGCTGGAATCCCTGCGCGCCACGCTGGAGGCCACGCCCGCACCGCCGTTCCCGGACCCCGCACCGCTGGACGACTTCTTCCGCCGCGTGGTGACGGGGAACGCGGATTGATTCGCGCGCCGGATGCCGCCAAGCCGGCCCCACCCCGGGCGGGCTTGGCGCGGTGGGGCTGCGGGATGGTGCCATGCGCGGCGGCGTGGTAGGCATGGGGCATGCAGGAAATACCCATTGTACTCGGATTCACGGCGGGCGAGCTCTCCCCCTGGCTGGATGCTCGAATCGATTTGCAGGCGTATCAGCGCGGGGCGGGGCGCCTGTGCAACTTCACCGTGCTGCCGTACGGCGGCATCCGCCGGCGCCGCGGCACGCGCATTGTGGACTACGCGGAGAACCAGACGGACGGAGCCACGCGGCTGGTGCCGTTCCGCTATTCGGAATCGGATGTGCTGATGCTGGAGTTCTCCCCCGGCACCATGCGCGCATTCAAGGACGCCTGGGGCGTGCGCACCCCCGACGAGCGCGACTACTACCGCCTCTCCATCCCCTGGACCACGGCGGAGCAGATTGAATCCCTGCGCTTCACCCAGATCAACGATGTCCTTTTCGTCACCTGCCCCACCCACCCCGTGGTGAAGATCTCCCGCCTCGCCAACAACAACTGGACCGCGGAAACCGTGGCGCCGGAACCCTACCCGCGCGCCTCCTACGCCACCAACACCGCCGGGCTGCACGTCACCTTCTCCGCCGATGGCACCACCGCCACCCTGGAGCTGGACGAAAGCGCGCCCCCCACGTTCCGCCCCGCCATGGATGGCGCGGAATACCTGCTGGCGGATGCCGACGTGCCGGAACGCACCTACCTGCGCAACGAGTCCACCACCGCAGAGGTGACGGCGTGCCCGAACCTGGCCACGGCCTCCGTGGCGAAGGGAGCCAAGCTCTACCTGCCGGCGGATGCGGGCAACCAGCGCCGCTACTACACCTGCCGCGCCGCCTACAACCCCGCGGTGCATTTCGTTTCCGGCAAGACCTCTCCCGCGGACTACCCGCGGCATTTCATGCCGGGCATCATGCGCCTGGCCGATGGCAAGCCGTACGAGGTCTGCGGCGATTGGGAACTTTCCACCCACGGCGAGTGGAACGCCTCCTGGGAGCTCCGCCGCTCATACAACACCGTGGCGGACGACCCCGACTGCCTCAACTGGGACTGGGTCACCATCAAGAGCTTCTCCCAAACCGCGTACGAGGAGCGCCGCAACTGGGCGCTGAGCGGCTCAGAGAAAACACCCTGCCGCATGGTGCCGGTGTGCATCAGCAGCACGGCCCTGCCCATACAGCCCATGATGCAGTTCCGCACCCTCGCCGGCCAGCGCGAGTACAAGTTCCGCATCACCTCGGCTAGCGATTCTCGCTTGGCCACCGCCGCCGTGGAGAGCCCCTACCTGGACACCCCCGCCTCCTTCCGCACCGCCCGCTGGAGCCTCGGCGCATTCGGAACCGCCATGGGATACCCCGCCTTCAGCAGCTACTACCAGAACCGCCTCTGGTTCGGCGGCATCCCCAGCCTACCCACCACACTCTTCGGCAGCGCCGTGGATGATTTCACCAACTTCCGCATGGGCTCCGATGCCGACGACGCGCTCCACCTCACCCTGGCGTCCGACGACCAGAGCCGCATCTACTGGATGTGCGCCACGCGCGAGCTACTGGTGGGCACGGCGGAGGGAGAGTGGGCCCTGACCGCATCCGACAACGGCCCCATCTGCGCCACCTCCGCCGCGTACAAGCGGCAATCCGCGGTGGGCAGCGAGCCCCTGCCCGTGCAGGCCGTGGAGAACTCCGTGCTCTTTGTGCAGCGCGGCGGCCGCCGCCTGCGCGAAATCTCCTACAAGCTGGAGACGGACGGCTTCAGCACGGTGGACCTCAGCCTGCTGGCGGAGCACCTCTTCCA
The DNA here is from genome assembly GCA_024405435.1 of Akkermansia sp. Lineage (GTDB taxonomy): Bacteria > Verrucomicrobiota > Verrucomicrobiia > Verrucomicrobiales > Akkermansiaceae > Akkermansia. Next base: position 4,435 of record JAKSOU010000046.1, on the reverse strand, counting down.
CAGCGGCGTTGCGGAGTGGTGCGTGCAGCGCGGCACGGATTCCTACATCTGGGTGCTCATGAAAGACTCCTCCCTGGCCGTGCTCACCATGAACATGGAGCAGCAGGTCACCGCCTGGCAGCGAATCAACCTCCCAGGCAGAACCGTCCACCACATCGCCGCGCTTCCCTCCGCCTCCGGAGAGGATGAAATCTGGTTCGTGACGGAGAACAACACCAACCACCTCTTCCTGATGGAGCACATCTGCAGCTCGCACGAGCTCTTCGTGGACACCCTGACGGGCGTCTCCGTCCAGGGGGACGGCGTCTTCCACAACATGCGCTATCTCGCCGGATCCACCGTGTACGCCTGGCGCGAGAACGACCCCGACACCATCTACCCCACCGAGGTGGACAGCGAGGGCAACGGCGTCATCCCCGCACCGGACCTGAGCCGCTCCTGGCAGACCTTCTTCCTGGGGCGCCCGTACGTCTCCGAGCTGCGCACCATGCCGCTGGAGCGGGAGCTGAGCTTCAACGCCGTGCGCCAGATGAGCCGCGTGAAGCTGCGCCTGCTGGAGAGCGACCCCCGTTTCCGCTACAAGAGCACCGCCTCCCCGCGCTGGGAGGTGTTCGACCCCGCCGCCATCCACGCAGGATACCCCTTCACCGGCGCCCTCCGCATCCCGCAGATGCCGGATGCCGCCGTGGGGCAGTCCCTCGTCATCGAGCACAACGGCATCCGCGATTTCGCCCTCCAGGCCCTCACCGTGGAGGTGGACCAGCACGGCAGATAGCCCGCCATGCCGAACTATCCAAATCGTAAATAGTAAATAGTAAATCGTCAATTCCCGGCGGTACCGCCGCCTTGACACACTCTTGGCTTGCCTTGCCGGGGTGTTCTGGTAGAATGGTGCGCATGAACGGCTTTCGCGTCACGATACTGGTATTGCTCTGCCTGGCGGTGGGGCTCATGTTCTATGTGGTGGCGTACATGATTCCCCAGCAGCAGGAGCGCTACGACCAGTACAAGGCCGAGCAGAGCACCGAGGCCTACAACCAGCGCGAGGCCGAACACCAGAAACGCATGGAGGAGCTGGACCCGGAACATGAGGCCGACGCCGTGGCAGAGGCCCGCGCCGCCGCCGAGAAGGCCCAGCAGGAGCGCATCAAGAAGCTCACCGAAGCCGAGGAGAGCAGCGTGCTCGCAGACGCCCGCCGCAAGCAGGAGGAATCCATGGCCCAGCAGGCGGACGAGGACGTGGACGACTCCAAGCCCATCGGCCTGGTGACCTCCTACAACCAGGAGTGGAACTCCGTCCTCTTCAAGCCCGTCACCCAGTCACCCATCAACGTGGGCCTGGTGGTGGCCCTGCGCCGCGACGGCAACATCCTCTGCGAGGCGGAGGTGGACAACGTGGACCAGGAATCCGGCCAGGTGAGCGCGCAGCTCAAGCATTCCAGCTTCAATGCGGATGCCCAGGGCGGCGCCGTGCAGGACGGTATCCTGCCGGAGGACAAGATGCCCGCCGTGGGCGACGAGGTCATCATCACCCCCTTTGAAACCACGCGCGACCTGCGGGAGGACAACATGAACTTCGGCGCGCCCGTGCCCACCCGCGCGGCCCCGCTGCCCGCCGGCAACGGCACGGAAACCGCCGTGCCCATGTCCAACGAACTGGAACCCCTTCCCATGCCCTGATGCCGGAACCCGCCACAGCCGGGTTGTTTGCCAAAACGCCCACGTTCTCCTTCGAGTTCTTCCCGCCGAAGACGCCGGAGGGCGCCGCCAGCCTGCTGGAGACCGTGGAGCGCCTCAAGGACTTCCGCCCGGATTTCGTGAGCGTCACCTACGGCGCCGGCGGCAGCTCCCGCGAGCTCACGCGCGACGTCGTCCAGCGCATCCAGGCCGGCGGCGTCACCACCGTGCCGCACCTCACCTGCGTCGGCCACTCGGAGGCGGAGATCGCCGCCATCCTGGAGAGCTACGTGCAGTCCGGCGCGCGCGCGGTCATGGCCCTGCGCGGCGACCCCCCGCAGAACGACCCCGCGTACGACCGCAGCCGCGATGCCTTCCAGTACGCGGCGCAGCTGGTGGCCTTCATCCGCAAGTGGGAGGCGGAGCGCAAGCTGCCGTACCGCCTCACCATCGGCGTGGCCGGTTTCCCGGAGGGGCACCCGGAATCCCGCAACCGCCTGCGCGAGATGGACCACCTGAAAGCCAAGATGGACGAGGGTGCGGACTACATCTGCACCCAGCTGTTCTTTGACAACCACGCGTTTTTCGACTTCCGCGCGCGGTGCCGCCTGATGGGCATCGGCGCGCCCATCGTGGCGGGCATCATGCCCATCACCACCATCCAGGGCATGCACCGCATGGCTTCCCTCTCCGCCGGAACCAACTTCCCCGCGCGCCTGCTCAAGGCCATGCTCCGCGCCGGGGGCGACAAGGATTCCATCGAGCGCATCGGCATCAACTACGCCAGCCAGCAGAGCGCCGAGCTCCTGGACGAGGACGTGGACGGCATCCACTTCTACACCCTCAACAAATCGCGCGCCACACTGCAAATCTACCGCAACCTCGGCATCAACAACTACATTGACGTGGACCGCCTCCACGCCATGAACGAACTTCAAAAACTCCAGTCATGAACAACCAGAACAAAGACGAGGATATCATGCCCCTCTCCCCGGAGGAGATCAAGGCCATCGGCGAAATCGAGCTCGGCCCCTCCAAGCATGAGCAGTTCCTGAACGAGCACTACAAGAAGCTCCTCTGGGGCGGCATCGCCCTCGGCATCGCCGCAGGATGCGTCATCGCGTACTTCTCCACCCAGAACGACCGCAAGTACCAGGCCGCCGCCGTCACCGTGGCCGCCATGAAGGCCGACCAGCCCGGCAAGGTGGCCGCCGTGGAGGAATACGACGCCGCATCCCTGGAGCTCCTGCAGAAGGAGTACGCGGAAACCCCCGCCGCCGCCTCCGGCGAGCTGCTCGCCGGCATCTCCCTGCTGCGCAACGGCGGTGACAAGGCCGCCGCCATCGCACACCTGGAGAACGTGGCTGCCAAATCCCCCAGCGTCCTGCTCAAGTCCCGCGCCATCACCGCCATCGCCACAGACTACATGGGCGACGGCAAGAACGAGGAGGCCACCGCCGCTTGGAAGCGCGTGACCGCACTGCCGGACAACCCCTACACCGCGCTCGCTTTCGTCTCCCTCGGCGATATCGCCAAGACCTCCGGCGACAAGGATGCCGCCCGCGCCTACTATGAGCAGGCCAAGGCCAAGTGCCCCCTCAGCGCACTCGTGCGCGACCGCGTGGTGGACCTCCGCCTCACCCTGCTGGATGTGGACGCCCCCGTGCCCGTGGCCCCCGCCACCACACCCGCGGCCGACGGCTCCGGTGACAACTCCTGGCTCAACCAGGACGTCTCCAACCACGCCCTGGAAACAGACCAGCCCGCCAACAATTGACCCCCCCGCGGCTCCGCCGCGCTAACTTCCCAAATTGTCAATTGTAAATCGTAAATCGTAAATCCAGATGAGTATTTTCCAGGACAACTTCGACAGCCTCTCCGAGCTGGAACGCCTGGCCGCCATGGCGCACGATCCCGTGCGGATCCATGAAATCGGCCAGGAGCAGTGGCCCCTCGCCATGATGGCTTGCGGTCTCATGGCCAGCAATGACGAGGAGAAGCAGGCGGAGAACCTGGACATCTACCCCGTGTTCGCGGAAAAGACCTCCGTGGCCTCCCGCCGCGGCAGCATGCAGATGCTCTGCCGCTTCATCGCCTCCCGCAAGGGAGAGGGCTGGAAATCCCTCCTCCCCTACATCCTCTGCGAACCCGCTCCGGAGGTCGCAGCCAAGGCTTCCCTCCACCTCGTCACACTCGCACAGCCCGCGCCGGACACACCTCTCTCCGGCGTGCAGGAGCTCGTGCGCTGCATCAAGGATGACGACGCCCTGGACAACGCGCCCATGCTCAACACCCTGCTCAGCCTGGCGGACATGCGCGCCATGCCCCTCATGCAGCCCCTCTGCGCGCTCCCCCAGGAGCGCCTGGAAGACCTGCTGGACGCCATCTCTATCCCCGCCAACCACCTGGCGTGCCAGTGGCTGCTCTCCGCGCTGGAGTCTTGCCCCGCCGCCGCGCAGCACGTGGCAGACGCCCTCTGCCGCATCATGCCCGCCGCGCCCACCATCCTGGATGTGGCGCTCCCCATCCCCTTCTGGGCTTTCGACAAGCCCCAGCCCCAGCCGCTGCACGGCTGGTCCCGCGAAGAGTACTTCCCACGCATGCTCGCCGAGCTGCAGAAGCACCTCTCCGCAGAACAGATAGACGCCGTCCGCACCGCCTGCGGCCCCGCCTAGCATCCATCACGGTCTCGTAGTTCAATGGATAGAACGGCCCTCTCCTAAAGGGCAAATGTGGGTTCGATTCCCGCCGGGACTAG
>JAKSOU010000045.1 GCA_024405435.1 Akkermansia sp. | reverse complement strand
CGCCCTTGAGCTCCGGCGCCACGGTGAAGCTGCCGCCGCCGTAGATGAGCGTGGAGCCGTTGCCGACAACCAGCAGGCCGTCCACCTTGCCGCCATCCATGTTGAGGGTGACTCCCTTGGCCAGGGTGGCGCCCTTGGCCGCCGCAATGTCCAGCGTGCCGCCCTGCATATCGATGAGCTGCAGCTTCTTGCCGGCCTTCTTGGTGATGGCCTCCATGCCCGCCGAGTCCGTTCCGGTCAGCAGGTAGGAGGTGTAGTCCTCACCGCTGCCGGAGGTTGTGGCCTTACCGTCCGAGCCGAGGGTCAGGACCGCTCCGCCCGTCAACCCGCTGTGGGTGATGGTGGCGTCACGGCCGATGGTGGTGCCGCCGGTCACGATGGTGACGCTGTAGCCTCCGTTCATGGCGAACCCGCTGGCCCCGGTGTTGCCATCCACATCCACATGCGTGGCGCCGCCCTTGGTGAGCTTGAGTGCGGAGGCGTCGAACGCGCCTTTCAGCGTGAGCGTGCCCGTGTTGGCGATGGCGCTCTTCAGGGCGAGCGTGCTGCCGCCCGCCAGGGTGATGCCGCTGTTGCCGGATGCGGAGACGGTGTTGGCGAAGCCGTTGGCGGCAATCTCCAGCGTGCCGCCGGAGAGCGTGACCTTGCCCGTGCCGAGCGCGGCCTTGTTGGCGGCGCGCAGCGTGCCGCCGGAGATGGTGGTTCCGCCGGAGTAGGTGTTGGCGGTGTTGATGGTGAGCGTGCCGCTGCCCGTCTTGACGAGCGCGGCGTCACCGGCCACGGTGCCGCTGCCGCTCCACGTGGTGGAGCCGTTGCCCTGCACGGTCATGGCGCCGGGGTTCACGGTGCCGCTCACCGTGATGGTGCCGCAGTTGGTGAAGGTGACCCTGTCGCCGTCCTTGTACGGGTGAACGCCGTTGGCCCAGGTGCCGCCCGCGGGGAAATCCACTTCCGACGGTACGTGGGTGTATTGGAAATACAGGGTGCCGTCTTGCCAGCGGAAGTCGTCGCGTGCGGCATCCAGCCCGGAAAGGGTGATGTAGTTCCAGTTCCAGGTGGCGGGGGTGTCGCCGCCCGCCAGCGTCAGCAGCCGGTATTCCCTCCCCTCCTGCATCGTTCCCGCATTGGCCAGGTTCAGCGTCACCCTGCCGCCGCGCACCAAGTCCCCGTCCAGATACAGGCAGGATGCATTCAGGTTCTCGCTTCCCACTACGAACGCGAGGGTGCTGCCGCTCCGCACGTCCAGGGTGGCGGCCGTGATGTCGTTCACGCCCTGCAGCTCCAGCGTGGTGCCGCTGGCCAGGGACACGGCGTAGCCCGCCTGGTTGAGCGTGCCGTTGGCCAGGCGCAGCGTGGCGTTGGATCCACCTGCCGCGTTGATGCCCTCGCCCTTGTACACGGCGCCGTCCTCAATGCGCAGGCGCCCTCCGTACAGGTTGGTGGTGCCGTACACCTCTGTGGTTATGGATGCTTCCAGCTCCTCCTGCGTATAGTATCGTTTCAGGGCCTTCAGGTCCTGCTCCGCGTACTTGCCGCTGAACACGATGTCGCCCGTGGCCTCGCGCAGCACGTTGCCCTTGTCGCGGTAGTCCGCGTTGAAGGACACCTGCAGCGCGCCGTTGGCGGATTTCGCGTACAGCGCATCGTAGAACGTGATGTCCTGCCCCGCCCCGGCGGCCAGCACCAGCTCGTCGCCCTCCACGCACAGGCCCATCAGGCGGTACGTGTCGCCGGAGGTGATCCAGTTGTTGCGGAACTCCACATGGTCGTTGCCCTCAATCCGCACGCTGCCGCCCTGCGGCACATAGACCGCACCGCCACCGTAGGGAAGCGGCGTGGCGGAGGAATAGGTTGCTGAGAGGTATGCAATAAGCGGTTCGCCCGGGTTGTTGTGCTCGTTGTGGTTGGCGTCCACGCGCGTCTCGTCGCAGGTCCACGTGAACGTGCGCCCCGCGAGGTCGAGCATGCCGACATAGCCGTTGGGGTGGCCTTCGACGACCTGGGTGGACACAACCCTGATTCTGCCGGTTTCCACCACGCCCATGTAGGTGATATGGTAGTCCTGCACCCAGCGGCCGGAGGAGCTGCTGGGATCGCCCATGGAATAGTCCTCCCATACCATCTCATCGTATGAGTACTCGCTGGAGAGGACCCTCAGGTTGATGGGAGCCTCGATGCACTGGTAGTGCACCCCGTTGGTGGTGTCGTCAAACGTCAGCTGGATATATCCCACGGCGTTCTCGCCCGTAGGTTGGAGATGCGGCGTGCCTCCGTAGCCGGCAGGCGTTTCGGTGAACGATGCTGTCAGGTTGACGCTGTGGGCAATCTCCCCCGCCTGCGCGGTAGGCAGCTGCACGCCTATGGTGTTGTATCCGGACTGGACGTAGCTGGCATTCACCGGCCCGTCGGGCAGCGGGCTGTCCGGCAGGGTGATCACCATCTGCCCGGGCACGGAGAGCCCGCCGTCAATGCGCGGATAGCTCACCCCTTGGATGACAATCTCGGAATTCGTGCGCCCGTTCATCACCAGGTGGTTGGATGTGAGCTGCTTGGGCATGTAGCCCTGCTCGCCGGCAGCCGAGTTCCCGCTGAACACCACGCTGCCGTTGCCGGTGATGGCGATGTCCGCGCCATAGATAGCGCCTCCGTTTTCGCCTGCGATATTTCCTGCGAACTCTACGCTACCGTTGCCAGTCATGCTGATCACGCTGTCAACGCTGCCCACGCCGGCATTAATGGCACCTCCGCGGTGTTCCGCAGTGTTCCCGCGGAAGACAACACTGTCGTTTCCAGCCAGGCTGACAACGCTGTTACCGCTGCCGTAAATCGCGCCGCCGTCATCGGAGGCGGTGTTACCGCTGAAGGTAACGCTGCTGTTTTCAGCCACGCTGACATCACTGTCATAGCCGCTATAGATTGCTCCGCCAATGTAGGCAGAGTTTCCGCTGAATATCACGGTTCCATTCTCCGAAACAGCAACGCTGGCTTCGCTTTCGCCGGCAGAAATTGCGCCGCCGCAGGAGGAGTACGCACCCGTGACAGAGTTGCCGCTGAACGTCACACTCTCGTTGCCGGTAACGCTGATAACACTGTTGTTCTCGCCATATATAGCGCCGCCGGAATTTGTGGCGCTGCTCTCGATGAATTGAATCTCCCCGTTGTTGCTGATGGTCAGGCTACCGTATTCCGGCACGGCTATGCAACCGCCGTTCGCGCGGGAATCTCCATTTGACCCTGTGGAGACATAATCTTCTTCATAGTCCCAACCAGCCACGGTGAGGATGCACGGCTGCGACATAAGGTTGCAGGTGGGGTTGATGATATGCGTGCCGTCGGCCGTGTGCACTTCTGATAAGAGACCCTCCAGGGTGAAGGTGCCGGTTGACACGGCGCCGACGTAGATGGTTCCCAGGGGGTCCTGGATGTATCTGCGCAGATGCAGGCAGATATTCTCACCCGTGCCGACGCACCAGCCCGCGCCGCCCACGGTTCCCTCCGTGCGGAAGTTGACGTACATGACCGTGTTGTGCTGCTCCTGCGCGCCGGTGCGCGGTGCCTGCCACCAGGTGCCGGTCAAGACGGGAGCTCCCGTCTCCGCATCCGTCACGCTTTGGAAGGGCAGGGTCACGGTGACGGCGCCGCCCGGCTCGAAGTCCATGATCAGCGGGCTTTCCGTTTCATCGGGCGTGGCTCCGGGAATGCCGGGATCGTATGTGGGGTCGGTGCCGATTTCCCAGCCGTCCTGGGTGACGTGGATGCCGAGGATGCGCAACTCTATTCCCAGCGCGCCTTCCGGCACAAGGTCGTGCGGGCTGATATCCCTGACTACCGGAGGAGCGGCGTAGGCCGCGCCGTGGAAGGTTACCGAGTCGGCGCCGCTGATGGAGACATGCTCGCCGGAGACGCCGGCGTTGGCCATCTCCAGGGTGGCGCCATCGATATTCAGGCTGCCGCCAACAATGCCGTTTTGGATGACGGCAGAGGCATGGGAAGCGTTGATGCCGTTGGCAATCTCCGAGCCGTCCAGGTCAAGCGTTCCGCCGTTGATACGGATGTCTCCGGTGCCGAAAGCCGCGCCGTTTCCTGCCACCAGTGTGCCGCCGGAGAGCACGGTTCCGCCGGTGTAGTCGTTCGCGGTGCCGATGGTGAGCTTGCCCTTCCCGGCCTTGGTGAGCTGCATTGCGCCGGTCAGGCTGCCATAGCCGGTGAACGAGTAGTCATGCCCGGCTGCATTGTTCACGCTGACGCTCTTGGGCGCGAGCACGCCCTCCAGCTCGATTTCCCCATACCCGGCATCGCCGAACACCACATCCACCCCATCGCGGTAGCGGTAGCTGAATCCTCCCTGCGTCCAGTTCTTGTCCGTTGTGTTCCAGAACCGGCTTGCGCCGCCGGACCAGGTTGCCGTTTGGAGCGCGGGGATGTTTCCGTGGGTGTAGTAGAGGTTGCCGTCCTCCCATGACAAGTTGTCGGTATCCGCGTTCAGGCCGCTCACCGTTATTCTGCCCATGTCCCAGTATGCGGGCATGTCGTAGTCGGTGAGCGATACCAGAAGATACTCGCCACCTGTCTGCAGGGTGGAGGATTGCGCCAGCTTAATGGCCAGGGTTCCCCGCTGAATCAAGTCGCCGTTGAGCGTCAGCACGGCTGAATTCCTGTTGGCTGCGCCGAGGGTGAAGGAGAGCGTGCTGCCGGATTTCATGTCCAGGGTGGAGGCCGTGATGTCGTTCACGCCCAGCAGTTCCAGCGTGGTGCCGCCGGCCAGGGACACGGCGTAGCCCGCCTGGTTGAGCGTGCCGTTGGCCAGGCGCAGCGTGGCCTTGGAGCCCGCCGCCACGTTGATGCCGTTGCCCTTGTACACGGCACCGTCCTCAATGCGCAGGCGCCCTCCGTACAGGTTGGTGGTGCCGTACACCTCCGAAGTGAGGGATGCCTCCAGCTCCTCCTGCGTGTAGTAGCGTTTCAAGGCCCGCAGGTCCTGCTCCGCGTACTTGCCGCTGAACACAATGTCACCCGTGGCATCGCGCAGCATGTTGCCCTTGTCGCGGTAGTCCGCGTTGAACGACACCTGCAGCGCGCCGTTGGCGGATTTAGCGTACAGCGCATCGTAGAACGTGATGTCCTGCCCCGCCCCGGCGGCCAGCACCAGCTCGTCGCCCTCCACGCACAGGCCCATCAGGCGGTACGTGTCGCCGGAGGTGATCCAGTTGTTGCGGAACTCCACATGGTCGTTGCCCTCAATCCGCACGCTGCCGCCCTGCGGCACATAGACCGCACCGCCGCCGTAGAGCAGGGGAGTGGCATCATCCATGCCGTTCGCGGCCGCCAGGTACAGGGAAGAACCCCGCTTGGTCACGTAGAAGTTGCCGTTGAGCACGGAGCGGAGCCAGGCGTTGAAGGTGAGGTACTCGCCCATGGGGTCCGGATAGTTGATGGTCACGGTACCCTGGGAGCTGCTGAGCACCTCCACCTCATGCGTGGTGAAGTTGAACTGCATTTCCAGCGCGCCGCCCACCATGCCGGTGCCCTGCGGGTCCATGCCCACGGATGCCAGCACGCTGCCGTCCGTGATGGCATTCAGGCTCTCGAAGGTAATCCAGAGCCAGGCCATCGAGGGCTCGCCGCTCGCATGGTTCAGCTCGTCCGTGCGGTAGACGAAGTCGCAGTCGTAGATGGCGCCGAAGAATTCCGCATAGCCCGTGGAGTAGACGGTGTCCTGAAGCGCGCCCTGCGCCTCAGGCAGGTTGGTATCCGGCCTGATGGAGATGTGTCCGAGCGTGTTGATGTGGAATTCCTTCTTGGCCTTGCGGAAATCGTTCAGGGTGATGACGTCATTAGAGCTGTACTGCATGCCGGCAGCCGAGTTCCCGCTGAACACCACGCTGCCGTTGCCGGTGATGGCGATGTCCGAGCCGTATACGGCACCGCCGCGCTGCTCCGATGCGTTTTCGGAAAACTCCACGGACGTATTCCCCCGCAGGGAAATGGATGCGGTGTCCCATTCACATCCGTAGATGGCGCCGCCGTTCTCATACGACCAGTTTGTGCTGAAGCTCACGGAGCCGTTGTTGGCGATATCGATGGCTTCCCAGCCGTAGATGGCGCCGGCCAGGTCGTTTTCGGCAAAGGTGACGCTGTCGTTGGCTTCAATCTCAATGTTCTCCGCATAGATGGCGCCCGGTGTGTTCCGCAGGAACGAAACCTCACCGTTGCCGCGCAACGAAACCGTGCTGCCGTAGCCGCCGTAGATGGCGCCGCCAACGTACTGCGCGCTGTTTCCATCGAACACCACGCTGCCGTTGCCTGCCACGGATACCAGGCCGTTGTCATACACGGCTATGGCGCCGCCGTAGCTCCCGGCGGTGTTTTGGATGAAGGACACGGTCGGATTGCCGGAGATGGTGATGGTTGAACCGTACTCGCCGCAGATGGCGCCGCCATCGTTGGCGGCATTGTTGTTGGAGAATTCCACGATGTCGTTGTCCTCAACCAGCAGGCTGCCGCTTTCCGTCACGTACACCGCGCCGCCGCCATTGTTCACCAGGTCGCCATAGCCGGCCAGGTACAGGGAAGCGCCCTGCTTGGTCACGTAGAAGTTGCCGTTGAGCACGGAGCGGAGCCAGGCGTTGAAGGTGAGGTACTCGCCCATGGGGTCCGGATAGTTGATGGTCACGGTGCCCTGGATGCTGCTGAGCACTTCCACCTCGTGCGTGACGAAGTTGAACTGCATCGTCAGCGCGCCGCCCACCATGCCGGAGCCCTGCGGGTCCATGCCAACGGCGGCCAGCACGCTGCTGTCCGTGATGGCATTCAGGCTCTCGAAGGTGATCCAGAGGGTGGCCATTGAGGGCACGCCGCTTTCATGGTTCAGCTCGTCTGTGCGGTAGGTGAAGCAGCAATCGTAGGTGGCGCCGAAGAATTCCGTTTCGCCCCTGACGTAGACAGTGTCCTGGAGTGCGCCATGCGCCTCCGGCAGGTTGGTCTCCGGCCTGATGGAGATGTGTCCGAGCGTGTTGATGTGGAATTCCTTCTTGGCCTTGCGGAAATCGTTCAGGGTGATGACATCGTAGCTGTTGTCCACACGCTGGATGTTATGGAAGTTCACCGCAGACGCCCCGGAAATGGAAACCCGATTGCCGGTGACGGCGGCGTTGGCCATCTCCAGGGAACCGCCCGCCGCTTCCAGGTCGCCGGAGACCTGGCCGTTCTGGATGATGGTGTTTGCACGGGAGATGGAGATGTTGTTTCCAATCGTGTTCCCGCCCAAATCCAGGTTTCCGGCGTTGATATGGATGTCACCCGTGCCGAATGCCGAACTGCTTCCGGCCGCCAGGGTGCCGCCGTTGAGCACGGTTCCGCCGGTGTAGGAGTTGGCAGTGTTGATGGTGAGCTTGCCTTTCCCGCCCTTGGCGAGCTGCATCTCGCCGGTCAGGCTGCCGAAACCGGTGAACGTGTAGTCGTGCCCGGTGGAATTGGTAACGGTGACATTCCCGGGGGTGATTTCACCGTACAGCACCACCTCGCCGCTGCCGGCATCCCCGAACACGGCACGCATGCCGTTCCAGAACGCGCTGGTTTCAAACAAGCCGTACGGCATACCGCTGTGGGCCCAATTGTATCCTTCCCACTCGCGGCTTGGGGTGCCTGTCCAAGTGCCAACCGCCAGGCCGGACAGCGTATCCAGTGCTGAAGCCACCTGTTCAGGATGCTCCTTGCCGTCTATGTTCAGCACGCTGTTGATGACCTCGCTTTCTGCGACGGGCAATGGCGCGCCGGAAAGCTCCATCTGCTTGATGATGTCGTACACGGCGCGCTGGTTGCGGGTCAGCGCGGGGTACGCATCATCCGCCGGGTATCCCAACTTCACCACGTAGAAGCCGCGGAAGCCGTCGCCCTCGTTGAGCGTGAGCACGCCTTCATCCGCGAAGCGCACTTCGAAGCCGGAGCGGTCCAGTTTCAGCGTGTCGTCTTCACGGAGAATACCGGTGACGGTGCCGGCATTGTCAAGGAAGTTGCCGACATCGATCAGGGCCACCTTGTCCAGGCTGCCGCTCATCTCGCTGCGCATGCTGTCCAGGAAGTAGTTGATTTCCGCGTTGCCCGCCACGCTGATGTTGCCCGAGCCGGTGGTGGTGATGGTGCCGGCATTGTACGGGGCCTTCTCGTTGATGTAGGCGATGCCGTCCGTCAGCCACAGCGTGCCGTCGTCGAAGGTGAGGGTCTTGCCGCCGCCCACGGTGAGGTGGGTGTCGCAGGCCGCCTTGAGCGTGGTGCCCGCCGTCAGGGTGAAGTTGTCGATGACGGTGTCGGTGCTCGGGTTGTTCTCCGGAACAACGGAGAAGGTGAGCTTGCCGCCCCGGTTGTCCGGCGCACCGGCCAGGATGGCGCCGTTGTACAGGCGCACGCCCTGGATGCCGTATGCATCCGGGGTCTCGTCCACCTTGAGCGTGCCGGTCACGAGAATCCTGGAGTCTTCGGAGACCTCCACAATGTTGAGGCGGGCCGTGGCCTCATAGGAGATGACCAGCTGGCCCACGCCGTAGTTGTAGCCGCCGGTATCCGGGTTCCAGGTGCCCTTGTCGCCCACGTACATGGTGCCGTTGTGGGTAAGGAGGCGGCTGCGTTCGTCAGCAATAAGCTCGGCAGCCGTGGTGTCGCCTTCCACGGTGGTGGAGCCCAGGCGCACATCCGCATCGCCCAGGTTGACAATGCCGCCGTCGACGATCCGGAGGATGCCGTATCCGCCGTTGACGCCGATGAGAATTTCCCCGCCATTCAGATTAGGATCCGGCAGGGGATCCCTCTTGGGTGTGTCGCACACGCCAAGCATGCCTCCGGCAGCGCTGCCGAACGCCCGGTACGCGCCCGTTCCGGTGATATTGAGCGTGCCGGCCACGGCCACCTGGCCCTTGGAGCAAACACCGGAATCGATCATGCCAATGCCCATTTCCAGGGAATCCGTGTTCATCACACCGCCATCATAAATCATCAGCATACCCTCGGCACCGCAATAGTCATCCGTGGCAAAACCGATGGAGGTGGAGCCTGCCACGTCAACACGGCCCCGCTCGCGGATGGTCATGTGCCCCAGTCCGTATGAGTCGTTGTCCTTGTTGTTGGTGCCGATGGCGAGATGGCCGTCCAAGTGGAGGTAGCCGGAGCCATTTACACTGCTGCCCACATCAACAAATGCATAGCCGCCGCCGTTGGAAACCTGCATGTGGCCGGCGTAGATATGGCTGTAGCCCTGGATGTAGAGATAGGAGACCGCGCCCGCGCAGGTGCCCATGAGGATGTTCGTGTCAACCGTCAGCGTGGCGTAATCGTCGATGGTGAGGCCGCCTATGGACGGCTCGTAGCCCTCGACAAGCGTGTGGGGCCAGCCGGGACCGCCGATGAAGAGCGCGTTGGGCGTGGTGAAGTCGTCGCCGATCAGCGTGAAGTAGGCATCGTATGCAACGCCGTCATTGTCGCCGTAGCCGATGTTGACGGTGCTGGCTGGAGCACTGCTGATGCCGGAGCCGAAGTCGTCGGCATCGGTGATGACGATGGGGTCGCCGGAAGAGCCGCCCTGGTAGTACTGGTGGCCGCCGTCGATGAGCACGTACGACGGAAGGGCGTATGCGGAGGTTGAGAAAGCCGCGGCGGCCAGGCAGGCCAGGACGGCACGGAAGAGTTTGGCGGGCAAGTGGAGTTTCATGGGAAACGGTAACGCATCGGAGCCTCGCAGCAGCGTGCAGGCCCTATGGCTGCAAGTATACCTGTTTCCTATGGGAAAGGCAAGCAATATAGCTGTATGCTGCGCGGGGAAATTTTCTTGCGGAGGGGGCGTTGGGTGGGGTATACTGGCTTCATGTTCAAGCGATTTTTGACACTGGCGTGCGCGGTGGCGGTGATGGCGGCCCCGGCCTTCGGCGTGGAGTGGATGACTGATTTTGCGGCGGCGAAGGCCAAGGCCAAGGCGGAGAACAAGCTCATCCTGCTGGAGTTCACGGGGTCGGACTGGTGCGGGCACTGCATCGCCATGAAGAAAGACATCTTCGACAAGCCGGAGTTCGACGCCTACGCCAAGGACAAGTTCGTGTGCCTGGAGGTGGACATGCCGCACAAGCCCAAGTTCAGCGAGGCGCAGTTCAAGCACAACGCCGCCATCTGCGAGGAGTACGGCGTGCGCATCTACCCCACCATCCTGGTGGCCGACCCCACCGGCGAGCTCGTGGGAGGCTTCTTCGGCGGCCGAAACACCTTTGAGCAGGTCACCAAGCCCCTGGACGAGGCCGTGAAGGCCGGCAAGAAGCTCCGCAAGGCCGCCAAGCTCACCGGGCAGGAGCGCGCCAAGGCCCTCTTCGAGGTCTGGGTGAACGTCCCCCAGCAGTACCGCGCTCACTCCAAGGCCATGCGCGAGGAAATCATCAAGCTGGACACCGCCCACGAGACCGGCATGAAGGACGAGCTCAAGGCGGAGGAGCAGATGCGCCAGTTCTACGCGGAATGCAAGGTTTCCCAGGGCGCGGATGGCCTGTACGGCGTCACCAAGAAGTTCGCGCCCGTCGCCATGCCCCAGAACCGCCTGGACATCTGGGGCATGCACGCGCAGATGCTCATTGTGAACGCCACCACCGTGGAGGAGGTGCTGGAGCTCAAGAAGTACATGCTCGGCCTGGCGGAGCTGGAACCCACCTGCACCCCCAAGGACGTGGAGGACGTGAAGAAGGAGTTTGCGGACCCCGAGGCCAAGCTCAAGGAGCTCCTCAAGGACCGTGACTAGGCGGCCCTGAACAAAAAAACCGCCCTGCACAAGGCAGGGCGGCTGATAGGGATTCCGGTGTTCCCCCGCGGGTTAGCGGGAGTACAATTCCACGATGAGCTGCACGTTCACGATGGGGGCGATTTCCTCCACCGTGGGGATGCGGCTCACCTTCGCGGAGAGCTTGGTGGTGTCCACCTCCAGCCATTCCGGCGTGGTGGCGTTCGCCGCCAGCTCCACAAAGCGGTTGGCAAGAGCCTGGGAACGCGCCTTCGCGGCAATCGTCACCACGTCGCCCGGCTTGCAGCTGTACGACGGGATGTTCACCTTCTTGCCGTTCACCGTCACGTGACCGTGCGTCACCATCTGGCGGGCGGCGTTGCGCGTGTTCGCGAAGTTCAGGCGGTAGATGATGTTGTCCAGGCGGGTCTCCAGCAGCTGCAGCAGGATGTCGCCCGTCACCCCGCGGCGGCGGCTGGCTTCCTGGTAGTAGCGGCGGAACTGGCCTTCAAGCACGCCGTACATGTAGCGCAGCTTCTGCTTTTCGGCAAGCATGATTCCGTAGTCGGACTTCTTCTTGCGGCCTGCGCGGGCGCCGTGCTGTCCCGGGGGGAACGGGCGGCGGGCGAATGCCTTGCTGGCGCCGAAGAGCTCCACGCCGAATCGGCGGCTGACTTTAGCGGTTGGTCCTGTATAACGAGCCATAGTGTTCTCTTTCTACGTTAATGGTTTCTATCATTAGGGACGGCGGGTCTTGGGCGGGCGGCAGCCGTTGTGCGGCAGCGGCGTCACATCGGAAATCGTGGTGATTTCCAGCCCCACGGTCTGCACGGCACGCACGGCGGATTCGCGGCCGGAGCCCGGCCCCTTCACGCGCACCTCCACTTCGCGGAGGCCGTGCCCCATCGCCTGGCGGCAGGCGTCCTGGCACACCACCTGGCCCGCGTACGCGGTGCTCTTGCGGCTGCCCTTGAAGTTGAGCTTGCCGGCGGAGGACCAGCCAATCACGTTGCCCTTCAGGTCCGTCACGCTCACCACCGTGTTGTTGAAGGTGGAGGAGATGTGCACGATACCCGTGGTGATGTTCTTGCTGCCCTTAGCCTTGAAGACCTTGACCTTCTCCTCGTCCTCGGCCAGGCCGAGCTCTGCGAAGATGTCGCGGCGGCCCTCCGGCTTCTTCTGCTCGGGGGCGGGGGCTTCGGCGGGAGCGGCGGCCTCTGCCGGGGCCTCCACCGGGGCGGCGGTTTCTTTCACTTCTTCCTTGATGGTTTCTTCAGCCATTTTCAGATATAGGTGTTAGGGGTTAATCAGACTTCTTGGCGCCCACGGTCTTCTTGCGGCCCTTGCGGGTGCGGGCATTGGTGCGGGTGCGCTGTCCGCGCACGGGCAGCCCCTTGCGGTGGCGGATGCCGCGCAGGCAGTTGATGCTGGTCAGGCGCTTGAGCGCCATCTGCTTCTCACGGCGAAGGTCGCCCTCGATCAGGATTCCGTTGCTGGTGATCGCCTGCACAATCTTGGTCAGCTGAGTGTCCGTCAGCGTGCCTGTGCGCAGGTCCGGGTCGATGCCCGCCTGTTCCAGCACCTTGGTCGCCGTAGAGGGTCCGATGCCGTAGATGTAGCGCAGCGATGCCTCGATGCGCTTCTCATTGGGTATCTCGATACCGAATATACGAGCCATAATTGGTGTTTCGTTGTTGTTTCTAGGTGTCCCGCCCCGCGCGGGGCGGCGTTGACGCCGCACATCATACCCCCTTTTCCTCCCTTGGCAAGCAAAATTTGCCATTTTTTACAACTTTGGGTAAATTTGGGAATTTATTGTGCTTGAGGGTGGGCGCGGGGTATGGGTAGAATAGGCGCAGGATGAACGGGGCGGCGGAACCAGCGGGGCAAAAGCGGCGCGCGGCATGGGTGGATGCGGCGCGCGTGCTGGGCATTTTCTTCGTATGCCAGGCGCATTCAGCGGCGGCGCCGGGGAATCTGGTGGCCTCAGCGGGTGCCCTGTGCATGTTCTTTGTGCTGGCGGGGTATTTCAACGCGGGGAAGGAGCTGAAGGCAACCCTGCGGCGCGCGCTGCTGTTTATCGCGGCGTATTCGTTCTGGAGCATCCTGGGGAACGGCCTTACGCACGAAGGGGTGGATTTTTCGCTTGGCTCCATGGCGCATACCCTGGTGTACGCGCCGTTTCCGATGTGGTTCATCAAGTACCTGATAGTGCTGTTGCCGCTGGGGAGCCTGATATCCCGCCTGCCGTACCGCGTGAAGCTGGTGCTCGCGGTGGTGCTGCTGGCGTGCGCGTACACCGTGGAACCGGTGCTGGAAACCGTGCCGCTCACCTATGAACGGATGGAAAGTACCAACAATTTTCCGAGCTACGTGCTGTTCCTCTACCTGTGCGGCGACCTTCTGCGGGCGGTGCCGCTGCAGGAACTGCCGGGTCGCTTGTTCCCCGTCCTGTGGCGGCACGGGCGGTGTGCCATGCTGTGCAGCGGGTTGATGCTGGCCGCCATGGTGGCGGCATCGCACTGTGGCACCGTGAATTTGCAGGACCCGGTGCTGCTGCTGGGGGTTGCCTGGCTGCTGCTGTTTTTCTCCCATTCCCTGTCGGGTTGCTTTCCTCGGCTGACCGCCTACGCGGCAGCCGCCGGCCCCGCGGTCTTTTTGGTGTACATGTGCAACGAGCTTGTCATACGCGTGTTCACCAGCGCGTACATCCATTGTTTCGGCGGCTATCCCTGCGCCGCCCTGTGCAACCTGTTTTGCGCGGGCCTCATCATCGCCTGTGCCGTGGCGTTCAGGCTCCTGGCGGGGCGCAGCCGCATCCTGGATGCCATTCTCTTTGCCAGGTGAGAACCCCGCGCCGCGCGCGAATTTTCAAATCGTTGCCATCCTATAACGCTCCGGTAGTGGAGCGCTAACCCGCATGGTAGCCATACCTGACCTAAAAAAATCCAATAAAGGGGCTAGTGGAAAAATCAGGGGTCTGCGTCAAATCCGCTGCCTGTCGTGCAGCACCTTTTCCAGCGGGAGGAGACGTGCCAGGAGCTCGTCGCGCCCGGCGGCCTTGAGGGTTGGCACGTCCACGGCGTCCGCAATGTCGAACGCGCCGGAGCGCGTGCGGCGCAGGGCGGTGAGGTGCGCGCCGCAGCCCAGGCGCTGGCCGATGTCGTGCGCGTAGGTGCGCACGTAGAACCCCTTGGTGCAGTGGACGGTGAAATCCACCTCCGCGGCGGCCAGGTCGATGCGGGTGATTTGGTAGTCCAGCACCTGGACGCGGCGGGGCTTGCGCTCCACCTCGCGTCCCTTGCGCGCGAGCTTGTAGCAGGGCACGCCGTTGATTTTCACGGCGGAGAACATGGGCGGCAGCTGGTCGAACGGCCCCTGCGCGAACGCCTCGAACGCGGCGCGGATGTTGTCCTCGGAGATGCCTTCCGTGGGTTTCACGGCCACCACCTCGCCGTCGGCATCCTGGCTGTTGGTCTCGATGCCGAGCTTCATGGTGGCGGTGTAGACCTTGTCCTCGCACATGAGCATATCCTGCACCTTGGTGGCCTTTCCCACCACCACAATGAGCATGCCGGTGGCCATGGGATCCAGCGTGCCGCAGTGGCCCACCTTCTTGGTGTTCAGGATGCGGCGGCAGAGCGCCACCGCGTTGTGCGAGGTGAAGCCGGGATCTTTGTCCACCAAAAGGACACCGCTGGGCGCGTCGTCGGGCATGGTGGGGAAAATCAGGATTCGGAGATGTTGGCCACGGCCTGCCGGATGGCCTGCAGCACGCGGGCGCGGACGTCCTCCAGCTCGCCGCGGCAGCGGATTCCGGCGGCCATGGAGTGCCCGCCGCCGCCGAACTGCGTGGCGATATCCGCCACGTTCACGCGGCGGTCCTTGGAGCGCAGCGACATGCGGATGCGGCCGTCCTCGAGGTCCTCGAAAATGACGGCCACCTTCACGCCCTTGACCATGCGCACCACGTCCACCAGGTCCTTGGTGTCCTCCAGGGTGACACCGAGCTCTTGCTTGCGGCCGGCGGGCATGGAGTAGTGGGAGATGAGGCCACCGTCCTCCACCACCATGTTGTTGAGCACCTCTCGCTGCATGAGCATGGTGGTGAGCGGCAGCTCCTGGTAGAGCTTGCGGTTGATTTCCGCCACGTCGGCCCCGGCGGCGATCAGCTCGGCGGCGGCGTGCATCACCTCCGGCGTGGTGCAGCCGTACTGGAAGGAGCCGGTGTCCGTGTTGATGGCCACGTACAGGGCCTCCGCAATGGCGGGGGTGATGGTGCAGCCCCATTCCTTGAGCATCTTGAAAATCACGAACCCGGCGGCGGGGCCGCCCTCCTCCACGATGTTCACCGCGCCGTAGCGCGTGTTCGTGCCGTGGTGGTCGATGTTGGCGATGAGCGGCGCGGCTGAGAAAACCTCTGCGGCGCGGTCGCCCAGGCGCTTCCAATCCCCGTTGTCCACGCACACCAGCAGCTGCAGGTCCGCGGGCATCGTGTCGGGTATCACCTCCAGCTCCGCGCCCGCCTGCATGAACTCGTAGCGGGCGGGCAGGCCGTCCTCGTTCCACATGCGCACGTCCTTGCCCATGGCGCGCAAGGCCAGCCCCAACGCCAGCGTGGAGCCGATGGCGTCGCCGTCCGGCCGGAAATGGGCGATCACGCCCACGTTCTGCACGCCTTGCAGCATGCTGTAGAATTCATCGTACATACGTTGCGGCCATCCTACCGCACGCACGCGCGGGTGTCAAACGCATTGTGGGAATCGCGGGGAATCCGCGCGGGAACGAACAGACTGCTTGCCAACCACCCCCCTCTTGCCGTATACTGCCACCATGATCCGCAAGACCTGGATATGCACGCTGTTGGCGGCGGTTGTGGCCGCGCCCGCCTTTTCGCTGGATTGGGTGACCGATTTCGACGCCGCCAAGGCGCAGGCCGCCAAGGAGGGCAAGGCCGTCCTGGTGGATTTCACCGGGTCGGACTGGTGCGGCTTCTGCATCAAGCTCAAGAAGGAGGTCTTCGATTCCCCGGAGTTCGATGCCTACGCCAAGGACAAGTTCGTGTGCCTGGAAATCGACCTGCCGCAGGGCAACAAGATTTCCGCGGAACAGAAGAAAATCAACGAGGAGCTCAGCGAGCAGTACAACGTGGACGGCTTCCCGTCCATCTTCGTGATGACCCCGCAGGGCTACGTGGTGGGCGGCTTCTGCGGCTTCCGCGCCATGCCGGAGGTGCAGAGGGCGCTGGATGCCGGGCTCGCCAATGCCAAGGCCATCGCGGATGCGGAGAAGCAGGGCAACGAGGCCCGGGTGGACGCCATGTTCAAGGTGTGGAAGGGGCTCGGCGACGAGCTGGCAGGCTCCGCCCGGCAGCTGCGCGACGACCTGGTGAAGCTCGATGTCAACGACCGCTGCGGCCTACGCGCCCGGAAGCAGGCGGAGGAGGAAATACGCGACGTGCAGAAGCAGCTGCAGGACTGCGTGCAGGAGGCCGGCTCCAAGGGGCTCAAGGATGCCCTGGCGCTACTGGAATCCAAGCAGGGTTCCCTCATGGAGCAGAACCGCCACGCCGCCATCCAGATCAAGACGAGCATGATGTTCCTGCTCTGCGAGACCCAAGAGGATTTGAACCGCATGCGCGACACCCTCGTGGCCGAGCTCAAGGCCCTGGACCCCGCCAAGTACGATGCGGAGCAGATTGAGCAGGACATCCAGCGCATCACCCAGATTGCCAAGGACGGCCAGCAGGCCCTCGACTACGCCAAGGACAGCCGCGAATCCATGGACGAGCGCGCGGAGGCCGCCAAGGCCGCAGAGAGGGAGGCCGCAGAGGAAGCCCGGCTCCAGTCGGAGGGCGCCACCAAGCTGGAATGGGGAACCGACCTGGCCGCCGCCAAGGAGCAGGCCGCCAAGGAGAACAAACCCATCCTGCTGCTGTTCACGGGGTCCGACTGGTGCGGTGCCTGCATCGCCCTGCACAAGGAGGTGTTTGATAAGGTGCGTTTTGCCGCCTATGCGCGCGACAAGTTCATTCCCGTGGAAATCGACTGCCCGCACGGCAACAAGATGAGCGAGGAGCAGAAGAAAGCCAACAACGACCTGGCGGAGAAGATGCATGTGGAAGGCTTCCCCTCCGTGCTCGTCCTCACCCCGCAGGGTACCGTGGCGGGCGGCTTCGTGGGCAGCCAGGACTTCGCCGGCGTGCAGGAGGACCTCGACATTGCGCTCAAGAACGTCAAGACCATCGCCGATGCCGGGAAGCTGGCGCCGGAAGCCCGGGCCAAGGCCCTGGCCGAGCTCTACCGCAGCCTGGACGAGGACGTGCTCCCCATGGCAGCCGGGCTGGAGGAGGAAATCGCCAAGCTCGACCCCGAGGACAAGACCGGCCTGCGCCACGAACGCGAGCTGAAAGCCAAACGCGCACAGCTGAAGGAACACGTCATGTCCCTCTTGATGCAGAAGGGTGCAACCGCCGCCATCCCGGAATTCATCCGGTTTTGCGACACGGAGCTCGCCACCGCAACCGATGACGACTACAAGCTCTGCCTCATCGAAGCCAAGACCACCTTCCTCTTCGTCGGCGCGCAAACCAAGGAGGATATCGCCAAGATGCGCGAAACCCTCGCCGCCGACCTGCAGAAGGTGGACCAATCCAAGGCCAACGCTGAACATTACGCCGATGTGAAAGCCTGCCCCTTCGAGACCGATGAAGAGGGCCTGGAGCTCGCCAAGAAATACCGCGAGGCCCTCGAGCAACTCAACAAGGAGGAGCAGGAGTAAGCGTATGAATGAGGGGATTCAGTTCCTGTTGTACCGGGCTCCCGAACAGGAGGGTGTGGTGCAGGTGTGCGTAAAAGACGACACACTATGGGCTACCCAGAAGGCAATGGCTGAATTATTCGGGGTAAACCGCCCCGCCATCACCAAGCACCTGCAAAATATTTTTGCCGAAGGCGAGTTGGAAGAAAAAGCAGTATGTTCCATTTTGGAACATACTGCCGAGGACAGGAAGGTATACAGCACGAAATTCTACCATTTAGACGCTATTATCTCGGTAGGCTACCGCGTGAACTCAGCAAGGGCCACGCGGTTCCGACAGTGGGCAACGAGAACGCTCAATGAGTTCATCCGCAAGGGGTTTGTACTGGACGACGAACGTTTGAAGCAGGGCAAGGCCGTGCTGGGCAAGGACTATTTCCGCGAGCTGCTGGAGCGCGTGCGTTCGATACGGGCGAGCGAGCGGCGCATCTGGCAGCAGATAACGGACATCTTTGCCGAATGCAGCTTGGACTACGACAAGAACGCCAAGCTCACCCGGGAATTCTACTCCATGGTGCAGAACAAGTTCCACTACGCCATCACGGGTAGGACAGCACCGGAAATCGTATTCACACAGGCCGACCACAACAAGGAGCACATGGGCCTGCTGACGTGGAAGAACGCACCGGACGGGTGGGTCCTGAAATCCGATGTGACCGTAGCCAAAAACTACCTGGAAGAACCGGAAATACGCCGGCTGGAGCGTGCCGTGAGCGGCTTCTTTGATTACATCGAGGATTTGGTGGAGAGGGAGAACACCTTCACCATGGAGGAGTTTGCCGGCAGCGTGGATGCCTTCCTGACCTTCCGCAGGTACGAGATACTGCCGGACAAGGGCAAGGTGACGCGCGAACAGGCGAATGAGCGTGCCTACGCCGAGTACGAAATCTTCAACCGCACCCAATTGACGGAATCGGACTTTGACAAGGAGGTGAAAGCGTTGTTGAATAACGAAAGCGGCGAAAAGTAACGGTAGGCGCAGGATTGGAACGGAGCCATCCGATGGCGACTCAAAGTTAGCCTAAAAACCGCTTGGCGGCGGTTTGGATGGTTTGCGCGGCGGAGGGCATGGTGATGCCCAGGGCGCGGAGGCGGGCGTTGTCCATGGCGGTGTGGCGGGGGCGCGGCTCGCGGAAGAAGGAGGCTTCCGCCAGCTTCTGGCGGGTGATATCCGGCAGGGAGGGCAAGGCGCCCAGGCGCACGGCCTCCTGCAGGGCAAGCTGCGCGCAGTCCCACCAGGAGAGGGGTTCATCCTCACCATTGCCGCTGCAAACGTGGATGACGCCGCGGTAGTCCGTTGCCGCCAGCTGCAGCACCGCGCGCGCGATGTCGCACGCATCCGTGGGCATGGAAAACTTGTCGGCAATGGCGGCGAGGGGCTGGCCGTTTAGCGCCTTGGAGAGGGTTTGCTCCACAAAGGCGGGGCGCTGCGGGTTGCCGCATATCCAGGAAACGCGCGCCACCACGGCTGAAGGCAGGGCGTCCAGCACCTCCATCTCCCCCTCGTGCTTGCTCTGCGCGTACCAGCCCTCCGGGCGGCAGTGCGCATCCTCCGCCTTGAAGCCGGGCTTGCGGCCGTCCAGCACGTAGTCCGTGGAAAGGTGGATGAACCTGGCCCCGGTGTGGCGGCAGGCCAGCGCCATGGCCGCGGGGGACATGGCGTTGATGCGGTGCGCGCGCAGCGGGTCGTCCGCGCAGGCCTCCAGCCCGCTGACGGCGGCGCAGTTCACCACGATGTCCGCGGGGTGCGCCAGCACGAAATCCGCCACGGCGTCCGGCTGCTCCAAATCGCACTCCGCATGGGCGGGGGCCAGCAGCTCCCAGCCGCGCCCGCGCACTTCCGCAGCCGCGCACGCTCCCGACCTTCCGCTTCCTCCGAACAACAGAACCTTCATGGGATGGACAGAAAAATCACTTCTTCACCTGCAGGTAGATAATCTGCCTGGCGAAGCGGGGGTCTGTGGAAACCATGGTGAGCACCAGGCGGTTGAGCACGGGCTTGTCCGTGCTGCGCGGGGTGACGGTGACGGTGTATTCGCGGCCCTCCTTCACCTTGTGCGGCGCGTAGTCGAAGGCGTCGCCGCTCAGGCCGGCCTCCTTGATATCCGTGACGGGGGAGTCCTTGGGCAGGGTGATGGCGAGCACCTGCGGCGTGCAGGCGCCGCCGCGCTGCCACACCAGGCTGCGCGCGGAAAGCACAATGGCCGCAGGAACCTCGAAATGCATGGTCAGGCGCGTGGTCTTGCCGTCCGCCGTGGTGGCGTCTATCTGCTTGTCCACGGTTTGGTCGAACTTGGAGGTGTCCACCGTGGCAATGAGCTTGTTGCCTTGAATGGCGATGGTGGTGCAGTCGCACAGGGGTTTGGCCTTGGTGACGGCGGGGCCGTCCGTGGTGAACTCCACCACGGCGGTCTGCTGGGAATATGCCAGCTTGACGCTCTGCTGCGGCTGCGGGAACCCTGCGAGCGCGGGCAGCGCGCAGGCGGCGGCCAGGATGATGGTGCGCAGCGTGCTCATGCCTTGTCCTTTGCTTTCCCCTTGTCCTCCCGCGCCCCGGTGAAGCAGGATATCAGGAACAGCGCGGCCGCCACGCACACGCAGGAATCCGCCACGTTGAAGGACGGCCAGTGGTAGCCTTGCGGGAACATCTCCGTCTTGATCCACGGGAACGAGAAGTCCAGGAAGTCCACCACGTAGCCGTTGACCAGGTTTTGGAAGAATCCCAGGGCCTCCGCGCCCGGGCGGAAGAAGCCCTGCACCAGGCGGTCTGTCATGTTGCCCAGCACGCCCACCGTGATGAGCGCCCACGCGAACTTCAGCACCTTCGTGGAGAAAAAGCCCTTGCGGTACAGGCAGTGCAGCCACACCAGCGCCGCCACCTGAACCCCCAGGAACAGGAACGGCGCCCACGCCGTGCCGTTGCCCGTGCCGAACGCCACCCCCGTGTTGTGCACCCGCACAATGTTGAAATTCACAATGCTGCTGTCCGTTATCACGCGGTCGATGCGCAGGCAGAGGTCCGTTGCCCAGTCGTACGGGAAATTGAGCACGATGTACCACTTGCTCGACTGGTCCAGCAGGTACAGGACCACAATGAGGACGACGAGGAAAACGGTGAGCTTGCTCTTGGCTGCTGTCTGGGCTGGTTCAGGCACGGGCGTATGATAGCCCAAGCCCCGCCCGCGCGCAAGCGCAAATGTGCCCCCGCGGCGGGGGCGTTCCGGATGTGTCCACCCGTTTCGCGGGACAAAAAAACGCAGCCTGCAAGGGCAGGCTGCGCAAAAAAGACTATTGGATGCAAGAAGGGGCAATCAATAGCGCACCTCGTAGTTGCCGGGCTCGCGGGGCTCTTCCGGCTCGCGCTCGCAGGGGGGCAGCATGGAGTTGAGGTGGTGGCGCTGGATGGTCT
>JAKSOU010000044.1 GCA_024405435.1 Akkermansia sp. | reverse complement strand
GTGACCTGGCCCTCGCGGCCCTGCCAGTTCCAGTGCGGCAGGATGTGGGCCTGGGGCAGCTCCGGGCGCCAGTGGGCCTGGTAGAGGTAGTAGGTGTCCTTGGGGAAGCCGGCCAGGTCGATGATGCCGAAATAGGAGCTGCGGCTGGGAGCCTTGTCGCCCATCTTCTTCATCTCCGCCATGAGGGCCTCCTGCTCCTCCTTGGTCATGTCCTTGGTGTTGCCGATGTTGGAGGCGTCCTGGTTGTAGGGTGTGGGCTCGCCGATGTAGTCGAACCCGGTCCACACGTACTCTCCGGCCACGTTCGGGTTGGCGTCCTGCGCGGTGAACTCGGCATCCGGGCAGTAGCCCCAGCCGGGGGCGTACAGGCCGTACGCGCTCACCTGGAACGCGCGCGCGCCGTCACCCAATCCCCAGCGCACCGGGAAGAAGTAGGTGTCGCGCGTGGCCACGCAGGATGCGGTCTCGGAGGCGTAGTAGGGCTTGTCCGGCTTCTTCTCGGCATACTGGGAGTAGGCCCAGGGCTTGTAGTTGTAGCCGTACACGTCCAGCACGTCGCCGAATCCGTTCCAGGCGCCGTTCTCTGCGTTCACGCCGCAGGTGTAGGCGCGGGTGGTGTCGTACTTGCGGAATTCGTCGCGCAGCTCCTTGTTGATCTGCACGCCGTCTCCGGTGGTGATTTCAGGGATTTCGTTGCCGCCGCTCCAGGCGATGATGCAGGGGTGGTTGCGGTCGCGCATCACGAAGTTCTGCACGTCCTTCTTCCACCATTCCTCCCAGAACACGTGGTAGCCGTTCACCTTGTCGTACTTCTGGTGCTTCCAGATGTCGAACATCTCGTCCAGCACCAGGATGCCGTGCTTGTCGCACAGGTCCAGCACCTCCGGGGCGGGCGGGTTGTGGGTCATGCGGATGGAGTTGCAGCCCATTTCCTTGAGCTTGATGATTTTGCGCTCGTAGGCCTTGGAGTGGAAGGCGGAGCCGAGCGGGCCAAGGTCGTGGTGCTCGCACACACCGTTGAGCTGGACGCGCTTGCCGTTGAGGAAGAAGCCCTCCGGGCGCCATTCCGCGTTGCGCACGCCGAAGGAGGTGGTCTTCTTGTCGATGGCGCGGGAGCCTAGCATGACGGAGGTCTCCACGTTGTAGAGGTTGGGGTTCTCACAGCTCCAGAGGCGTGGGAGGTTGAGGTGGATTTCCTGCTCCACCACGGCGGTGGAGTGGGGAGCCACGCGCACCGACTTTGAGGTGTCGCGCTGGGATTCAATCTTCTGCAGCACGGTGACCTGGGCCTCCTGGCTGCCGGTGTTCTCCACGGTGGTCTGGATCTTCACGGTGGCGCGGTCGGCGCTCACCTTGGGGGTGGTGACGAAGACGCCCCAGTGGGCGATGTGCAGCGGGGCGGTCTTCTCCAGCCACACGTGGCGGTAGATGCCCGCGCCGGGGTACCAGCGGGTGGAGGAGGGCTTGTTGCTGGCCATCACCGCCACCAGGTTGCTCTTGCCGGGCTTCAGGAAGCGGGTGATATCCACGCGGAAGGAGGCGTAGCCGTACGCCCACTCGCCGGCCTTCTTGCCGTTCACGTACACCTGCGGGCACGCCATCACGCCGTCGAAATCCAGGTAGTAGCGCTGGGTGTCCGGGTTGAAGTCCGCGGGCACGTTGAAGAACTTGCGGTACCAGCCGTAGCCGTTCCACGGCAGCTTGCCGGTCTCGTTGGGTTCATCCTTCAGGAACGGGCTCTCGATGGCCCAGTCGTGCGGCAGCTGCACGGGCTTGAAGTCGCGGTCGTCGTACGAGGTTTTCTCCGGGGCGTCGCCTGCCTTGGTTTCCGGCACGGGGAGCTTGAGTGCGTGGCCGGCCTTGTTGCGGAAGGTGAGCTCGCTGATGCTGGCCCAGTTGTTGGGGCCGGTGCCGTTGACGGTGACTTTGAAATCGGAGACGGTTCGGCCGCCCACCTTGATTTCGGTCTCCCGCTTGTCGACGGTGATTGTTTCCTGCACGGGAAGGCCGTTGGCCACATACTCCACGATGGCCTCCTTGCGGTTGCCGTTCTCCCAGACGATGTGGATGGTCTCCACCTTCTCCTTGGGGCCGTTCTTCACGGCCAGCCAGTGGCCGGAGCCACCGTTGGGGGCGCACCAGCGCGTGCCGGGCTTGCCGTCTATGGCGTCCTGCGCAGCGTGCCCGGCCTGGTAGCCGTCGCACGTGGCGGCGGAAATCTTTTCGCCGGGGGCCTGCGGGCCGAAGTACTTGAACTTCCACCCGAAGTCGAAGGTGCTGCGCTCTCCGGCCTGCGCGAAGGCCAGACCCAGCGCCATGATTGGCAGTATGTGCTGAATGTTCATAACGAGTGTAGAGGTATGCTCTGTGCCAAGATATTGAAGCACAAAATCCCGCCCATGGCAAGAAAATATGCCTTTCGCGCGCGCGCAAGGCGCAATTTAGGCTTTACAGGCAAGGCGCGCTGTGTTAGATTGCTCCGCATGAGCACGGATTATAATTCTCTTGCTTTGGAAATCCGCCAGATGGTGGATGCTAACCTGATGCCCGGTGAGGAAATCATCTGGAAAGGCAAACAGGGTGCCGCCCCCAGCCGCAACCGCACGCTGACCATCTTCTCCGTGGCGGCCCTGGCGATTGTGCTGCTCCTTTGCCTGTACGTGGCCATCAACACCATGAACGGTCCCGTGTTGGCCGTGATGATTTTCATCATCATCGCCGTGCTGGTGGCCATACTCGACATCATCCTGGTGTACCGCAACTTCTCGCAGACGGCGGTGGTGCTGACCAACTACCGCGCCATCAAGGCCTACCGCAAGGTGCACAGCTACCGCCTGCACGGCACCGGGTACAAGGGTATCACCGATGTCAAAATCACCAACCGCAAGCAGGACGGCACCGCGGATGTCATCTTCTACTACATCGACGGCCGCACCGGGCACCGCGGCTGGGGCTTCCTGAGCATGGACAACCCGGAGGAAATCCGCGATATCGTGCTCAAGCGCAAGCAGGAGGAAGAGGCCCCCGCCACACTGCCGGTGCCGGAAACTCCCGTGTGGGACAAGCTTTCCGACGGCCAGCGCGAGTGGTTCGCCAACGCCATGCAGGAGGGCGAATCCCCCGTGTGGGCCTGCACCCCCGCCGGCTCCGTGAAGGCCGCCCGCGGCAAGGGCAAGGTCACCTTCTACGCCCTCTCCAGCAAGCGCGCCCTCGTCTTCAACCAGCAGGGCACCGTGATTGAGGAGTACCCCCTGCACATCCACATGATGCAGGACCACGAGGTGAACGCCAACGGTGGCGGCAAGCTCGTCCTCGCATACGATGTGAAGGACATGAGCGACTTCTCCCGCCAGCACGAGCAGGGCTTCCTGCACCTCCGCAACGTGGCAGAGGTGGAAAACATCCTCGCCACGCTCCAAAGGCAGCAGGGTTGACAACTTGCGGGTTGCCATTCAACCTTTTATAGATAGCGCGCGCCAAGGCGCGCGGATTCCGGCAAGCCCCTGCGCTGAAAGGCGCAGGGGCTTCTGGTATGCCAACTTGAAGGTCGTACCCAAGGAAAAAGCCCCGCTCACGAATGAGCGGGGCTTCGCCTTGTGTGTGTCTGGCTAGACAATCAGCCTTGTGCCTTCTCTCTCATCGGCGGGGCTGAAGGGGGCCGTCCTGCACCCGGTGCGGGGCCTTGGTGCTGGGCTTCAGGTAGCCGTCCGGCGTGTACCGGTCCGGGCTTTTGACCTTTATCCTTGCGGGGGCGCGGTGGCGCGGGCAAGGGGGTGGCGGAGGTGCCATGCGGGGGCAGCGGTGCGCGGGGCGGTACACGGGGAGACCGCCGCCGGGGATGTAGATACCCGGGTGCACCCTGTTGCGGTTGCCGGGGTTGGAAACCCCGCTCACCACCACCCTGGCGATTGCCTGCGGGGCCATGAGGGCCAGAGCCGCCGCGATTGCCAGGGATATTGATGGGAACTTGCGATTCATGAGATATGCACCTCCTTTCACATACACAGGCGCACCATCTCCCGCTGTTTATTTCATTTTTCCAAAAATCGCCGGAATCCCGCGCCGCAAAGGCGCGCGGACTTCCCAAACCGTCAACACTGCCGTCCCATTGCAACGCGACGAAAAAACGCTCGGAGAGCTGCATGCGTTGGTGCCACGAACCACCCCGGCAAGCGGGGTTATGGGGATTGGTAGGCATGCGGGGACTCCCCACAGGTTGACACCGTGTGGCTACATATAAGATTGCGCCGCCCCCTTCGGGTGGGGCGCCTGTATTCAGCCGCGCCATCCGGCGCGGTTGCGGGTGAGTTTCATCTGGCAACATGCCAGATGAAACATGATACCGCGCGCCGACAGGCGCGCCAACATTGAACCCCACCCTGCCGCAAGGCAGGGGGCGGTGTCCTCCTATGCGTAGCCACAGGTGTCAACCTGTGGGGTGTCCCCCTCCGCACGCCAATCCCCACAACTCCGCCCGTCAGGGCCGGAGTGGTTCGTGGCACCAAGGGGCGCATCTCTCATGCGCTCGTTCACACCAATCATTGCATACCAACCACGCCCTGCAAAAAACAATTGGGACACATGCGGCCCGCGCCCGAATTTTCAAAATAGTACCTAGTACATAGTACCTAGAAAATAGCCTAGGCTTCCTCCAGCACGCCGTGGAGGATTTGCAGGCCCTCGTCCAGCACCTCTTGCGGTATGTTGAGCGCGGGGATGAGGCGCAGGGTGTCCGGCCCGGCGGGGCAAGCCAGCAGGCCCGCCTGGCGGCAGAGGTTGTTCACGTGGGCCGCGGGGGTGGTACCCTCCGGCAGCGGGTGGCGGAAGCGTGATTTGTCGAACCCCACGCCGCGGAGCAGGCCGAGGCCGCGCACGCCGCTCACGCAGGGGATGTTCCAGCCCTCCACGGTGGCCTTGATGTACTCGCCGAGCTTGCGTGCGCGCTCCGCGAGGTTCTGCTTGAGAAGCTCTGCCACCACGGCGGCGGAGGTGGCGGTTGCCAGGGGAGTGCCGCCGAAGGTGGAGCCGTGGGAGCCGGCGTTCATGATGGAGGAGAGGGGCGTGCCCTGCGCATCGATGGCGCGGTTGCTCACCCAGAAGCAGCCCATGGGGAAGCCGCCGCCGATGCCCTTGGCGCAGGAGACCAAATCCGGCTGCACCTCCGGGCACACGGCCTGCCAGCCCATGGGCGCGCCGCAGCGGCAGAACCCGCACTGCACCTCGTCTATCATGAGCAGCAAATCATGCTCCTTGCAGAGGGCGGCGGCGCCGCGCAGGAATTCCGGCTGCACGGGGTTCACGCCGCCCTCTCCCTGGATGGCCTCCAGCATGATGCCGCAGGTGATGGGCGAGATGGCGGCGCGCAGCGCGTCCAGGTCGTTGAAGTCCACGTACTTGAACCCCACCAGCAGGGGGTCGAACTCGATTTGTATCTTGGCCTGCCCTGTGGCGGCCATGGAGCCGAGCGTGCGGCCGTGGAAGCTCTTGTTGAAGGTGATGACCTCATAGCGCGGGGAGCCGTCCGCCGCGGGGCGGCGGTGGCCGAAACGGCGGGCCACCTTGATGATGCCGTCGTTGGACTCCGCGCCGCTGTTGGAGAAGAAGACGCGGCCGGGGATGCGGATGATATCCTCCACAATCATCTTGGCAAGCCTCTCCTGGCCGGGGATGCCGTACAGGTTGGAGCAGTGCATGAGCTTGCGCGCTTGCGCGCACAGGGCATCCACCACCACGGGGTTGGCGTGCCCCAGGCAGCACGTGGCTATCCCCGCGCAAAAGTCCACATAGCGCCGTCCCTCCGTGTCGAACAGGTGGGAACCCTCCCCGCGCTCCATATCCATGGGCGCGCGCCCGTACGTTGCCAATACATGACTGTATTCCATAGCACCGACAATCTACACCCCGCCCCCCGATGTGTCAAACAGAAAGACAGGCACGCGGGGCAACGCATACTGCCCGAATGCATGGGTCAGGTGTCGATATCAATGCCGAAGGTGGCGGCGAGGACGGCGGGGTCGAAGGCGGCGGGGCGGGCGAATTCCCCCTGGATGAGGGCGGCGGGATCCACCGCGCGCAGGGTGAAGAGCAGCGCGGGGTCGCGGTCAATCATCACGCCGGCGGCGTAGATGGCGGCGGCGGCGTGGGGGCACGGCTCCGCCCAGTCCGGGCAGGTGCAGCCCATGCGCCAGTCCGCAGGTTCGGGGAGCAGCCCGGAATCGGGGTCGCACAGGCGCTCCAGCACGGCGGCGTCCACCCTGCCCTCCATGAGGGAGACCAGGGAATCGATGTGGCCGCGGCAACTTTGCGCCAGCGCGGTGGTGCGCTCCGCGTCCAGCGGCTTGAGCTGCAGGCGCACCTCGTAAAGCTCCTGCGCGCTGACCCTGGCGGTGACGAGCCCGGGGGCGAGCCGCAAATCCAGCACGCAGCCGTGGCGCAGCAGGCTACGGCCGGGAGCCAGGCAGAGCCCGCCCGCCTCGCAGCGTGCAAGGTGCTTCATCCACGCGCTTCCCCAAAAATGCTCCGCGAGCTTGCGCGTGGTTGCCACCACGGGCTGCAGCTCCTCGCCGTCGGTCTGCAGCTCCGCCAGGCGCTTCTTGGCCAGCGCCGCCAAATCCGCCGCACGCAAACGCCGCTGTTCATCGTCACACATGCCCTGCCCTCCAAAAAATCCAGGCGCCCTTTCGGGCGCCCGAACTTTTCAAATTGTAAATCGTCAATTGTAAATCGTAAATTACTTCGTGACGCTCTTGAAATATTCCAGCGTCACCTTCAGGCCTTCCTCCAGCGTGTGCTTGGGGGTCCAGCCCGCGGCGCGCAGCTTGTCGGCGCAGGCGCGGGAGTGCTTCACATCACCGGGGCGCTCCGGCAGGTGCACAATCTTGGAGGAGGAGCCGGCGGCCTCGATGATGACCTCAGCGAGCTTGTTGATGGTGATCTGGCCGCCGTAGCCCACGTTGTTCACGCCGGTGACCTCCGGGTGCTCGGCCACGTAGGTGAGGCCGCCGACGATGTCCTTGACGTAGATGAAGTCGCGTGTCTGCTCGCCGTCGCCGAAGACGGTGATGTCCTCACCCTTGATGGCCTTCTCCATGAAGATGGGGACGGCGGCGGCGTAGGCGCCCTTGGGATCCTGGCGGGGTCCGAAGACGTTGAAGAAGCGGCAGACGCCGGTGTTGACCTGGCCGGTGGTGCGGAACATCTCCAGGTAGTACTCGCCGTCCAGCTTGGTGATGCCGTAGGGGCTCTTGGGCTCCGGGTACATGGTCTCCACCTTGGGCACCACAGGATTGTCGCCGTAGATGGCGGCGGAGGAAGCCAGCACCACCTTCTTCACCTTGGCCTTGGCGGCCTCTTCCAACACCACGAGCAGGCCGTTCACGTTCAGGTCGATGCACTCGCGGATCTTGGTCATGGATTCCGGCACGCTCACCAGAGCGGCCATGTGGAACACGTAGTCCACGCCCTCGATGGCCTTCGCCACCAGCTCGCGGTCCGTGATAGAACCCTCGAACAGCGTGACCTTCAGGCCGTCCAGGTTTTTCTTGTAGCCCGTGCGGAAGTTGTCCAGCACGCGAACCTCGTCCGCTATGCCCTGGTAATGCTCCGCGATGTGAGAACCGATGAATCCGGCGCCGCCGGTGATGAGTACTTTCATGGTGGATAAAATAAAGTTACGCGCCCATTGTAGCGCAAGGGGCGCGGCGGGGCAAGCTCGGAATGAAAATTTGACAATCGGCGGCATGTGTGTTAGGGTATGCCGCGCGCAGGCGCTCACCTGCGGGAATCTAGCATCACCTCATCATGGAAAACATCGATTGGAAGAATCTCGGTTTCGGATACATCAAGACGCCCAAGCGCTACGTCTCCAACTTCAAGGACGGCTCCTGGGACGACGGCTGCCTGACAGAGGACGGCACGGTGACGCTGTGCGAGTCCGCCGGCGTGCTGCAGTACGCGCAGACCATCTTCGAGGGGCTGAAGGCCTACCGCACGGTTGACGGGCGACTGGTGACGTTCCGCCCGGAGCTGAACGCGGCGCGCATGGTGGAATCCGCGCGGCGCCTGGTGATGCCTCCCTTCCCTGAGGAGCGCTTTGTGGATGCCATCCTGCAGACGGTGCGCGCGAATGCGGACTACGTGCCGCCGTACGGCACGGGGGCATCGTTCTACCTGCGGCCGTTCATGTTCGGCACGGATGCGGTGCTGGGGGTGAAACCGGCCACTGAGTTCCAGTTCCGCGTGTTCGGCACGCCCGCCGGGCCGTACTTCCGCGGCGGCGCCAAGCCCATCAGCATCCGCGTGTCGGACTACGACCGCGCCGCGCCCCACGGCACCGGCCACATCAAGGCCGGACTCAACTACGCCATGAGCCTCTTCGCCATCGAGGAGGCCCATAGGCAGGGATTCACCGAGAACCTCTACCTCGACTCCGCCACACGCACCTACGTGGAGGAAACCGGCGGCGCCAACTTCATCTTCATCACCAAGGACGGCAAGCTCGTCACACCCAAGTCCAGCACCATCCTGCCCTCCGTGTGCCGGCGCTCGCTCATGCACGTGGCCGCCTACATCCTGGGCATGGAGGTGGAGGAGCGCCACATCACGCTGGACGATGTGCGCGAGATGGCGGAATGCGGCCTCTGCGGCACGGCGGCGGTGCTCTCCCCGGTGGGGCGGATCCACGACCACGGGAAGGACATCATGCTGCCCAGCGGCATGGAGAAGATGGGCCCCGTATGCCAGAAGCTGTACGATACGCTGACGGGCATCCAGTACGGGCGCATCGAGGGCCCGGAGGGCTGGATTCGCGAGGTTGAGGTGTAGGCGCGTTATCCGCTTGACATCCAAGGGCAAATAACACAGAATAGAGAAGCAGCGAATCC
Organism: Akkermansia sp.; assembly: GCA_024405435.1. GTDB lineage: Bacteria > Verrucomicrobiota > Verrucomicrobiia > Verrucomicrobiales > Akkermansiaceae > Akkermansia. The sequence goes on along the minus strand of JAKSOU010000044.1, from coordinate 12,354 downwards.
CGCTGCACCACGATTATGAAGACGAAAACCATCCTTGCCGTGGCGGCCGCAGCCTGCCTGCCCGCTTTCGCCCAGCAGCCCGCGCAGCCCCAGCCCGCTCCCCAACCCCAGCAGCAGAAGGCCCCCGCCTCCGCCGCCCAGAGCATCATCAACCAGATGGGCATCACCACAAACGCCCTGGTGGATGTGCTGCAGGGCGTGACCGACAAAGCGACCGCCGATGCCGCCGCCCGCGAGGTGGGCGAAATCATCGTGCAGCTCAAGCTGCTCAACGACCTTGCCGGGTATGCGCCGGACTTCGCGCAGGATATCGAGGCGATGCGCCAGGCGCAGGTGAACGCGCTCATGCCCATGCTGATGAACACCAACCCCTGCTACGGCTCGGAGGCCATGCTCAAGGCCCTGGCCCCCGTGGTCACCATCCGCCAGGCTCAGCCGGAGGAACAGGCCCAGCCGGAACCCCAGCCGCAGGTGCAACAGCAGCCCGAACCGCAACCCCAGCCTGTGGTGCAGCAACCCACGCCCCAGCCCCGGCCGGAGGCCGTGAACCCCCAGAACAACGCCGCCCAGCAGACCGCCCAGGCCATCCTGGAGGGATACCGCAACCTGGCCGCCGTGCTTCAGGGCATCCACGACAAGGCATCTGCGGATGCCGCCGCCCCGCAGGCGGAACAGGTGATCGCCACCATCCTGCCGCTGTACGACCTGGCGGAGAATTCCGAAGAGCTGGCGGATTTCGTGGGCGTGCAGATCGCCCAGACGGAGGAAATCGACACGCTGTCGGACATACTGGAATCCCTGCTGCAGGCGGAGCCGGCCCTGTACGGCTCGGAGGCCCTCTCCAACACACTCGCCCAGATTGTGAGCGTGGAGGAAATCGCGGAGGAGACCCCGCAGCCCGCAGAGGAACAGGCCGCTCCCGCAGCACAGCCGCAAGCCCCCGCCTACGAGCAGGAATACGACGAGGAGGAGGAACAGGCCCCCTCCGCCATCCTCGCCCCCATGCAGCAGTAACACTTCACCCCCATACCAAATATGATTAAAAACGCAATTGCTACAGTATTCGCCGCCGTGGTCATGGTTGCCCCGGCTTTCGCCGATTCCGCAGAGATGGCCAAGTTCTCCCAGCTGATGGACCGCCAGATTGCCGCCCTCACCGAGCTCGGCAAAGCCGTGGAGCCCGTGACCGACAAGGCCACCGCCGAGGCCGCCGTGCCCCAGGTGCAGGCCGCTCTCGAGGAGATCAAGGCCGTGGAGGAGGAATCCAAGGCCATCGGCCAGCCCAGCGAGGAGGTCCAGCAGGCCCTCTCCGAAAAGCTCAAGCAGAACGGCACCGAGGAAACCGTTGCCAAGGGTCTGGCCAAGGTGGCCGTACTCATGATGATGGATCCCGCCTGCTACGGCTGCAAGGAGCTGGAGACAGCCCTCTCCTCCATCGTCTCCATCGGCCCCGGCCCGGAAGGTCAGCAGTAATTTTCAATCCACAACCCCACATGCCCGCCCGGCAAACTCCGGGCGGGCTTTTTTTGCACTGCGCTCAATTTTATGATTCAACGTAGACAGGGGGTGGTTGGTAGGCAAACCGACCCCGAATCCACACCGCCATTCGGCGGCGTTGCCTCGTCACCACCCCATTGGTGGCTCGCCCTACGGGCAGCCGCTGCGCGGCTGGCCAAGTGCCCTTACCGCACCGCAAGCGGTGCGCCCCTGCGGGGGCCGTCGGGCACTTTCCGTGGTAGGTCGGCGGGCGTGGCCGCCCCCACGGTGAAAACCGTGGGGATATCCTCAGCGTCCGCCTGTTTCTTTTTCCTCCTTGCAATTGGAACGGCGTGCGGTATACTGGGCGGCGTATGAGAGAGACCCTTATCGATTTGAAGGAGCGCCGCAGCTGCCGGCGCTACGAGCCGCGCCAGGTGGCGGAGGAAGAGCTTGCCGCAGTGCTGGAGGCCGGCACCTACGCCCCCACCGGGCACGGCACGCAGTCCCCCGTGATGGTGGTGGTGCAGGATCCCACCACCCTGGCGCGCCTCTCCAGGCTCAACGGTGAAATCATGGAAACCAAGCGGGATCCCTTCTACGGGGCGCCCACGGCGGTCATCGTGTTTGCGGACACCGCATACAAGACCGCCATCCAGGATGCGTGCATGGTGATGGGCAACCTGGTGAACGCCGCGCACGCGGTGGGGCTGGGCTCCTGCTGGATCAACCGCGCCAAGGAGATGTTCGAGCGCCCGGAGTTGCGCGACCTGCGCGCCAAGTGGAACCTGGCCCCCACCCTGGAGGGTCTGGGCATCTGCATTCTCGGCTACGCCGCGGAAGGCGGCACCATCCCGCCCAAGCCCCGCAAGGAGGGATATATTATCCGCGACTGAAACCGCGCGGAACCTATCACCGCCCCATTCCGCAGCGCGCGCATTTTCCACCTTGACAGGTGGCGGCGCGCGGGTGTAGAGTGGGGACAACAAATTGGAATGATTATCATGAAGATTGCATCCATAATCGTTACGGGCATGCTGATGGGCATGCCGGCCGTTGCCCAGGAAGCCCCTGCAGCGCCCGCCCCCGCCCCTGCGGCGGAGGCCGCCACGCCGGAGGCGCAGCACGCCGCGTTCGTGAAGGAGCTTATCGCGAACGTGAACGAGCTGACCGAGGCCCTCAAGGGGGTGACCGACACGGCCACCGCCGATGCCGCCGCCCCCAAGGTGGCGAAGCTGGTGGCGCACAACAAGGAGCTGATGCAGGCCTCCAAGGACCTGCCGCAGCTGGCCCCGGACGCCGCGGCCGCGCAGCGCGCGCTGTTCTCTCAGCAGGCCAAGCCTGCCATGGCGGAGCTTCGCACGGCGCTGGTGGCGGTGGTGACCAAGGAGTGCTACGGATCCGATGCGCTGTTGCAGGCGCTGGCTCCCATCATCCACTAAAGCCCGGAAAACCACAATATGCGGCCCGTCCTGCGGAAACGCGGGGCGGGCCGCCTGCGTATCCGCAAAAATCGGCGTTTTTTTGGGGGAAATGCGGCAAAGGAAGATTGACGCGGCGTGATGGGTGGTGTAGAATAGCGCGGAATAGGGCGGCAGGCTGCCGCAGAACCAATATTCGACATAGAGCCGTGTACACAAACGAAAACTTCTTGCTTCAACTCCTGGTGGAGGCGGGTGCCGTAGCCCAGGAAACCATAGACGCCACGCGCGAGCAGATGCTGCCGGGCGACAGCGTGGTGGAATCCCTCATCAACAACAACCACCTCACCTCCGAATACGTGGCACAGGTGGCCGCCGCCAACACCGGCCTGGAATACGTGGACCTGGCCGCCTTCGAGGTGGACCCCGGCATGATTGCCCAGGTGGACGCCGAGCTGGCACGCCGCCTGCGCATGATTCCGCTGGGCGACGACGGGTTCTCGCTGCAGGTGGCCATCGACGACCCGTTCAACATGGAGCACATGGACAGCATGCAGCAGTTCCTGCAGCGCGACCTGAGCTACTTTGTGGCGTCGCCCAAGAAGATGGACGATGCGCTGAAGAAGTACTACCCCGAGAAGGTGGAGTTCAAGAAGGGCGACGGCGACGCGCCCATCATCGAGCTGGTGGACAACATGTTCAACGAGGCGCACACCATGCGCGCGTCCGATATCCACATCGAGCCGATGCTTGACCGCGTGCGCGTGCGCTACCGCGTGGACGGCCGCCTCATCGAAATCATCAACCACCCCAAGAAGCTGCTGGCCCCCATCGTGGCGCGCCTCAAGGTCATGAGCTCCACCATGAGCATCGCGGAGAAGCGCGTGCCCCAGGACGGCCGTATCGAGCTGGACCTGCGCGACGGCACGCACATCGACCTGCGTGTCAGCACCGTGCCCTCCAACCACGGCGAGTCCGTGGTCATGCGTATCTTGGACAAGTCCGCCCTCTCGCTCGGCCTGCAGCAGCTCGGCTTCCTGTCCGACGACGAGGCGGTGTTCGACCGCCTGGTGGGCCTGCCGGACGGCGTCATTCTGGTGACGGGCCCCACCGGTTCCGGTAAGACGACGACGCTGTACGCGTGCCTGAACCGCCTGAACCGCCCGGACAAGAAGATCATCACCGCAGAAGACCCCGTGGAATACGAGATGAGCGGCATCAACCAGGTCATGATCCGCACGGAAATCGGCATGACCTTCGCCGCCGCCCTGCGAGCCATGCTGCGCCAGGCCCCCAACATCATCATGGTGGGTGAGATTCGCGACGGCGAGACCGCCGGTATCGCCATCCAGGCCGCCATGACGGGTCACCTGGTGCTCTCCACCCTGCACACCAACGATGCCCCGTCCTCCGTGGCGCGACTCGCGGACATGGGCGTGGACCGCTTCCTGATTGCATCCGCCGTGCGCGCCATCATGGCGCAGCGCCTGTGCCGCCGCCTGTGCGACTGCAAGGTGGACGGCCAGCTCACGGAGAAGGAATCCCGCGTGCTGGGCATCGACATCACGCACGGCATCAAGCTGCCGCGCCCCGGCGGCTGCGAGCGCTGCCGCGGCAAGGGCATGAAGGGCCGTATGGGCATCTTCGAGATTTTCCAGGTGACGGACGATGTGCGCGGGCTCATCAACTCCAACATCACCTCCGCTCAGCTGCGCAAGCGCGCCCGCGAGCTGGGCATGCGCACCCTGCGAGAGGACGGCATCCGCAAGGTGCTCGCCGGGCTTGTCTCGCCGGACGAGGTTATCCGCGTGACCACGGGCGACGCCAGCTAAAACCACTCACCCCCCTTCCCCATCATGAATATTGAAGCGACACTGGACGTTTTCGTCAACAACGGCATGCTGGACAAGTCTGTTGCCAAGGAGGTGGCAGAGGAGCAGTCCACCAACGGCAAGGAGCTGTGGGAAACACTCATCGATTTCGGCATCATCGGCGCCCCGGAGGACTTCTGGAGCATCATCGCCAACGAGGTCGGCGCGCAGTACATCTCCCTGGCCAACTTCACCCCGCCCCCGGATGTGCTGGCCATGCTGCCCGCCCACCAGGCCCGCCTGCACGGCGCGCTGCCCATCGAGTACCGCGACGGCGAGGGCCTGTACGTGTGCCTGGAGGACCCGCTGAACCCGCAGACCATCGACGACCTGCGCATCGCCACCGGCAAGGATGTGTACATGCACGTGGCGCCGGACTACGAGGTGCGCGCGCGCATCGCGGAGTGCTACGGCGGGTCGGACGTGGTGATGACGGACCTGCTGGAAGAGCTGGGCAGCATGGACGTGACCAGCAAGGACGGCGCGGACGAGGTGAACGCGGCGCCGGTCATCAAGTTCGTGAACCTGGTGATCACGCAGGCCATCAAGGAGAAGGCTTCCGATATCCACCTGGAGCCGTTCGAGAAGGAATTCAAGATCCGCTACCGCGTGGACGGCGCGCTGTACGAGATGGCGCCGCCGCCCATCCACCTGGCCAACCCCGTGATTTCCCGCGTGAAGGTCATGGCCGGCATGAACATCGCGGAACGCCGCGTGCCGCAGGATGGCCGAATCGTGATGAAGGTGGGCGAGAACCGCGTGGATATGCGTGTGAACTCCCTGCCCACCCAGTACGGCGAATCCGTGGTGCTCCGCGTGCTGGACCGCAACAACATCGTGCTGGACCTCAACAAGCTCAACCTTGCCCCGCACATCCACGAGTACATCCTGGACACCGTGGCCAAGCCCAACGGCATCTTCGTGGTCACCGGCCCCACCGGTTCCGGTAAGACCACCACCCTCTACGCCGCGCTCCGAGAGGTCAACACCATCGATTCCAAGCTCCTCACCGCTGAGGACCCCGTGGAATACGACATCGACGGCATCGTCCAGGTGCCCATCAACGAGCAAATCGGCGTCACCTTCCCCCGCGTGCTGCGTGCCTTCCTGCGTCAGGACCCGGACCGCATCCTGGTGGGCGAAATCCGTGACACGGACACGGCGCAGATTGCCATCCAGGCGGCACTGACGGGCCACCTGGTGCTCTCCACCCTGCACACGAACGACGCGGCGGGCGCGGTGACGCGCTTCATCGACATGGGCGTGCAGTCGTTCCTGCTGGCGGCCACGCTGCTGGGGGTGCTGGGGCAGCGCCTGGTTCGCACCATCTGCCCGTACTGCAAGACGGCGTACCAGCCGAGCAACGCGCTGCTGATGCAGCTGGGCATCAGCCCGAGCCTCATCGGCCAGCAGAAGTTCTACACGGGCGCGCGCTGCGAGAAGTGCGCCGGCACCGGGTACAAGGGCCGAAAGGGCATCCACGAGCTGCTCAACGTGTCCGACCCCATCAAGGAGCTCATCACGGAGAACGTGCCCTCCCTGGTGCTCAAGCAGAAGGCCATCGAGCTGGGCATGCGCACCCTGCGCGAGGACGGCATCCAGAACATCTTCGAGGGCAACACCACCATCGAGGAGGTGCTCAAGTACACCTAATGGCAAAATTAGGATTAGGATTAGGATTAGGATTAGGAGGCCGCGTCTCCGCCGAGGCTGGAGTGCGCTCTCAAAATCTTTGGGAGACATGCTCCTAATGGCTTGACTGCCTCCCCGCATTTTGCTAGCATATTATTAACGGATTTTCCATAACCACCAAACTGACATGCCAAATTTCAAGTACACCGCGCTTGACCAGAACGGAAACGAATCCACCGGGTTCATCACGGCGGCAGACAAGATAGCCGCCATGGAGGAAATTCGCGCCAAGGGCCTCCTGGTCCGCGAGTGCGAGGAAACCAACGCCAAGAACGCCGCCGCCAAGGCCGCCGAGCAGAAGAAGAAGGAAGCCAAAAGCGGCGGCCCCGTGGTGAACAAGAAGGGCAAGGGCGGCGGCCGCGCCGGTGCCCCCGTGAAGCAGCGCGAGCTGATGATTTTCACGCGCCAGCTCGCCACGCTGATCGATGCGGGCCTTCCCCTGCTGCAGAGTTTGACCGTGCTGGGCAAGCAGGAGCCGAATCCCAACCTGCGCGCCACCATCGAGGCCCTGGGCGAGGCCGTGCAGGGCGGCGCCACGTTCTCGGAGGCTCTGGCGGCGTACCCGCGCCTGTTCAACAAGCTGTTCGTGAACATGGTGAAGGCCGGTGAGCTGGGCGGCGTGCTGGAGGTGGTGCTCAAGCGCTTGGCAGAGTACCAGGAAAAGGCCAACAAGCTGCGCGGCAAGATCACCTCCGCCATGGTCTACCCCTGCATCATCCTCACGATTGCGGTGGGCATCCTGGTGTTCCTCATGCTCGTCATCGTGCCCAAGTTCAAGGGCATGTTCGAGAGCCAGAACATGGAGCTGCCCGCCCTCTCCGAGTTCGTGTTCAACTTCTCCGACAACTGCATGGCGTGCGATGTGGTGCCCTTCATCCCGAACGCCGTGTTCGTGCTCATCCTCGTCGGTTTGGCCATCGTCGGCCTGGGCATCTGGAAGCGCACGCCCAAGGGCGGCCGCGCCATCGACACCTTCCTGCTGAAGCTGCCCAAGCTCGGCCAGCTCATCAAGGTGAGCGCCGTGGCCCGCTTCTCCCGCACGTTCGGCACGCTGGTGTCCTCCGGCGTGCCCATCCTGCAGGCCCTGCTCATCACGCGTGACACGGCCGGCAACGTGGTGGTGTCCGACGCCGTGACGAAGATTCACGATGCGGTGCGCGAAGGCGAGTCCATCGTGACGCCGATGACCTCGACCACGGTGTTCCCGCCGATGATGATTTCCATGGTGGACGTGGGCGAGGAAACCGGCCAGCTGCCGGACATGCTCATGAAGGTGGCCGATGTGTACGATGAGGAGGTGGACAACAACGTGACCGCCCTCACCGCCATGCTGGAGCCGCTCATGATTGTGTTCCTCGCCGTGGTGGTGGGCTCCATCGTGCTCGCCATGTTCATGCCGATGATGAAGATCATCGAAACCGTCTAACCCCCATGAAATTGCGCGTCAACAAAGGCAGCGGCGGCTTCACCCTGGTGGAGATCCTCATCTGCATCGCCATCCTCGCACTGCTCTCCACCATCCTGCTGGAGGTCCGAGGATACATCAACAACAAGAAGCTGCTCAACACCGCACAGAACCAGATCGCCCTGCTGGAGTCCGGCATGAACGCCTACCGCTCCGACAACGCCGGCAGCCTGCCGGACGGCAAGGGCGACGAGGCGAGCTCCCACACGCTCTTCTCCGCCCTGTACCGCGACAAGGACAACGACGGCGTGCCGGACCAGGAGGCGGGGGTCACCCTGCCCCCGTACTGCACCGCATTCGCCGTTATCAAGGACACCAAGGCGCATGAGGAGCTGGACGGCATCCCCGTCATCAAGATGAAGGTCAAGACGGACAAGGGCAACAAGAAGCTCTGGGTGGTGCAGGACCCCTGGGGCAACACCTACCGCTACCGCCTCGGGTTCGACCAGGACAACTCCAAGGGCAAGCCCGGCAAGGGCGTGAACCCGGATTTCGACATCTTCTCGTTGGGCGGCGACGGCAAGGGCGACGGCCTGAGCAACGAGGACGACAACGCCGACAACGTGACCAACGTCCGCTCCTGGAAATAACGCTATCGAATGACCGGCTATCAAGCCAGCCTGCTGGCGGCCCTAGCCATGCCCGCCGCCATCTACGCGCAAGCTCCCTCGCAAGGGGAGCTTGCTCCGCTTATGGAGGCGGTGGCGCGCGTCACCCCGCAATGGACGGGCCGGGTGGAGTTCCGCATCGCGGACACTCCCGCTGCGCTGGACTCGCATGACGGCCGCCTGCGCGTGACCGCGCCCAACCGCCGCGAGTGCCTGCGCGCCTACGGGTACTATCTGCGAAACATCGCCGGGGTGCATCTCTCCCGCAACGGCGACAACGCAAGCGCCGCGCGCTTTGTGCTGCCGCAGGAGCCCGTGGTGCTGCCCCCCGCCCCGCAGAAAAACTTTGCGTTCAACTACTGCACGCTCAGCTACAGCGGCGCGCACTGGGACCGCGCCCGCTGGGAGCGCGAGCTGGATTTGCTGGCGCTGTGCGGCTACCGCTACGTGCTGGTGACCTCCGGGCTGGAGTCCGTGTGGCAGGATTTCCTCACCGGGCTGGGCTGCACGCCGCAGGAGATTGAGAGCTTCATCGCCAGCCCCGTGTACGCCGCCTGGTGGCACATGGGCAACCTGGAGGGCGAGGGCGGCCCCGTGCATCCCGACATCATCCGCCGCGAGGCCGAGCTGGGCAAGTTCCTGGTGCAGCGCGCGCGGGAGCTGGGCCTGGAGCCGGTGCTGCAGGGCTACACCGGGTTCCTGCCGCACTTCGTCTCCGCCAGGCGCGCGGGAGGCCGCGTGCTGCCGCAGGGCAAGTGGGTGTCGAGATACGACCGCCCCGCCGTGCTGGATCCCGTGTCCACCGCGTTCCCGCAACTGGCCGCGCGCTGGTATCAGCTGCTGGAGGAGCACTACGGCTACCGCGCCACCGCCTTCTGCGGCGATCTCTTCCACGAGGGCGGCAACATTGCCGACTGCAACCTGCGGTTCGCCGCCACCATGATTCAGCGCCGCATGCAGGCGGCCTCGCCGGGCAGCACCTGGTTCCTGCAGGCGTGGGGGCACAACCCCATGCCCATGCTGCTGGCGGGGCTCGACCCCAAGTTGACCACCATCCTGCTGCTGGACAAGGACCTTTCCCCGGACCACGACCCGTACTACCGCGACCACCCACGTCTGGCGCGCCCGCAGGTGCTGCGTTTCCCGCATATCTGGTGCGAGCTGGCCAACTTCGGCGGCAAGCAGGTGATGTACGGCGGGTTCAAACTGCTGGAGAACCCCGTGCCGTTCGAGGGCATCGGCATGCTCTCCGAGGGGCTGGAGACCAACCCGCTCTACGATGCCCTGCTCACCGAGCGCATCAACCGCGCAAGCGGGGTCATCAACCGTGATGAATTCATCCGCAACTACGCCCGCTCCCGATACGGCGTGGACGATGCCCGCCAGGTGCAGGCCCTCTCCCTGCTGGCCGACAGCGTCTACAACCCCACCGGCATGCGCGAGGGCGGGCTGGAGAACATCCTCTGCGCCCGCCCCTCCCTGCACGCGCAGCGCGTGTCAACCTGGGCCTCCTCCACCCCCTACTACGACCCCGCGCTGGTGGAGCAGGCCGCGCGCCTCATGCTCGCGGCGGGTCGGGAGCACCATCTGGACGCCCTGCCCACCTTCCGCTACGATCTGGCGGACCTCGCGCGCCAGGTGCTGGCCGACCGCGCACGCCCGCTGCTGCGGCAGCTGGAGACGGACCACATGACACACGACACCGCCGCATTCGCGCGCCACAGCGGGGAGTTTTTGGAGCTGATACGCCAAAGCGCGGACGTCCTCGCCACTTCGGAGTTCTTCCTGCTCGGCGCATACGAGAAGGGCGCCGCCGACCGCGCGGGCGACAACCCGCAGGCCCGCGCCCAGATGGTGCAAGCCCTCCGCCGCCTCATCACCACCTGGGCCCCCGAGAATTCCCCGCTCAACGACTACGCCCACCGCGAGTTTTCGGAAACCATGCGCCACTACTACCTCCCCCGCTGGCAGGTGTACCTGGACCGCAAGCTCGCAGAGCTGAAAAACGGTGCCGCGACCGCTGCCGCCACCACCTCCGCCACCGTCACCAACAACGGAGAAGCCGTCTCCACCACCGCGGAGATGGACGATGCCGTGGATGCCATCCAGCAAGCCTTCCCCACCGCCACCTTCCCCGTCCTCACCTCCCCCCAAGGCAACGCCCTGCACGCCGCCCAGCAAGCCCTGGGAGAATGAGGGCGTGATTGGTTACGCACGCCCACACCGCCCCGTGGCAACTTTTTTTGGGAAAAATGCATTTTTGTTGTGCATTTGGGTTTCGGGTGGCTTAATAGGGCGTGAGATTTAGCCAACCGGGAACTGATTTGACAACCATGCACCCTGATTCAGCCAGCCTGTGGGAAAGTATCCGTGCCACGGATGAGCAGCGCCACCGCATCAACGAAACCCTGCGGGACGGCGAGCGCCTGCTGTGGCTGGGCCGCCCTAAGCCCGGCACCGGCAAGCAGCTGGCGACTTGGGGGGCTCTGGTGTTTGCCGTAGTCTTCTACTACTTCTGGTTGTCCATGCTGTGGCCGTTCTTCAGCAACGTCAACATGCAGGATCCCCCCTGGTTCAGCCTGCTCCTTTTCACAGCAATTGCCCTGCTGCCGCTCACCGGTATCGCCTCTCTGCTGCCTCGGCTGTGGGCTGGCCGCTGCGATGTGTACGCCGTGACCAACCGCCGTGCCATCGCCCTCATCCGCGGGCCTTTCCACTACATGCTCGATGCCTGGGATGCGCAAGACTACCAGGAAATCACGCGCGGCAAGAACGGCGCAGGCAGTATCATATACGAATACCGGCATACCCGCCGCTCCTCATATCCGGCAGGCCTGCTCGACCTGCCCGACGTGGAAACGGTGGCCGCGCTGGTGAAGGCTCCGGCTTCCGAGTGCTCCAGCGCTCCCAGCCCGGAGCGTTGTCGCTAATCCACCCAGCCATGCACCCTCCCCCATGGCAACTTTTTTTGAAAAAAATGCATTTTTTGTCGTACATTTTGGCTTGGGGTGGCTTAATAGGGGTATGAGATTTAGCCAACCGGGAAGTGATTTGACAACCATGCACCCTGATTCAGCCAGCCTGTGGGAAAGTATCCGCGCAACGGACGCGGAGCGGTGCCGCATCAACAAAACCCTGCGGGACGGGGAGCGCCTGCTGTGGCTCGGCCGCCCCAAACCGGACCTGCGCCGGCTTGCCGTACTGCTGGCAGCAGGCATGGCTGTTGGCTGGTTAGGCAGGTCGTACCCGCTCATTCTGGTCGTTTGCTTCAGTATCGTCCTTTTGGAGATGGTTCGCGTGCTGGCCCAGCGCTTCCTGAAGGTGTACGCCGTGACCAACCGCCGCAGCATCGTCCTCACCAGGGGGCTTTTCCGTTTCAAGGTCAAATCCTGGGACGTGCACGACTACGTGAGCATTGAGCGCGGGAAGAACGGCAGAGGCAGCATCGTTTACGAGGATGACGGCCCCTCACTCGGGGTCACGTATCTGCAGTACGGTCAACAGGGTCTCGACAGAGCCGACGAGGAGCTCCGAAATCCCCTCTCCTACGCCCTGGACGGCGGCCCCATACGCGGGCTAATCAATCTGCCGGATGTGGAGACGGTGGCCGCGCTGGTGAAGGCTCCGGCTTCCGAGTGTTCCAGCGCTCCCAGCCCGGAGCGTTGGCGCTAATCCACCCAGCCATGCGCGCCCACTTTTTTGAAAAAAATCATTTTTGATTGTGCATTTGGGCTTCGGGTGGCTTAATAGGGGTGTAACAGGATATTGAAAGAGAAACAAAGGATTCTACACCATGCATAGGAGACACAAAACAGCGCTGG
>JAKSOU010000043.1 GCA_024405435.1 Akkermansia sp. | reverse complement strand
TGTGGCGGGGAGCCTGCTTGCCCCAGGCCATGTGGTGGCGGCGGGGAGCCTGCTTCTTGCAGCACTTCTGGCACTTGCCCCAAGCCATGTGGCGGGGAGCCTTCTTGCCCCAAGCGGGAGCCTTCTTGCCCCAGGTCATGTGGTGACGGCGGGGAGCCTGCTTACCGCAGCGCTTGCCCCAGGCGGGAGCCTTCTTGCCGCAGCACTTGCCCCAAGCGGGACGCTGGGCCTTCTTGCCCCAGGCCTGATGGCGGGGAGCCTGCTTGCCCCAAGCCATGTGGTGGCGGCGGGGAGCCTGCTTCTTGCCCCAGGCGGGACGCTGCGGGGCCTTCTTGCCCCACTGCGGGCGCTGCGGCATCTGCTTGCCGGCAACCTGCTGGTGACGCTGGTGCGCCATCTTCACAAGCTTGGCAATCTGCTGCACAGCGGCCTGGCGCTGCTGCGGAGTCAGTTTACGCCACTGCTGGATCAGCTGCTGGGCCACCTGCGGGCGCTGCTTGCCCCACTGCTGCGGGGCCTTGGGAGCCTGCTTGCCCCAAGCGGGACGCTGCGGAGCCTTCTTGCCCCACTGCTGGGGGCGCTGCGGCATCTGCTTGCCCCAGGCGGGACGCTGCGGAGCCTGCTTGGCCCACTGCGGGCGCTGGGGGGCCTTGGGAGCCACCTGCGGGCGCTGCTGCGGGCCCTGCTGACGCCACTGGGGGCGCTGGCCGGGACGCTGACCCTGCCACTGGTGGCGCTGCCCGGGCTGGCCCATGTGGTGGCCGTGGCGGTGCTGCTGGACTGCCTGGGGAGCCTGCATGGGAGCGGGCGCCTGCGGAGCCTGGGGAGCACCCTGCGGCTGCTGGGCAAGCATGGGAAGAGCGGCCAGAACAGAGATAAGTAATGCTGTCTTCATATTGCTTAGTTTATTGTTAGTAATTACAGTTAAACACGGGGACACTCGCCCCCACGGTCTTGGGAACGAGTGTCCGCCTGTGAATTCAACAGCTTATTTGCTGTTTTTGGAGAAAAACTCGCGCAATGAGTTGAAATCGTCCTCCCCCACGGCATCGGCGCGGGCAATGGCCTCCCTCTGGGCGGCGGTGATCTGCGCGGCGCCCTTGCCGGCCAGGGCCAGCATCTGCGCCATCTCGTCCGCCGTGAACACGGCCTCCTCCCCGGAGCCCTGCACCTCCACGTACTCCCCGCGCTCCGTGAGCACCACGTTCATGTCAACCTCCGCATCCTTGTCCTCCACGTAGCACAGGTCCAGCAGGGGCGTGCCCTGCAGCTTGCCCACGGACACGGCGGAGACGAGCTGCTTCATGGGGCTTCTCTCCAGCGCGCCGGCGGCCACCAGCTTGTTGAGGGCGATGGCCAGGGCCACGGCGGCGCCGGTGATGCTGGCGGTGCGCGTGCCGCCGTCCGCCTCCAGCACGTCGCAGTCCACCCACACGGTGCGCTCGCCCAGGGCCTCCAGGTCCATCACGGCGCGCAGCGAGCGGCCGATGAGGCGCTGGATCTCCACGGAGCGTCCGTCCTGCTTGCCGCTGGCGATATCGCGCTTCTTGCGGTCCAGCGTGGAATACGGCAGCATGGAGTATTCCGCGGTGAGCCAGCCGCCGGGCACGTGCTGGTTCTTCATCCAGCGCGGCACGTCCTCTTCAATGGTGACCGCGCAAATCACGCGCGTGTTGCCGAAACAGGAGAGCACGGAGGCCGTGGCGTGCGGCGCCACGTTCAATACGAATTCAAGCGGGCGCATGGCATCCAGCCCGCGGTGGTCAATGCGTTCCATAAGGCGGGAGCATAGCACAAACCGAGCTGAGGCTCAACCGCAAAATGCGCGGCAAAGACCGCGCCGCGCTTGTCTGTGTGGAGGGCCGGCTTCCTCCCCGCGCGGCGAACGCCGCGCCTAATTTCCCACTTTGTACATTGTACATTGTACTTTGTACATCTCTTCTGGTTGGGCGGGGTCAACGGATGGCCTCCTGCAGGGATTGCAGGTAGTCCGCTTCCGGGGCGTTGAGCAGGGCGGGGGCGTTTTCCCCCAGGCGGAAGCGCCAGCGCATCAAATCGCGCAGCAGGCCGAGATGCACTTCCGGCCTCTCTTCCGGCACCAGCAGGAGGATGACGAAGTTGGCCCGCCCCAAATCCCAGTCCACGCCCTGGGCGGAACGTGCGGCGTACACGCCGGGGCGCGCCAGGCCGGGGATGCGGCCGTGGGGAACGGCCAGCCCCTGGGAAACGAAGGTGGGCTCCAGATGTTCGCGCTCCAGCGCGGCGGCCACCGCGGCCTCGGCATCGGCGATGCCCATCATGCCCGCCAGCTCGCGGGTCATCAGGCTCACCACCCCGTCACGCTCCGGCAAGTCGGGCAATCCGCCCTCCCGCACAAAGATGTACGGCGCTGTGTGTGTTTCATCCGGCATTTTGCGGCGCGAACCATACCACACGCCCACGTGCCGCGCAAGACCTTTACCTGTCCGTATGACGCAGCAGGTTGATTTTGTCGCGCAGGACGGCGGCGACCTCGAAATCCAGGCGCGCGGCGGCCTCCTTCATCTCCTTCTCCAGGCGGCGGATGGCGGCGGCGGTGTCCTCCTCGTCCTCGGCGGCCATGAGCAGGCCGGATTCCTCGTCCTTCTCGTCCGGGGTGTAGAGGCGGAGGGTTGACTGGTCTGCGCGGGCCACGGTGTGGGGCGTGATGCCGTGGGCGGTGTTGTAGGCCATCTGGGTGGCGCGGCGGCGGTCGGACTCCTGCACGAGGCGCTTGATGGAATCGGTGAGCTCGTCGCAGAAGAGCACGCATTCGCCGTGGACGTGCCGCGCGGCGCGTCCGGCGGTCTGCACCAGGCTGGTCTCGTTGCGCAGGAAACCCTCCTTGTCGGCATCCAGGATGCAGACGAGGGAGACCTCCGGCAGGTCCAGGCCCTCGCGCAGCAGGTTGATACCCACCAGGATGTCCACCTTGCCGGAGCGCAGCTTGCGCAGGATTTCCACGCGCTCGATGGCGTCCACGTCTGCGTGGATGTACTCCACCTGCAGGCCCACGTTGCGGAGGTAGTCGGTCAAATCCTCCGCGGTGCGCTTGGTGAGGGTGGTGACCAGCACGCGCTCGCGCACGGACACGCGCTGGCGGCACAGCTCGATGGTCTTGTCGATCTGCCCGTCCAGCGGCAGCAGGGTGATTTTGGGTTCCAGCAGGCCGGTGGGGCGGATGAGCTGCTCCACGATGAGCGGCTGACCGAGCCCGCTCGGGTTGAAGGAATCCACAGGTGCGGAGCTGGGGTGCGGGTCCACGCGCAGCTCCGACAATTGGTGGAAGAAGACGCCCTTGAAGCCCTCCGGGGCCTTGGTGACGGCCTGGCTGGCCTTCTGGCTGCGGGCATGGGTGTTGCCGCGCTTGGCCTTGAGCACCGGGATGTACGATTTGTTGCCGGGCACGCAGTTGACGTACTCGAAGGGCCCGGGGGTGGCGCTCATGTACACCAGCTGTTTCTGGCGCGCCATGAACTCGTCGAACCGCAGCGGGCGGTTGTCCAGCGCGCTGGGCAGGCGGAAGCCATGGTCCACGAGTACCTGCTTGCGGGAGCGGTCGCCCTCGTACATGCCGCCGATTTGCGGCACGGTGGCGTGGGACTCGTCGATGATGGTGAGGTGGTCCTCCGGGAAGTAGTCCTGCAGGGTGGAGGGGGTGGAGCCGGGGGCGCGGCCCGCCAGGTGGCGCGAGTAGTTCTCAATGCCCTTGCAGAAGCCGATCTCGTTGATGAGCTCCAGGTCGTAGTCTGTGCGCATTTTGAGGCGCTGGGCCTCGATGAGCTTGTTCTGCTGCTCGAACCAGGCCACGCGCTCCGCCAGCTCCAGGCGGATGTTCTTGATGGCGGCCAGGCGCTTCTCCGGGGCGGAGACGTACTGCTTGACGGGGAAGAAGAGGTAGCTCTGCATGCGCTCCACCACGCGCCCGGTCCCGGCGTCGATGAGCGAGATGCGGTCGATCTCGTCGCCGAAGAATTCCACGCGGATGGCCTCGCCGTCGCTCTGCGCCGGGTAGATTTCCACCACGTCGCCGCGCACGCGGAATCGCCCGCGGTCGAAGTCGTAGTCGTTGCGCTCGAACAGCAGCTCCGCCAGGCAGGAGATCATCGCGTCGCGGTCCATCTGCTGGCCCTCGCGGATGGAGAGCGTGAGGTTGCGGTAGTCCTCCGGCGAGCCCAGGCCGTAGATGCACGACACGCTGGCCACCACGATGACATCCCGCCGCAGCAGGAGCGAGCGCATGGCGTTCAGGCACAGGCGGTCGATTTCGTCGTTGATGG
This sequence comes from Akkermansia sp., assembly GCA_024405435.1. GTDB lineage: Bacteria > Verrucomicrobiota > Verrucomicrobiia > Verrucomicrobiales > Akkermansiaceae > Akkermansia. The sequence goes on along the minus strand of JAKSOU010000043.1, from coordinate 17,211 downwards.
CGCTGTCCTTCTCGATGTAGGTGTCCGTGCTGGCGATGTAGGCCTCCGGCTGGTAGTAGTCGAAGTAGGAGACGAAATACTCCACCGCGTTGTGCGGGAAAAAGGCTTTCAGCTCGGAGTATAGCTGGGCGGCGAGGGTCTTGTTGTGGGAGAGCACCAGAACCGGGCGGTCCTGCGCCGCGATGATGTTCGCCATCGTGAACGTCTTGCCGCTGCCCGTCACCCCCAGCAGGCACTGGTGCTTGTTGCCGGCATCCAGCGATTTCAGGAGCTTGGCGATGGCCTGCTCCTGGTCGCCCGACGGCGTGTAGTCCGTCTCTAGCTGAAAAATGCCCATGCAGAGTGATTTTGCGCTTGACTTTTCCCCCGGGGTGTGGTAGCCTGTCTCCAGTCATGCTGATACCCACACGGGAGGAAAGATACAGCAAAGCTCCCAAGATTACACTCCTGCTTTGCGTCATGATTCCCAGTGCGGTGGTGGCGTGGCTGGCCGACTACTCCGACCCGCTGACCCTCCTGTTCGCATTTCTGCAGCCGATAGCGCTAATCCTGGCGTTTTTGGGTGTGAAAGCGGGGTTATCTATGATAATTTCCGCTGTTTTGCAGGGGGCGTGCTTCCTGGGGGTGGCGGCCAACCGCCGCCTGTCCAGCAAAGCCAAGCTCACCATCTGCGTGACCTGGGGCATGGCGTTCGCGGCGGCCCTGCGCTTCCTCATCGCCTGGTCCGTCTGGCGCCAGGCAACGGGAAAGTAACCTAAACTAAACCATTTACCCATATCCAACCATCTTATGAAGATAATACACACATCAGACTGGCATCTCGGCAACCGCCTCATGGACAGCAGCCGCAAGGATGAATTCAACGCCTTCATCCAGTATATGTTGCGTATCGTGGAGGAGGAGAAGCCGGATGCCCTCCTGCTGGCGGGGGACGTCTTCGACAACACCACACCCAGCGACCAGATCCAGCAGCTGTACTGTGATTTCCTGAGCAAGGCGCACGCGGCGGGCTGCGGCACCGTCATCGTGACCGCCGGCAACCACGACGGCGTGACCCAGCTGGGCGTGACCCGCCCGCTGCTCGAGCTCCACCATGCGCACGTGGTCACCAATCTCACCGTGGAGACGGCGGCGAGCTGCCTGGTGGAGATACCCGGGGCGGACGGCCAGCCGCTGGGGCTGGTGTGCGCCGTGCCCTTCCTGCGCGTGAACGAGGTCTCCGTGAAGGCCGACGTGGACGACGAGGAGGGCCGCAAAAACTCCTACGTGAACGGAATCAAGGCCGTGTACGACCACGTGGCCGAGCTGGCCGACGAGTGGAAGGCCGCCCACCCCGGCTGCCCCGTCATCGCCATGGGCCACCTGGCCGTCAGCAACGTGCCCGCCACGGATTCCACCCGCCAAATCACCATTGTCACCGGCACGCTTGAGGCGGTGCAGGAGGGCATCTTCTCCCCGGTGTTCGACTACGTGGCACTGGGCCACATCCACAAGGGATACGGCGACGGCCGCATCCGCTATTGCGGCAGCCCCCTGGCCATGGGCATGGACGAGGCCGCCCACCCGCACCGCGTGCTGGTGTGGGAGGACGGCGCCGTGCGGGAAATCCCCGTGCCGGAGTTCACCCTCTTCCGCACCGCCCAATGCGCCAACCGCGCGGAGGTGGAGCAGCTCATCCAAAGCCTGGCCGCGGAAGCCGGGGACCAAGGCAAGCCCGTGTGGCTCCAGCTGGAGTACTCCGCCACCGATATCACACGCACCGAGATTGAGGAGCTGCTCAAGCAACACGCCGCCGCCATCCCCGTCTACCGCCTCAAGCGCATGGCCGCCAACGCCGGAAATCCCGGCGACACGATTGACGGGGATGTGCGTCTGCGGCAGATGTCCCCGAATGACGTCTTCAAGCTGAAATTGAAGGATTTCGCCCTGGAGGAGGAAGACCGCAACAAGGTCGCAGCCCTCTTCGAGTCCGTCCTTTCCAACATCCACTGAACCACCCCCTATGAAGATAGATAAACTCGAATTCGAAAACATCAACTCCCTCGCCGGGAAATTCACCATCGACTTCACCGACCCCGCGCTGGCGGGCGACGGCATCTTCGTCATCACCGGGCCCACCGGGGCCGGCAAGACCACCCTGCTGGATGCCATCAGCTTCGCCCTGTACGGGGAAACGGCGCGCCAGAGCGGCGTGACCAAGGAGCGCAACGAACTGATGACCCACGGCTGCAAGGCCTGCACGGCGCGCGTCACTTTCACCCACTGCGGCAAGCGCTATGCCGTGAGCGCCGAGCAGAAACGCACCAGGGGAAATGCCCAGACCCCGTTCGGCGAGTGGAAACGCAAGCTGGAATGCATTGGGGACGACGGCACGGCCCAAACCCTGGCGGGCTCTATCACCTCGGTCAAACAGGGTGTGCACGACATCACCGGGCTGACGTTCGAGAATTTCAAGCGTTGCATGATGCTGGCGCAGGGGGAGTTCGCCTCCTTCCTGAAAGCCGGGGAAACGGAGCGCGCGCAGGTGCTCACCACCATCACCGGCACGGAAATCTACCAGAAAATCGGCGACATGGTGGTGGACACCTGCACCGAGAAGAAGAGGGGCTTGGAAGCGGGACACCCGCAGGAAACCCTCCCCGATGCAATCCGCAAGGAGCATGAAAAGGCGCGGGACGGGCTGCAGCGGAAAAGGGATGAGCTGTCTGCGCAGGCGGACGAACTGAAGGCAGCCGCCAACTGGCTGAAGCGCATCGGCGAGCTCACCGAAAAGACCGCCAAGGCAGGCGATGCCCTGGGGGCGGCGCGGAAGGCGAACGAGGATTTCCTCTCCGGTACTGACCATGCGCACCTGCTGGCGGCGGAGCGGGCCGCCGGGGTACAGCAGAGCTTCACCGTGCGCGAGGAGAAGAAAAACGCACTCGCCGCCACGCGCAACGAGGTGCAGCATGCTGATGCGGAGGTGCAAAGGCTCACCCCCGCCGTGCAGCAGGCCAAGGAGAATGCCCAAACCGCCAAGAGGGAGATGGATGATAAGTCCCCTGCCCTAGAGGCGGAGCTGGTGCGCATCGCCAATGAGCTTCGCCCGCTGGAGCAGGAAATCGCTCTCGCGCGGCAGGCCGCAGCCCAGGCCCGCGCCGATGCCAAGGGCGCAGATGCGGCCGCCAAACAGGCCGAGCTGCAGCACGGCAAGGCCGGGGACGCTTTCGAGCAGGCGCAAACGCGACTCGCCGAAAACCGCGGGAAACTCCGGGAGCGGTTGGCCGACAAGGAGCTCGGCGCCGCACTGCCGGCGGTCCGCGTGCGCCTGGAGGAATGGCAACGCGCCCAAGCCGCGGATGGGGATGTCCCCGCCACCCCGGATGTGGCCGCCGAGCTTGCCGCACTGCGCCCGGAGCGCGACGGGCTCCTGGCCGGGCGCTCTATTGAACAGCTCCGCCGCATGCACGATGCCTGGCAATTCCTGGCGCAGCACGAGACTGATTTGCGAAACAAGACGAACGCCAAACAACTTGCCGGGGAAACCCTGGCCAAGCTGGAGCAGGAGACGCTGCCCTCGTTGGAAGACGCCCTGCAGATGGTGAACGACCGCACCGAGGCGCTGAACCTCACGCGCGCCCGCGCAAACCTTCAGGAGAAGCTGGACGAGCTGTACGTGAAGTTCAAGGAAGGCAAGCTGGAGTGCTGCCCGTGCTGCGGTGCCGCCACCCCTGGCGAACACCGCCAGGCCCTGGAGGCGGGCGCCCTCGCCGCGGCACAGGAGAAGCTCGAAGCCGCCAAGCTTGAGCTGCAGGACGTGCAGGCCCGCCACGACCGCCACCGGCGGGATTTGGCAGGGGCGCGCGAAGCTTTGGACAAGGCCAGGGCGGAGTATGAGAAGCTGTGCGAATCGTTCTTCGGCCCGCTGTCCACGCTGGAGCTGACCATGGAGACGATTCCGGAACATTCGGAGCCGAAAGCTGCCGAACTGGCCGGGACCATGGGGCGCGTGGAGAAGCTGGATGCACGCATCGCGGCTCTGGAGAAACTCGCCGTGGAGGCGGAGAAGCGGGATGCCCTGCATGCCGAGGCGCGGCCCTTCGCCGCAAAGCTGCCCGACAATCTGCCCGCCGTCTGCGCCTTGGTCGATGGATTGGAAAAACGCGCCGCGGAGTACACTGCAGCCAATGATGCGGTGGCCAAGGGAGAGAAGGAGCTGGCCGGCCTGGAGGCCACCGCCGTGGAAAAGGAGGCAGCCTCCAAGGCCGCGAGGGATTTGCTCCAGGCCAAGGCGGAGCAGGCCAGTGCCAGGGACGCCGAGCTGAAGGTGCTTCTCGAAAGGAAGGCCACCCAATGGGGGGATGAATCCGCTGACGCGCGGGAGCAGCGCATCCGTGGCGATAAGGAGAAACTCGCCACGGGCAGCCGGAACGCAGATGCCGAGCTCGTGCGCTGCCGGAACGAGCAGAAGGGCCAGCAACAGCTGCTGGAGCGCGCGCAAACCCTCGAGAAAACCCAGGAGGCCGCCCTGGCTGCGGCGGAGCGGGAGCTTGCCGCCGCCCTGAAGGAGGCTCAGTTCGCGGACGAGGCCGCCTACCGCGCGGCCGCGGAGTGGCTGCCGCAGCGGGAGGCGCTTGCCGCCAAGAAACAGCGTTTGCAGCAAGAGTTCCACGCAGCGGAGCTGCTCCTCAATTCCTATCGCCGCGATTTGGAGGAGCTGCAGGCCGGGAAAAAGACCGATGCCAAACCCGAGGAGCTCGCTGCCGGCTTGGAAGAGTTGGATGCCCAACGCAGGCAGGCGGAGGAAGACTGGGCAAGGGAAAAATCCCTGCTGGAGCGCGACGATGCTGCGCGGAATGCCAACAGAGAGCTGGAGGCAAGGCTTGCCCCGCTGCGCGAGGAACTGCACTACTGGGAGCTGCTCAAGACCGTGCTGGGCGGCAGCAAAGAGAGTTTCAAGCGCTACGCCCAGCAAATCACCTTCGACCTCCTCATCAAGAGCGCCAACCAGCGCCTGGCCCGGCTCACGGACCGCTACGTGCTCAAGCAGGACCGCTCCAGCATGCTCGGCCTGCTGGTGGTTGACCGCTGGCAGGATGACGAGAAGGGGCGCGCAGCCTCCAACCTCTCCGGCGGAGAGAGCTTCATCGTGAGCCTGGCGCTGGCGCTCGGGCTGGCGCAGATGGTGGGGAACGACACGCAGCTGGACACGCTGTTCCTGGACGAGGGGTTCGGCACGCTGGACGCGGAGCAGCTGGAGAAGGTGCTCGATGCGCTGGCGAACCTCCGCGCGGACGGCAAGCTCATCGGCATCATCTCCCATGTGGAGCAGCTCAAGGAGCGCATCTCTCAGGGCATCGAAATCACGCGCCACGGCAACAACGGCCGCTCCACCATCACGCCGCGCGAGGGTGTGACCGCCGAACCCGCCTGATTTTGGATGGTGCGGCGGCGTGCAGTCACAAATCCCGCTTGACTGCGCGCCGCTCCCCGTGCCATACTTCGCATGCCGTCGGGGTTCCCCGGAGGCGTGGCTGGAAAACCCCGTCAGGACCGAAAGGTAGCAGCGGTATTCAGTCCACGCTTGTCGGGTGCAGCTCCGGCGGCACTGTGTTTACGGATTCGCGGAATTCGCGCACGCGTTGGCGGCTTGACGCGCGGGGGCGCGGTGTGGTAGAATACTCGTTCACGTAGAAAGGAGAGGCGCATGTTTATCAACAGGGAAATATCTTGGCTGGAGTTCAACCAGCGGGTACTCAACCAGGCGCAGCGGCAGGATCTGCCGCTGCTGGAGCGCGTGAAGTTCCTTTCCATCACCGCCAGCAACCTAGACGAGTTCTTCCAGGTTCGCGTGGGCGGGCTGATGCTGGTGCAGCGCGCCGGAAAGAACCGCCCGGAGCTCACTGGGCTTTCCCCCACGGACGAGCTGGCGCACATCCGCGTGCGCGCCAACGCCATGGTGGAGGACCAGTACAGGCTGTTCAACGGGGAGCTTCTGCCGCTGATGCGCGAGGCGGGCCTGCACCCGCTGGCCCTGGAGGATCTGGATGAAATCCAGCTGGGGGATTTGGAAAAGTATTTCGATGCGAACGTGGCGCCGCTGCTCACGCCGCTGGCCATGGAGGTGGAGACGCCACCCGTGCTGCCGAACCTGAGCCTGGTGCTGGCGGTGGAGCTGCGCGACAAGGCCTCCGCCGATGCCACGCGCATGGTGGCGGTCACGCTGCCGGAGACGCTGCCGCGCCGCATCCACGTCTCGTCCCTGGAAGACCGCGGCTACGTGATGCTGGAGGCGCTGGCGGCGCGCTTCATCGGCCACCTGCTGCCCGGCGAGGAGGTGGCGGGCTGCACGCCCTTCCGCGTGACCCGCAACGGCGATATCGCCGTGACGGAGGAGGAGGGCGGCGATTTCGCCCGCGAGATGGAGGAGGTGCTGGTGGCGCGCAAGTTCTCAGACTGTGTGCGCCTGGAGCTGCCGCAGGATGCGCCTGAGCACCTGGTGGCGCGTCTGCAGGCACTGGTGGGGGCGGACGCCAACTCCACGTACCGCGTGCCGGGGCTGCTGCGCCTGGTGGATTTCGGACGCATGGCCTTCGAGCCCGGCAACGACCTGCTCAAGGTGGAATCCTGGACACCCAGCTGGCCCGCCAGCGTGGACCCCGCCGTCTCCATGTTCGACAACATCGCGCAGGGAGACATCCTCATCCACAACCCGTACGAGAGCTACGAGCCCGTGGTGCGCCTGATTGAGGAGGCCGCCGCAGACCCGGATGTCATCGCCATCAAGCAAATCCTCTACCGCACCGCGCCCAACTCCCGCTTCATCGCCGCGCTGTGCCGCGCCGGGGAAGCGGGCAAGCAGGTTACCGTGCTGGTGGAGCTCAAGGCGCGGTTCGACGAGCGCCTGAACCTGGCGCAAGCGGAGCGCCTGCAGCGTTCCGGCGTGCAGGTGGTGTACGGCGTGAAGGGCTTCAAGACCCACGCCAAAATCGCCATGATCGTGCGGCGGGAACCCACCGGGCTGCGCCGCTACTGCCATTTCGGCACCGGCAATTACAACGAGGACACCGCACGCATCTACAGCGACCTCTCCCTGCTGACCTGCGACGACAAGCTGGGGGCGGACGCGGCGCAGCTGTTCAACTCCGTGACGGGGCTCACGCGGCTCATGCAGTTCCGCCGCATCTACCCCTCGCCGGCCATGATGAAGCAGCGCCTGCTGGAGCTAATCGAGGCGGAGACGCAGCGCGCGCGGCAGGGCGGGAAGGCCGCCATCCGCGCCAAGATGAATTCCCTCAACGACGTGGAAATCATGGAGGCCCTGGAGCGCGCCTCCCAGGCCGGCGTGAAAATCCGCCTGAACGTGCGCGGCATCTGCTGCTGGTACCCCGGCACCGCCAAGGGCCGCGCCGCCACACGCATCGTCAGCATCGTGGACCGCTACCTGGAGCACGCCCGCATCTTCTCCTTCCACAACGGCGGCGACAAGCTGGTGTACATCGCCAGCGCGGACTGGATGAGCCGCAACCTGGACCGCCGCGTGGAGCTCATGGTGCCCATCGACAACCCGGAGCTCGCGGAACGCGTGCTCGGCATCCTGGATGCCTGCTTCAAGGACAACGCGCAGGCCTCCCTCATGGAGGAGGACGGCTCCTCCCGCCCGGTGCGCGGCCACCGCCGCCCGTTTGCCATGCAGGCCCACCTGCAGCGCCAGGCCCGCCTGCGCGCACGCCGCCAGGAGCGCGCATCCCGCCAGACCCTGGAACCCCACCTGCCCAGGGAAAAACGCTGATGCAGCCGCCCACTTGTCCGGGTCATGATGGGAAATAGTGCTTGCCTTCCGCGTGGAATCCGCTATAATCCGCGCGAACGCATATATCTATTTCCCCATGAACCTCGCCATCATCGGTACCGGATATGTAGGCCTCACCACAGGCACCTGTTTCGCGGAAGTCGGCCACAACGTCATCTGCGTGGACAACAACCAGAAGAAGGTGGAGGCCCTGCGCCAGGGCAAGATGCCCATCTACGAGCCCGACCTGGAGGACATGATCGTCTCCAACGTCTCCGCCGGCCGCCTCGCCTTCACCACGGACCTGAACGAGGCCGTGGCCAAGAGCGACATCATCTTCATCGCCGTGCCCACGCCCCCGCACGAGGACGGCTCCGTGGACCTCTCGTTCATCGAGGCCGTCTCCCACGAGATTGCGGACGCCATGCGCCCGGAGTACGGCTACCGCATCGTGGTGGACAAATCCACCGTTCCCGTGAGCACGGGCCGCAAAGTGTACGAGGTCATCAACCGCTACGCCGGGGCAGATGTGGACGTGGATGTGGTGTCCAACCCGGAGTTCCTGCGCGAGGGCAGCGCCGTGCAGGACCTCATGAACCCGGACCGCGTGGTCATCGGCACCAACTCCCAGCGCGCCATGGACATGATGAAGCGCGTGTACCAGCCGTTCAACGCCCCCATCGTGGAGGTGGACCTGGCCTCCGCGGAGCTCATCAAGCACGCCGCCAACTCCTTCCTGGCCCTCAAGATATCCTACATCAACGCCGTCTCACAGGTCTGCGAGAAATCCGGCGCGGACGTGGAGCTGGTGGCCATGGGCATCGGCATGGACAAGCGCATCTCCCGCAACTTCCTCAACGCCGGCCTGGGCTACGGCGGCTCCTGCTTCCCCAAGGACGTGAAGGGCTTCATCAACATCTCCCACCAGCTGGGAGCCCCCCTCCACCTGCTGGAGGAGGTGGAGCGCATCAACGCCCGCCAGCTGGACCACTTCATGGACCGCCTGCGCGAGAAGCTCTGGGTGCTGCGCAACAAGCGCATCGCCGTCTGGGGCATCGCCTTCAAGCAGAACACGGACGACGTGCGCGAATCCGTGGCCGTGAAGCTCATCCGCCGCCTGTGCGAGGAGGGCGCCATCGTGAGCGCGTACGACCCCAAGGCCATGGAGACCGGCGCCAAGGCGCTGGAGGGCTGCGAGGTGAACTACTGCGACGACATGTACGAGTGCACTCGCGACGCGGAGGTGCTGGTGGTGGCCACGGAATGGAAGCAGTTTGCCAACGCCAACCTGCAGCGCGTGCGCGAGCTCATGAAGCTGCCCATCATCTTCGACGGCCGCAACGTGATGCACGGCGACAACGCCACCCACGCCGGTTTCGAGTACCACTCCATCGGCCGCAAGAGCCTCTACCCCAAGGAGCAGGCGTAACGGCCGTTTCAATATAGTTTCCCAATCCAACATGGAGCCCGCCGGGTATTTCGCCGGGCGGGCTCTTTCCGATTGCAACCGAGGAGGGGGAACGGGAATCAGTATTTGATGGTTTTGCCGTTTGAACCTTCATCCGGGATATGGTCGTTTGCCCGGATATGGCGTGTATGGGGGTTGTAGGATTTCAGGAAATCAATAATGCCGTGGGCAATGGCCACGGCGTATTTCCGGGCGTTGGCATCCACGGTGAGGAAGGATACGTGGTTGGCGTTGCTCAGGTAGGCCACTTCCGTTACGGCGGCCGGAATGCCCGAGTCGTCGCAGGCGTTCATCCAGCCGGCGGACGGGGCGGAGGCATGATAGCGCACGGCGGGAACACAGGCCTTGCCCTTGTTGTCCATGCCATGGTTGAGGATCTCCTCATTCACGGCGCGGCAGAGGCATGCCGCCAGTTGGGCTCCGTTGTACCGGTTGTGGAGAATCATGGCGTTTTCACCGCGGGTGGACCATCCGTTCAGGCCGTTGTGGTGGAGGAAGACCACGCAGGCAGCCCCTTGGCGTATGGCGAAATCCGCGCTGATTTGCCCCGCGGCGTAGCGGTCCGGGTGGATGGTAGAGGCGTATCTGCCCTCCTTTTGCTTCTGGTGGAGCTGAACCACACCGGCTCTGCGCGCGAATTCCTGCAGGCGCGGATTGGAGGGGGCGTCCCCGCGGTTGCAGACGATGCAGCGGTATCCTGCAGCCTGAATCTCCTGTTTGGTGTAGTAGGCGTACTCATACCAAAAGGAGGTTTCCGAGAGGCGCTTGCCGTTCACGGCGCGGGGTGCGCCGGCACCCTCGCTGCCAATGCGGTGGCCGATATCCAGCACCACGAGCGGAGCGGTTGCCGGCGGCGCCGGGGCCCCGGACACCGCCGTACACGCCGCCAGCAGGAGCGTTGCCGCAAGACACAGGAAATCCCTTGCCATACTAGCGTGCGCCGTACTGCTCAAGCAAATCGGTGATCTGCTGGCGGTTGTCGGGCCCCACACACTGCAGCACGCTCGCCCCCTTGTCGGTGACGGCATTGGGATTGGCCCCGTGCTCCAGCAGCCATTTGGTGATGCTGAGGCTGCCGATGCCGACGGCATAGTGCAGCGCGGTATTGCCCTTGGTTTCCACTGTGGTGATATTGACATCCGCTCCATCGCGGATCATGGGCAGCAGCATGAGCAAACGCTTTTGGTAGAGCTTGGAGGATTCATGCTTGCAACGCAGGGCGGCCATGCGGTCGATGAGCGGCTGCAGGTCGCTGCGGTTTCCGTTGTATGGGCTCGGGGAAGGCGTGTAGGTGGAGCCTTCCTCGCCGGCACCGTGGTCGCGCAGGAGTTTGATGATGGCGTTGCGGTTGTCCTGCCCCACGCTACCGAGGGGGGTGTCCCCGTTGTCGGCGCGGGCGTTGACGTTCGCACCGTGGTTGACGAGCCACTTGGTGATGCTGAGGCTGCCGATGCCGACCGCGTAGTGCAGGGCCGTATGTCCACCGCTGTCGCTGGTGGTCATGTCCACGTCCGCGCCATCCCGGATTTGAGGAAGCATCCTCAAGAGATAGCCCTGCTGGTATGCTGAAATGGCTTGCTTGCATTTCAGGCGCGCCATGCGGTCGATGAGCGGCTGCAAGTCGCTGCGGTCTTCACTGGATGAGCTTGTGGAAGGCGTGCGGGTGGCAACGCTTCCCGTTGCCGTTTCATACCGGCGGAGCAGGGTGTCTATTCTACCACCGGGATCATTGCCCACGCATGTGCGCACGGAAGCGCCCTTGGCGGTTTTGAGCGAGACATCCGCTCCGTTTTCCAACAGCAGTTGCACGATTTCGTATTCACCCAGTCCGCATGCATTGTGGAGGGCAGTGGTTCCGTTTGCATTCGGAATGACGTCGTTCACATTTCCGCCATCGCGGATGTTTTTCAAGGCAGAAAGCAAGCGCCTTTGGAGTAGCCGTGAATATTCATCGGAGAATGAGCGGGCGGAGAGAGAGTTGATGGCGGCATCCCACCGGGAGGACACGGAATCCAATGCCGCCATTTGCGCGGCGGCCTCCTGCTCTGCACGCTTCAGTTCAGCCTCGCGCCGTGCGGCGGCCTCCTGCTCTGCGCGCTTCAGCTCGGCCTCGCGCCGTGCGGCGGCCTCCTCGTCGGCGCGGCGCCGCTCGGCGGCCAGCCTTTCCTGGATTTCCTGCTCGCGTTGCAAAGCAAGCTGCTTGCGCTGTTCTTCCAGCTTGAGGTTAGTTTGGAGCTGCTGCTGTTCCTGAAGGGCTTTTTCCTTGGCCAGGCGTTCCCGTTCCAGGCTGGCCTTGAGCTCTTGTTGAGCCTTTTGCTCTGCCTCCATGGCCAACCGGGCTTCCTCCGCGTGTTGTGTGTACAGATACCAGCCGATGCCGGCTCCCGCCAGCATGAGAATGACCAACAGCACGGAAATGACGGCGCCGAGGCCAATGCCGGAGGATGAGGGCTCCACGACCACGCGGGAGGGTTCCGCCGGCAGGGGAGAGGGGGCCGGCTCCGCCTGCTGTGCGGGAGTGGGCGTTGGCATGGGCTGCCCTGCTGGCTCTTGCGGCTGCGGAGCGGGTGTGGGCTTTTCCGGCTCTGCCGGTGCGGGCTGCGCGGGCGGCTCTGCCTCCGGTGCGGGCGCCGTTGCGAGAAGGTCTGCCAATTTGGCCTTTTCCGCATCGGGAAGACAGCTGATATCCCCCATGAGCATCATGAGATCCAGGGAGGCATCCGCCGCTATGCCCCCGGAAATGGAGTCCAGCAGGCGCTTGCGGTCATCGGCGGAGAACGCCTTGCTCGCCTCGTATATTTCTTGGGCTGTGTTCATAATGGAAGCATTTGCTCAAGCGCGCGGCGCATCCACGGGTTTTACGATGATGGCACCGTTGCGCTCCTCGATAATCTCTACCATCATCCCCTCTTTCAGGCCTGCGGTGCAGGAGGGGTCTATGGCCAGGTATTCCTCTAGATAGTGCAGCAGGAACTGGTTGCCGTTCACCTCCACCGGACCGCGAAAGCCGGTCATGGCATCTGTGATTTCCTTGGAGCTGTTGCGCGTGAGGGCCCCGGCGACGAGCTTGACGACGAAGGCGCGCCACACGAAGAAGTACACCAGTTCCACTGCAATCAGGATAACGAAGAAAACGAGGATGTACCAGAAGGGATGCACATCCATGGCGGAGAGCACCTGGATGGACAGCCACAAGGTGATGATGAATGCGGAAATCTGTGCCATGATTTCCGTGTTGAAGAAAAGGTCCAGCACGAGCGCGGTAATCGCAAGCGCAAACGCCAGGTGCAGGAGCACGGACCAAGTATCGGAGATGGTTAGGATGCCGAGCATGGTATCAAGTTTGACAGAGGTGGAAAAACGCCGGGTTCCGGAATCACCGGAACCCGGCGGGTTGAATCATCAGGAGCGTTCGGTAACGTTCACGGAAACGCCGGCGGGCAGGAACACTTTGCTGGACGGGTTCCCCGTGATGCGCGCGTAGCACTCCAGCGTCTGCCGGTTGAGCAGCAGCTTGGCTGCATTCTCGGATCCTATGGATTCTGCCAGGGTCTTCACGTACTGTTCGTCCGCCGCAGCCTGAATTTGCTGCACCTGGCGCTGGGCGTTGGCCAGGAGCATCATAGCCTTGGACTGGCCCTCCGCTTCCAGCACGGCCGCCTTGCTCTTCATTTCCGCAGCCTTCTGCGCAAGCATGGCCTCCTTGGTGGCCTGGTCAAACACGATGTCCTGAACCTCCACGGCGGTCACCGTGATGCCCCAGCGCGCCGTGGTGGTGAAGACGGATTTCTGCACCTCCTGCGAAAGGGCGACGCGGGTGGAGGTGAGCTCCTCCAAAGTCATGTTGCCCACGCGGCTGCGCAGTTCGTTGAGCACGCTCTCAATCAGGGCCTTGTGCAGGTGATCCACCTCGAAAACGGCTTTGATGGGATCCGAAACGCGCCAACGGATGAGAGTGTTCACCGTGGTGTTCACGTTGTCCTTGGTCACGTAGGGACGGGGCCTGGTATCCATTACCTGGTCGGTCATCTCCACATAGATGCCGTCTTTCTGGGTTTCTGTCCAGCCGTTGAACGTGGAGACGTTGTGAACCTTCTCCAGCAGGGGGATACGGATGTGCAGACCGCTCTTCCAAACCTTGACGGGTTTCTCGAACCGTTTGATGATGATGCAATGATTTTGGGGTACTGTGTATATGATTGACATAGTTGTACTGAATTGTTTTGCTTGTCGGGAAGCGAACGCCGCCCAATGATTCAGGTATACAACCACCAGGGGGGAAATGCAAGCAAAAATTGAAGGAGGCAGTGCCCCAAATAAAAACGCACTGAAGCGGTATGCGGCAATTATTGTCCGGTCGGGGGGAAGTTGTTGCCTCCCTCCCTCAATGAGAGGCGCGCTCTTTTCCGTTTACAAAGGGGCGGGGGCGCATTACAATGCAGGGAGTCTTATGAAAATAGCCGGTGCACAGGGTATACGCCAAGCGGAACAGGCGGCGTTCGCCGCCGGGAGGGCCACGCCGTCCGGGCTCATGGATGCCGTGGTGGGGCGCCTTTGCCGGGAGCTGCCGCTCACGCCGCGGCGCGTGGTGGCGTACATCGGCCGCGGCAACAACGGCGGGGATGCCGTGGGGCTGGCCGCATCGTTCGGCTGCCCGGTTATCCTGCGCCACCCTGGGGAGAAGTTTGAGGTTTCAGAGGAGACGCAGCGCCAGCTGGACCGCGCGCGGCACATGGAGGTATCCGCCACCGCACCGGAAGCGGAGGCGGGCACGCTCATCATCGACGGCCTGCTGGGCAGCGGCGCGCACGGCGAGCTGCGCGGGGACTACGCGGCATGCGTGCATGAGATGAACGCGCTGCGCCTGGCAGCGCCGCGCTGCCGCACGCTGGCCATCGACATCCCGACCGGACTGGGCACGGGGTTGTGCGTGCAGGCGGACGCCACGGCGGCCATCGGCTGCGTGAAGCCGGAAATGCTGGCGGACGGCGCGGAGGATTCCGTGGGACGGCTGCACTGCATCCCGCTGCCGGAGGTGGAGATACCCGCCGAGTGTGCAGACACGGTGCTGGAGCCGCTGCACCCGCTGTGCCGCCTGCCGCGCAGGCCGTATTCGCTTTTCAAGAACCGCGCGGGGCGCGTGGCCATCGTGGCCGGCTCCATCGGCTACCTGGGAGCGGCGCAGATGTGCGCGGAGGCCGCCGTGCAGGCGGGCGCGGGCCTGGTGGCGCTGTACTGCCACGAGGATGCGTACCCGCTGCTGGCGGCGCGCGTAGCGCCGGAGGTGATGGTGCGCCCGGTGAAGTCATACGCGGAGATATCCGAGCCGGATGCGCAATGCCTGCTGATGGGCCCCGGCCTGGGCGCGGTGGAGGGTGCGGAGGCGGAGGCGCTGCACGCGCTGGCCATGGATTTCCGCGGCACGGTGGTGCTGGATGCGGATGCGCTGAACCTGGCGGCCGCGCGCGGCTGGGAGTTCCACGAGCGCTGCATCCTCACCCCGCACCCCGGCGAGATGCGCCGCCTGGACCCCCGTCCCGCCGCCCCGCCTCGCGAGGTGGTGCGCCGCTTCCTGGAACGCCACGATTGCACGCTCCTGCTCAAGGGCGCGCGCACCATCGTGGCCAACCGCACACACGCTTGCTACAACGGCACGGGCGGCCCCTTCATGGCCAACGGCGGCCAGGGGGACACCCTCTCCGGCTGCATTGCCGCGCTGGCGGCGCAGGGGCTCGCCCCGCTTCACGCCGCCGCGCTGGGAGCGTACGCCTGCGGCCTGGCTGCGGAGATAGCGCAAGCCCGCGACGGCGCCCCCGCCGTGAGCGCAAGCCAAGTGTGTGCCGCCTTACCCCGCGCGCTGGGTTCGCTACACCCCTGCGCGTGAAATGAACGGAAAACGGCTTGACTCCTGCGCGCGTGCGTGCTAGCCTTGCACTACCACGCCATGTCGATTGAATTACCGCAGAAAATCCAAGGGCGCAAGCGCGATGCACGCATCACGATTGTGACGGCCACGTACAACGAAAAGTACGTGCAGGCCATGCTGCAACACTGCCTGGAAGAACTGGGAGAGGAATACCCGTTCTCCGATTTTGAGGTGATTCAGGTGCCGGGCTCGTTTGAAATCCCGATGATGGTGAAGCGCGCCATCGTGCAGCCGGCCTCCCGAGAGGAACCCGAAGCCGTGATTGCGCTGGGTGTCATCATCCGCGGGGAAACCGCGCACGGCGACCTCGTGGGCAGCAACGTGGCGCGCAAGCTGATGGACATCACCTGCGAGACGCTGGTACCGGTCATCAACGAGGTGCTGCTTCTCGACAACGAGCAGCAGGCGTTCGCGCGCTGCATCGCCAGCACGCTCAACCGCGGCAGAGAAGCCGCCCGCGCCGCCATCCGCATGATCAACCTGCGCGAGGAGCACGAGGCCACCAACCGCCGCTTCAACCAAGGCGCCGCCGGACCCGAGCAACCCAAGCTCAAATCAGAACGATGAGGCAGGCCACCAGCATCAACCCAGCCCGCGTCCGCCGCAGCGCCCTCAACCTCATGTACGCCGCCCTGGAGAACGGCGGCTCCATCGATTCCCTTGACACCGCGCTCTTCTGGAACGTGGCCCTGGAGCGCGACACCGACCAGTACCGCACCGCGCTGGCCAAGGCCGTGCTGCACACCTGCCGCGCCTCCGCAGACAGCGCGCGCCTGCTTTCCGAGCGCATGCAGAAGGCGCAGGACGCCCTGCACGCGGATATGACCGCCGCGCCGCTGCGCGAGGCGCTGGAGCGCTATGCCTCCCGCACGGACGAGTGGGAGGAGAGCCTGGCCGCCCTGCGCGCAGAGCTGGACAACAAGCGCGCCACCGACACGGCGGAGCTGGCGCGCTGCACCAAATCCGCCATCACGCTGGCGCGTGCGCTGGGCGGGCTGGGCGCGGAGATGCTGCCTTCCTTTGCAGATTTTCCCGCATACCGCGGGGTGCTGGAGCCGCTGGCGGCGGTGGTGAAGCGCCGCGGCCGCCTGATGGAGGCCTGCGCCGGCATGGCGGATGAAGAATACCTGGCGGGTAAGCCGGAGTTCGCGGGGCTGCTGCGCCGCATGCAGGACCTGGCAGAGCTGCGTCCCGCTGCGGAGAACCTGGCTCGCGCCGCGCTGGAGCGCCGCGGGGAGCTGGAAGCGGAAATCGCGGGCCTGCTGGAGCACTACAGCACGGAACGCCTGGACACGGTGGACCGCTGCATCCTGCTGCTCGCGCTCTACGAGCTGCGCGTGGAGAAGCTGTCCACACCCATTGTGGTGTCGGAGGCCACGGAGCTGGCCGACACGTATTCCGGCGGCAAGAGCGCACCGTTCATCCACGGCGTGATTGCCGCCGCCGCCAAGAAATAACCCCTTCCCTGCCCCATGGCCCATTTCTTCACACGCCTGGTAGACAAATTCCTCGGCGAGCCGGAAATCGACTGGGACGAGCTGGAGGCCGACCTCATCTCCGCGGATATCGGCGCCAAGCGCGTCATCCCCCTGGTGGAGCAGCTGCAGGAGCAGGACGACCAGGACGCATGCGACATAGCGGACTACATCAAGGCGCAGCTGCGCGCCGCCTTCCCCGCCACGCTGCCCCAACTGCCGCAGCCGCAGGGCGGCAGGCCCGCCGTCGTCATGATGGTGGGGGTGAACGGAGCCGGCAAGACCACCACCGCCGCCAAGCTGGCCCACCGCCTGCAAAAGCAGGGAATGCGCGTGCTGCTGGCCGCGGCGGACACCTTCCGCGCCGCCGCCGTGGAGCAGCTGGAATCCTGGGCCGCCAGGCTGAACGTGCCGCTCTACAAGGGGAGGGAAAACCAGGACCCCGCCTCCGTGTGCTACGAGGCCCACACCCGCGCCCTCAACGAGGGGTTCGACTATTTGATTTGCGACACCGCGGGGCGCCTGCACACCCGCCACAACCTCATGGAGGAGCTTTCCAAGATCCGCCGCT
>JAKSOU010000042.1 GCA_024405435.1 Akkermansia sp. | reverse complement strand
ATTGTGGTGGAGAACGGCGGCACCATGGTGGTGGACAAGGCCCCGCAGCTTTCCATCGCCCCGCTCATCGTGGGCGAGGGCAGCTCCTTCACCATGACGGACGACGCTACGCTTACCCTGTGGACCCTGGAGAACGCGGGCGCGGTGGACATTGCCGCGGGCAGCCTGGCGCTGCGCTCCGCCACCACCCAGGGCGGCGATGTGAACGTGGCCAGGGACCTCGCGCTCGCCGCGGCGTCCGACAACATCTTCGACGAGCTGCACGTGGGCGGCGCGGTGACCTACTCCGGCGATGCAGGCATGCTGCGCGTGGGAGCGGGCTCCACCATCAACACGGTGAGCGGCGGCATCCTG
The DNA here is from genome assembly GCA_024405435.1 of Akkermansia sp. GTDB lineage: Bacteria > Verrucomicrobiota > Verrucomicrobiia > Verrucomicrobiales > Akkermansiaceae > Akkermansia. The sequence continues at coordinate 24,073 of JAKSOU010000042.1, read as the reverse complement.
CTGATGCGCGATGCCGGGGGCACCGTGACACTCACCACGGAAGGCACCACCACGCTGGCGGGCATCATGGGTCCCGGCGCGCTGGACGTGGCTGGTTCCCTGCACCTTACCGGCAACACCACCTACGATTCCACTCTGACCGTGAACGACACGCTCCGCCTGGATACCGCCACCACCATCGCCAACCTCACGGCCGGATACATCAGGCCGGAGGAGGGTGCAACCCTCACCGTCACGGAGGTGCTGAACAGCCCGCAACTGGAGGTTTCCTCCATCACCTCCTTCGATGCACCGCAGTACAGCGCGGGCAGCCTGGCGAGCGACTCCATGGAGTTCCGCCTCACCGTGGACGCGCTGGAGAGCGTGAAGTCCTTCGGCTTCCTGAGCGGCGACACCATCTCCCTGCTGCGCAACACCGGCGCGGCTCCCAGCTGGGTCTCCACGCTCACCCTCACCGGCGGCGCCTCCTACCTTGAGCTGGACGACGGCATGGACCACGTGGCCCGCATCGCCCAGAACGACCACGGCGACGTGGTGCTGCACATCAGCGTCATCGACACCCTGCAGTGGGTGAGCGAGGACGGCGTGTGGAGCAGCTTCCGCGATTGGGATCCCAACGGCTCCGGATTCACGGAGCCCAGCTCCGCCACTCCCATAGGCTTCCTGGGTGAGGGCACCGCCTTGGTGGACATCAACGGCGACCGCACCGTGAAGTCCATCCTGCTGGAGTCCGTGAACAAGAACTACACCCTGGTGGGCGATGGCACGCTGGCCACGCAGAAGATTGACGTGCGCGGCGGCAGCCACACCTTCGGCGACGGTTCGCGCGACCTGCTGGTCGAGGTGGCGGGCACGGTGGCCATCGGCACCCGCGGCTGCCTCACCGTCACCGACAACACCAAGCTCACCGCGGATGAAATCACCATTACCGGCAATACCGTGAGCTTGTACAACGACGGCCGAATCAACGTGCGCAACATCAGCGCCTCCGGCTCCATCATCGTCAACTCCGGTAAAATCACCGTGGACACCGCCACCGTGAACGCCATCGTGGGCCGCACGCAGCCGCAGTCCCAGGCCGGTGACGTCACCGTCCGCACCGGCGGCCAGCTCAACCTGGCCAAGGATTCCCGCATCGGCTACCTGGAGAACGGCGGCACCGTGAGCATCGCCTCCGCCAGCCTCACCCTCCTGCAGGAAACCACGCAGGGCGGCAACATCATCGCAGGCACCCTCAACCTCACGGCAGGAACCAACAGCTTCGACCAGCTGGTGGCCTACACCGTCAACGGCAACTCCGGCTCTCTCTACATGGGCAACGCCTCCAACATCCAGAACCTCAACGGCGATGGCTCGCTCTATCTCACCTGGGGCGACGCACAGGTGGACAACCCCGGGTACGACCTGCAGAACCTCAGCATTGCGGAGGGTGCCAACCTGCGCTTCGGCGCCACGGAATCCCCGCTCGTGCCCACCGGGCACTTCAAGGGCATTGCGGACGTGCTGCCGCAGGAATACCTGTGGACGGAAATCCACGGCACCTTCAGCAACGGCGGCAACCTGGTTTCCAACCGCTCGCTCGTCTTTGACAAGAAGGTGGCCAACGGCGGCAACCTCACCGCGCCCGGTGTGGCCCTCTCCAGCACGGGCAACGTCTTCGGCGACCTCATCACGGATTCCATCGTGTTCACCTCCGCGCCGTCCGAGGCCGCGCCCATGGTGTACGTGAACCGCCTGGCCAACTACAGCGAGGACATCACCACCATCACCCTGGGCTTGGAGGAGGTGCCGGAACTCGCCGGGGCCTACGAGCTCATTGCCGGATGCGGCATCACCGCCGCCGAGAGCTGCACGCTCTCCAGCTATGCCCTCTCCAACCTCCGCCGCGAGCACGTCAACGGTGAGCTGGAGGAGAGGGACGGCAACCTCTGGATCAACATCGAATCCATGGGTGACAACCACTATCCGGAAATCACCGACGGCAATGCCGGCAAGGGCGCCAAGATGGCCAGCCAGGCCTACTTCGAGCTCTCTCCCCAGCTCAACCGCGACGAGTACCCGGACCTGGCGCGCGCGCTTGACGGCCTGGACGAGTACCTGGCCCGCGGCAACCGCGGCGCGGCGGACACGCAGGCCGCCGCCATTGCGGGCGCCTCCATCCCCGCCCTGAGCGAGGCCCTGCGCAGCGATGTGGAGCGCCAGCTGCGCGCCATCCGCAACCGCACCACCACCATGGGCATCAACAGCTGCTGCGCCGATCCCAAGGACCTGCCGTACGTGAACGCCTGGATCAACGCCGAGGGCGACTACCGCCGCATGGAGCACGACAAGACGCTCTCCGGCTTCAAGTACTCCTCCTGGGGCGGCACCGTGGGCGTGGATGTGGACGTGACCAGCAGCACCACCGTGGGCCTGGCCTTCACCGCCATGTTCGGCGACTTCAAGTCCGATGCCGCCGACCACCTGGACGGCGATCTGGACAACTACTACCTCACGGTGTTCGCGCGCCACGCGAGCGGCGCCTGGGTGCACGACTTCATTGCCACGCTCGGCAGGGCGCACGCGGATGCAGACCGCACGGTGGGCACGCCGTTCGGCGGCTACTCCACCAAGGGCAGCACCTCCGGCGCCTCCTTCGGCCTCATGTACGAGGTCGCGCGCACCTACGCGCTCACGGAGGACTCCAGCACCTGCATCCAGCCCATCGTCAACATCAGCTACATCCACACCGAGCTCGGCGGCTACTCTGAAAGCGGGTCCGACGCCGCGCTCAAGGTGGAGGACATCGACTCCAACCTGGTGACCATCGGCGCCGGTGCGCGCGTGCAGACCGCCTTCGGCGCGGATGTGTACAACCGCACCTCCGTGTTTGAGGGCCGCGCCCTCGTCAAGGGCTACCTGGGCGACCGCGACAGCACCGCGAAGGTTCAGTTCTCCAGCCTCGGCTCCCTCGCCGGCGCATCCGTCAAGTCTGCGGAGCGCGGGCCCATCGGCATCGAGCTCGGTGGCGGCATCTACATCCCCCTGGGGCAGAACGCCGGCACCATCTTCCTGGATGCCTCCCTGGAACTCCGCGCCAAGGATATGGATATCAACACCACCGCCGGTTACAGAATCAACTTCTAACCCTGCGGTTCAATTCAACCCGGAAAGCCTCTGCACGCCCGCCGTGCAGGGGCTTTCCCGCTTTTTTCGGCACTGCGCCATATTTTATGGGTGGATGTAAATTGCCAAGAAAAAACGCTCGGAGAGGAGCAGGCGTTGGTGCCCCGAACCACCCCGGCAAGCGGGGTTATGGGGATTGGTAGGCATGCGGGGACACCCCACAGGTTGATTCGGGCGCGCCTCACGCGCCCTCACCCCTTCGGGGCAAACCGCTGCGCGGTTTGTCCAATCAGCCTTACAGCCGTCGGCTGCTTTGACACCATGTGGCTACGCATAGGAGAACACCGCCCCCTGCCTGCGGCAGCGTGGGGTTCAAAGATAGCGCGCCTGTCGGCGCGTGGTATCATGTTTCATCTGGCATGTTGCCAGATGAAACTCACCCGCAACCGCGCCGGATGGCGCGGCTGAATACAGGCGCCCCACCCGAAGGGGGCGGCGCAATCTTATATGTAGCCACAGGTGTCAACCTGTGGGGTGTCCCCCTCCGCACGTCAATCCCCATAACTCCGCCCGTCAGGGCCGGAGTGGTTCGTGGCACCAAGGGTTGCATCTCTCATGCGCCCGTTTCCACCAATCATTGCACACCAACCACACCTCGTCTACGCTGATTCATAAAATCCGGCGGCGTGCAAAAAATCAGGGCCGCCCTTTTCGGGCGGCCCTGCGGGGTGAAAATGTTTGTTCCCTAGTGGAATCAGGCCTCCTCTGCGGGGGCGGGAGCCTCTTCCGCGGGGGCGGGGGCTTCCTCCTTCTTGGGAGCCTCGGCAACCTCGCCCTTCACGTCCAGCACCACCTTGATGGTGGCGGTGACCTCCGGGTGGAGCTTGGCGGGAATCTCGTACGTGCCGGACTTCTTGAGGGGCTTCTCCAAATCGATGCTGTGGCGGTCGATCTCGATGTCGAGCTTGGCCAGGCCTTCCGCAATCTGCTGGTTGGTGATGGCGCCGAACACCTTGCCGTTCTCGCCGGCCTCCAGGACGAGGTCGACCGTGACGGCGGCAATCTTTGCGGCAATCTCCTTAAAGTTGGCGAGCTCGGCGGCCTCGCGCTCGGCGCGCTTCTTCTGGAGCATGTTGATGAAACGCTGGTTGGCGGGTGTAGCCTCGAACGCAAGTCCCTGTGGAATCAGGTAGTTGCGGCCGTAGCCAGCCTTCACGGTAACGAGGTCGGCTTCACAGCCCAGACCTGCAATCTTCGTAGCGAGAATAACTTTCATGTTAGCCATAATCAGTATATTCGGGTTAGGTGGCGGAAAGGTACACCCCGCGCGCAGACTTGTCAAGCAAAACTTGTGCCGCACACGTAAAAAAACACTCGCGCGGGGGTGGGAGGCGTGGTAGGATGGGCGCGGATATGACGGGACTGCGTACACAGTTTTGCGGCGTGATGATGCGCAGGCTGCTGGCCGGAGCCACCTTCCGGCGGCTGTCCGGGCTGGTGGCGGCCATGACGGGTATGGTGGCGGCGGCCCGCTTCTACGGGGAGGAAGGCATCTCCGTGGTGGTGCTCACGCTGCCCGTGGTGGCGCTCGGCCTGCTGCTTGGCGTGCTGAACGCGGCGGGCGCAAGCCGGCGGTGTTCCCGCGAGCTGGAGCGGGGCGACGAGGCGGAGGCGTGCCGCCAGTACGGCCAGGCGGTGATATTCTCCGTGGCGGCGGGGCTTGTACTGGCCCTGGCGGGCTGCCTTGGGCGGGATGCGTACTATGCGTTCACGGGTGTGTCCGACAAGCTGTACCCGCTGTTCTACGAGTACTGGCCGTACCTGCTTGTGGCGGTGGCGGTGGAGCCCCTGCTCACGCTGCTGCGCACGGCCGTCTACAACGATGGCGACCCGCGTACCTGCAACGCGGCGGTGGCGGTGCAGCTGGCGGGCAGCCTCATCCTGCCGTACTGGTTCTGCAGCCGGATGGGGATGGGCGGCATCAGCCTGGGCATGGCCTGCAGCAGCTTTCTTGCCCTGGCGGTGTGCCTGCTGCATTTCCTGCGCCCCGGCAACTCCATCCACTTCCGCCGGCATTTCAGGTGGCGGGATTTTCTCCACAACGCGCGTTTCAGCCTGATTGACGCCCTGCCGCCGCTCGGCGCCGCCCTGTTCTCCCTCATCCTGACCAAGTTCATCGTCGGCGCGTACGGGGAGGCCTATCTGCCGGTGCTGGGCGTGGTCGTCTTCCTGCTGGCGGTGTGCGTGCTCACGGATGCCGTCGGCCGGGCCGTGCAGCCCATCGTGGGCTCCTACCGCGGGGAGGGCAACAACGCCGGAATCCGGAAAGCCATGCGCCTGGGCGCCAAGCTCGCGGTGGCGGAGGGCCTTGCCGGTGGCGCGCTGTTCTTCGCCTGCGCGGGATTCCTGCCTGCCGCCTTCAACATCGGCAACCCCGGCATTGCAGCGGCGGTGGTGGCGGCGGCGCGCATCCTCACGCCCGTTCCGCTGGCGTGCTCCCTGCTGTTCCTGTACGCCCCGTACTGCCTGGTGCTGGAGCGGGTGCGGCTGGGCGCGGGCATCATCCTGGCGCGCGACCTGGTGTTCGGCCCGGCGCTGCCAGTGGGGCTGGGCGCGGCCTTCGGGCTCAACGGTGTATGGGTGGGCGTGGCGCTGGCGCCCGTTGCCACCCTGGTGCTGGCGGCGGTGTACGTGTCGGCGCGGCACGGGCGGGAGAAGTTCCCCCTGCTGCTGGAGCGCGACGGCTTGAACGTGCTCTCGCACGACCTGGTGCTGGGCACGGAGGGCATCCTCACCCTGCAGCGCCACGTGGAGGAATTCTTGAAGCTGCACCACGTGGGCACGGAAACCAAGTTCAAGGTCCTGATGCTGCTGGAGGAGCTCTACATGCTCACCATGGAGAAGAACCCCGGCCGCCGCATCGTGGCGGAGTGCACCATCTTCACCGGAAAGGAAATCACCCTCGTCTCGCGCGACACCGGCGTCGTCTTCGACGTCACGGATGCGGACAGCCCGGTGTCCTCCTTCCGCAGCTTCGTGGTCTCCAGCATGATGGAGCTGCACCCCCGGCGCCAGTACCGTCCCGCCGCCGGGCTCAACCGCCAGATCTTCCGTTTCCCCGCCGTGTAGAAGGGGTATAAATACCCATGATGCTGTCGCTGACCATACAATCGGGGAGCCCCGCCGTGGTGCCGGCGGGGGGCATGCCGCGCTTGGAGCGCGCTTTCCGCAAGTCGGTGGCGGCGGGTATGCTGGATTTGCTGCGTTTCGGGCTGCCGGCGGGGAGCGCGCCCATTCTGGCGTGGCTGCGCCAGCAGGCCCAGGAGCGGCTCATGCGCTACCTGCGCGCCCTGAGAAGGGGCGAGGATGAATCCTCCGCCGCGGCGTGCCTGGTGCCCGCGCCGGAGGAGGCTGCGGCGCTGCTGGAGGGCATGCCGCCGCTGTACGGCGGGGAGGTTTCCGCCGGCATGCTGCGCGGGTGGTTCGGCGGGTTGGAGGGCGCGCTGGCGGAGGCCGCGCAGCGTGAGAGCTGCGCCACGGTGGAGGATTGGCTCTGCCGCCTGGGCGAGGGCTGGCAGCAGCTCGGCATGCTCTGCTTCCACCTGGCGGAAAACGCCGGGGAGACCGCGGAGAGCCAGCCGTTCGCGTTCCTCGCCACGTTCATCCACAAGGCTGGGCAGGACGGCAAGCCGCGGCATGCGCCGCTCGGCCTGGCATCCCAGATGTGCGCGGGTGATTCCGCCGCGCTGCTGGCGCTGCTGCAGCCGCTCAAGGCCGTGGCGGAGAGGAACGCGTTTCTGGCGGAGCTCATCAATTCGCAGGCGGTGTACCGTCCCTGCGGGTGGAACGCGCGCCAGGCGTACGCCTTTTTGGAGGCCATGCCCCTGCTGGAGGAGCACGGCATCGAGACACGCATCGTCAACCTCTGGAAAACACGCCCGCCCCGCGCAGAGCTGGAGGTGCAGCTGGATGTCGCCGCAGGCGGCGACGGCTCGTCCAAGCCGGACCGCGCGCCGTCGGTGAACATCAGCTCGCTGCTGCGCTTCGTGCCGCAGGTGGTGCTGGGCGACCGCCGCCTCACGGAGGAGGAGCTGCAGGAGCTGCTGGCCTGCGAGGACGGCCTGGTGCGTTTCCGCGGCGAGTGGGTGCGGCTGGACAAGGAGCGCCTCACGCGGCTGCTGGAGAGCTGGCGGCAGGCCACGCGCATGGCGGCGGGCGGCATTCCGCTGCTGGCGGGCCTGCGCTACCTGCTCGGCAAGCGCAGCGAGGCCCTGCCCAACCTCCCGCCGCAGGAGGACGGCATGCACACCGCCATGGGCGCGCAGTTGGCGCTTGCCCTCTCCAACCTGCATTTCGGGCAGCGCGAACCCATGCTCACGCCCAAGTTGAACGACACCCTGCGCGCGTACCAGCGCGACGGCGTGCGCTTCCTGCTCAACGTCACGGAGGCCGGGTTCGGCGCGTGCCTGGCGGACGACATGGGGCTGGGCAAGACCCTGCAGGTCATCGCGTGGCTGTCGCACCTGCACGCGCAGGGCGCGATGGATTCCCGCGCCGCGCTCATCGTGGCCCCGGCATCGCTCATTACCAACTGGCAGGAAGAGCTGCAGCGCTTCGCCCCGCAGCTGCGCGTGGTGGTCATGCACCCCTATGCGCTCTCGCGGCAGGATGCGGACTACCTTCGCAACAACCCCGCGTGGCTGCTGCGGCGCGGGCATGTGGCGCTCACCACCTACGGCATCGCCACGCGCGCGGCGGAGCTGCTGTCGCAAACCGAGCTTCCCGCGCTGGTGCTGGACGAGGCTCAGGCCATCAAGAATGCGGACTCCCAGCGCACGCGCAGCATGCTGCAGCTGTGCTCGCCGCGCCGCGTGGCCATCACCGGCACGCCCGTGGAGAACTCGCTCTCCGAGCTGCGCAGCCTTTTCGAGTTCCTCAACCCCGGCCTGCTGGGTAGCGAGAAGGAATTCAACACCATGGTGCAGAAGCTCGGCACGGACTACGCGCCGCTGCGCCGCCTGGTGCGCCCCTTCATGCTGCGCCGCCTCAAGAGCGACCCCAAGCTGCTGCCGGAATTGCCCTCAAAGACGGAGCAGCCCGCCTACTGCCTGCTCACCCCGGAACAGGCCGCCCTCTACGCGCGGGAGGTCGCCAACCTGCAGGCCGTGGTCAACGAGCCGGATCCGCAGACCCGCCTCACCCTCGTGCTGCCCATCCTCGGCCGCTTCAAGCAAATCTGCAACCATCCCGCCCAATATCTCGGTGAAACGTACTATAACCCTGAAAAAAGCGGCAAGATGCAGCGTCTGGGGCACCTGGCGCGCGGCATTGCCGCCGCGGGGGACGCATGCCTGGTGTTCACGCAGTACCGCAGCATCATTGAGCCGCTGCACGATTTTCTGGCGGGCATCTTCGGCGTGCCGGGGCTCACCCTGCACGGCGGCACGCCCATAGCCGAGCGGCAGGAGCTGGTGGCGCGCTTCCAGCACCCCGGCGGTCCGCCCTTCTTCATCCTCTCCCTCAAGGCCGCCGGAACCGGGCTCAACCTCACGCGCGCCCGCCACGTCATCCATTTCGACCGCTGGTGGAACCCTGCCGTGGAGAACCAGGCCAGCGACCGCGCCTACCGCATCGGCCAGAAGAACCACGTGATTGTCCACCCGCTCATCTGCCGCGGCACCATCGAGGAAAACATCCACCACATGCTCACCCGCAAGCGCGAGATGGCGGACGCCCTCCTCTCCGGCGGCATGGAGAAACTCCTCCTTCACCTCTCCGCGGACGAGCTCATGCAAATGGTGGGCAAGGGCGGTGAACCCCCCGCGTAGCTCACTCCCACGTTGTCATTTCGTGGAACTGCGCCAGGCGGTGCGCCAGCTCCTGGCGGGTGAGGGCGAAGAGGGAGACCGTGCCGAACTTCTCGCACACGGCGGCGGCCACCACCGTGGCGATGGCCATGGCGCGCTTCATATCCTCCCAAGCGGGGGTGCCGCCGTTCAGGCAGCCGGTGAGATAGCCCGCAAACGCGCCCATGAAGGAATCCCCCGCGCCCGTGGGATCCTGCGGGTGGGCGAGCGGCCAGGCGGGGCAGCGGAAGATGCGCGTTTCCCCCTCCTCCCGGTGGAAGAGCGTGGCACCCGCGCTGCCGTGCTTCACGATGGCGTAACGCGGACCCGCCGCCAGCAGCGCGTGCCCGGCCTCGATGGAGTCGTCCGTCCCGGCGAACACGCGCGCCTCGCTGTCGTTCATCAGCGCCAGGTCCACGCGCGCCAGCAGGGCGTCCACGTAGTCGCGCTCGCGCCGTATCCAAGATTCCATGAAGTCCGCCATGGTGAACTTGGCGCCGCTGCACTGCTCCACCAGGCGCAGCTGCAGGCGCGGCGTCACGTTGCACGCCACCGCCAGCTCGCTTTCGCGCAGCTCTGGGGAGAGGTTCATCTGCCAGGTTTCCTGCACGCCCTCCAGCGTGGAGACGGAGCGGCGGTTGTTCATGTCCTCCTCGTACTCGCCGGTCCAGGCGAAGGTTTTTCCCGCCGCGCGATCCACGTGTCGCATGCCCACGCCGCGCGCCTCCAGCGCCTGTGTGAATTCCGTGGGGAAATCATCCCCCACCACGCCCACCAGGTCCGCGCGGTCCGTCAGCAGCCGCGCCGCCAGCGCCGCGTACGGCCCGGAACCGCCCAGCACGGAATTCGCCCGCCCGCCCGGCGTGATGAGCGTGTCGATGGCTATGGTGCCGTAGATGACCGCGCGCGCACTCATGACAGGGTGAACAGTTCGTTGTCTGCTGCGGCCAGCGCTTTCTTCAGTGATTCCAGCGTTGCCACGGGGATGTCGTATTCCTGGGCCTGCTTGGCCTTGTTGCTGATTTTCTGGACATGGTTCTCGCCGATGACCAGGTAATCCGCCTGGGAAACGGTGGAGGCGACCGTGCCGCCTGCCAGTTTGATGCGCTTCTCGTACTCTGCGCGCGGCAGGTCCAGCTTGCCGGTGATAATGATACGGCGGCCGGGTATCACCATGGGTATGTTCATGCCCACGGCCTCGCCGGCCTCGTTTACCTCGCGCGTGTATTCAAAGTCGTCGTCGAAGTGGTGATGGCTTCCTCCCGTGGCGTTGTTGACGCGTTCCTCCAGCGCGGCCCAGTTGGGAATGCCCAACCGGTCGATGCGGTAGAACGTGCGGCGGAGACGGTTGAAGATTTTGGTCAGCTGGTATACGCGGTCGTCGCGGTTTGTCAGTTGCAGCACGTCTTCCAGCACCGGGTCCTTCCCTTCTGTCCACTGCTCGTGCAGTTTCTTGATGACCGGCCATTCCTTGCGTTGGGAGAACGCCAGCATGGTGCGTTCCATGTCAAAGTCCGGGCGCGCCCGCCCGGAGGTCATGATGAGCTCTGCAAAGTCACCCAGCATCCATTCCTCAGGATTCTCGCTTTCCGTGCGTGGCGTGTGGAACTCCGCCATGGGCTGGACAACCGTGCCGGTGTTGGTGTACAAGCGTTTTCCGCAATGCGGGCAAGTGATGCGCTTCGGCGGGTTGTCCGGCAGCTCGTAGCGCTCTCCGCATCCCTTGCAGGTGCGCGTGCGGGTGAAAGGTTCCTCCCCATGCGGTTCGGGTGCCGCCATTTCTTCCTCTGCGGGGGGGGGTGCCGTTTCCAGTGCCTCGCCGCCATTCATCATGGCCCGCAAATCTTCCTCGCCGATGATGGGAATGCCCAGTGCCTCCGCCTTGCTGCGCTTGGAGCCGCCCCCCTCACCTGCCACAAGGTAGTTCGTCTTGGGCGAAATGGATGAGCCTGCCTTGCCTCCCGCCGCGACGATCATCTTTTCTATCTCCGGCCGCGGTCGGCTCAATGAACCCGTCAGTACGAAAACCTTGCCCGCCAGCGGCCCGTTGCCGTTTGCCGCTTGTTGGCCGAACGTGGCAGATTGCGGATGTATGCCAAGCTCATCCAGCTGGCGCATGATGTCTTCGCCGGTCTTGGATGAGAAGTATTTTGCCAAATTCTGTACATTCGCCCCCCCCAAGGGTCCGGAGAACTCAATACTTATTCCGGAGACCGCCGCCAGTAGCTGGTACACCGTCTTGTCTATGCCCGTTTTTTTGCCGGATGCGACAATGGGAAGGCCGATAGCCTGCGCCTGGTCTTCGACACCGTGTAGAATGGGCTTTTGAAGGGACACCAGTTCAGATTTAATTTCCTCCGTTCGTTTCAAGTACAGTGCGTAAAAATCCGCATCCTGTTTCTGTAGCAGTTCCTGGGCTTCTTTGAATAGTTGACGAGAGTGCCAAAGATTTTCCCTGTCTGTTGAACCGTCTTCGTTGAATTTGTCCATCGCGTCTTTATAGGCGCGCTCCAAGTTGGCATCATGCACGGCAACCCTTTCCCAAAAGAGTTCGTTCAACTCCCACTTGCGGTTGATGGCTTGGAGTTGCTCTGCTGTCAAATGACTCTCAATCAGGTCCTGCCGCTTGGTCGCCTTGGGACTCAGGTAGTTGTAGGGCAGAATTTTGTCGATGATACCACTCAGCCCACTGAGATATTCCCGGTGATTGTACAGGCTTTGCAAATCGGGGTATAACTCGGCCACGTCCCTTGCGGTGGTTTTCCCAATGGTGGGGATGCCTATGGCGACAAGCCAGCGGTCGAGCGGAAGTTTTTTTGCCGTCTCCAAGGCTTCGAGCGCCTTGGCGGCGTTCTTCTCGCCGAAGCGGCGGGGCTCGTCGTCCGTGCCGAGGTTGAGGGCTCCGAGCTCCTGCACGGTGAGGCGGAAGAGGTCCAGCGGGGATTGAATGAGGCCTCGGTTGACGAGGGCCTCCGCCACGGTGCCGCCCAGGCTCTCGATATCCAGGGCCTCGCGCTTGCAGAAGTAGGTGGTGCGCATGGCGGCCTGCGCGGCACAGGTGAGGTTGGTGCAGCGCCAGGCCACCTGGCCCTCCTCGCGGGAGATGGGTGCGCCGCACACGGGACACGCGCCGTTCACGGCATCGTACAGGCTGTACTTCTGCGCGTCCGCGGGGCGCTTGGATTCCACCACGTGCACCACGGCGGGGATGATTTCGCCGCTCTTCTCCATGAGCAGGGTGTCGCCGATGCGGATGTCCTTGCGCTCGATTTCATCCGCGTTGTGCAGGGTGGCGCGTGAGACGGTGGTGCCGCTGAGCTTCACGGGCTCCAGCTCCGCCACGGGGGTGAGCACGCCGGTGCGGCCCACCTGGATGGTGATGCCCAGCAGCCTGGTTTCCTTCTGCTCCGGCAGGTACTTGAACGCGGCGGCCCAGCGCGGCGCGCGCGCGGTGGAGCCCATGCGCTCGCGCAGGCGGAAGTCATCCAGCTTGATGACCGCGCCGTCCGTGCCGAATCCCAGCCCGCGGCGCGTGGTGTCGATTTCCGCCACGGCTGCGCGCACGGCCTCCAGCCCCTCCGCGCGCAGGATGGGCTTGTTGTACGGAATCTGCATGCGGGTGAGCCGGGACTCGTAGTCGTCCATGGTGCGCAGCTCCTCCCCCTCGTACACGCCGATGCCGTGGGCGAGGAAGCGCAGCGGGCGCTGCGCCACCTCCGCGGGGTCCAGCAGCTTGATGGTGCCGGCGGTGGCGTTGCGCGGGTTGGCGAACGCCGGCAGGCCGTCCGCATCGCGCTGCGCGTTCATGGCATCGAACTCCGCGGACGGCATGAAGATTTCACCGCGCACCTCCAGCACATCCGGCGCGCCCGCAGGCAGCGTGAACGGTACGCTGCGGATGGTGCGCACGTTTTCCGTGATGTCGTCGCCCGTGTGGCCGTCGCCGCGCGTGGCGGCGTATTGCAGCTTGCCGTGGCGGTACATGAGCGTGACCGCGCAGCCGTCGATCTTGGGCTCCACCACCACCTTGGGCGCGGATATGCCCAGCGATTTCTCCAGGCCCGTGTAGAACGTCACCAGCTCGGCATCCGTCTCGCCCTGTTCCGGCTTGTGCTCGAAGATGTCGTCGATACTCTCCATGGGGCGCGGGTGAGGCACCTTGCGGAAGCCCTCGCTGAGGTCGTTGCCCACCTTCTGGGTGGGGGAGTCGGGCGTCACCCAGTCGGGGTGCGCGCGCTCCAGCTCCTCGATTTCGCGGTAGAGGCGGTCGTATTCCGCATCGCTGATTTCCGGGGTGGCCTTGGCGTAGTACAGCTCGTTGTTGCGCCGCACGATGGCGCAAAGCTCGCGGTACCGTTCCCGGTCCGGCTCCCCCTGCGAAGCTGCAAAATCGAACAAATCCATCTTGCCCGCCATTGTACCAAATCTCGTCATAGCCTGAAAGAACAAATCGCGGCGGTTGGCGGAAAACGAGGTTCCATTTGGCGCGAGCCAAATGGAACCGGGATGGAGTTGCAAATCGGAGACACAGTTCCCGACTTCCGTCAAGCGGTGAGACAGACCAATTCGAGCCAGCTAATCAGCATTCCGAAACCGCAGCCGATAGGGGAAGCGCCATAAGGTACAACACCGGCAGCAAACCTACCACGCCGTAGCCCTGGTGTCAAGACCGTCGCGAAATACTTCCTAATCCTAATCCTAATCCAGTTTCCATCGTTTACCACCCGCCGCCGAGTGCGGTGCAGAGGCGCGCGAGGGTGATTCGGATGTTCTGGCGAGCGGAGATGATGTTGAGCTCGGAAGCCAGCCAGGCGCGTTCGGCGGAGGCCACATTGAGGAAATCGGACTCGCCGGCGATATGGCGGCGCTGGGAGAGCTCCGCGGAGAGCTTGTTGGCGGCGTTGGCGGCCTCGATCTGCGGCAGCTGGGTGGTGTAGCGCGCGTAGTCGATGAGACAGGTCTCCACCTCCGCAAAGGCCGCAATCACGGTCTTGTCGTACGTGTGCAGGGAGGTGAGATGGGAGATTTCCGCCTGTTTGACGCTTTCCCGCAGGGCCACGCGGTTGAGGAGCTGCTGGCTCACGCTGGCGCCCAGGCTCCAGGTGGCGTTCTGCCAGAACTGCGAGAAATCGGTTCCGGCGGCGGTGTTGGTGCTGCCGGTGAGCGAGAGGCGCGGGAAGAGGTTGGCCACGCTCACGCCTATGCGGGCGCAGGCCTGGTGCAGGTTGTGCTCTGCGGCGATGATGTCCGGGCGGCGGCGCAGCAAGTCGCTGGGCAGCCCGGTGGGCACGGAGGGCACGCGGTTGTACACCTCCGGCGAGGGCATGGTGAGGTTGATCCTGTCCGCGGTGGTGGCCAGGTAGGTTGCCAGCGTGTTTTCGCAGGTCTTGATGTTGGCCTCGTACACGGGAATCTGGCTGCGGGTGGAGGCAATGGTGGAGGTGGCCTCGGCCAAATCCAGCGAGGAATCGAACCCGGCGCTGTGCCTGGATGCGGTGGCGGCGTAGGTGCGCTCCTGGTAGGCCAGCTGCTCCTTGGCGATGCGCAGGCTCTCCTGCGCGGATATCCATTGGAAGTAGATGACGGCGATGCTGGATGCCAGCGCGGTGCGGGTGGCGGCTGCCGCAGCCTTGGCGGAGCCGAGCGCGGCGTAGGCCGCCTCCACCTCGCGGCGCGTGCCGCCCCAGATGTCCGGCGTCCAGGAGGCGGAGAGGCCTCCGTTCCAGCGGCCGTGGCTGGTGCTGGTGTCGTACGAGCCGGAGTTGCTGCCGCCGAAGCTGCCGGAGACGTACGGGAAGAGGTCCGCCTTCATGGCGCGCAGGCTGGATTCGGCGCGCGCGATGTTGAGGGCGGCGTTGATGATATCGTGGTTGGCTGCGAATCCGGCCTCGATGAGCGCGGTGAGCTGGGGGTCGCCGAAGGCCTGCCACCAGGACTCCAGCTGGTGCTCGTCCGTGGCGGGGGGCAGGGCGTTCAGCCAGGTTTCCGGCAGCCCCTCGAAGGTGGCTCCCTTGAAGTCCGGCCCCACCGCGCAGGAGGCCAGGAGCAGGGCGGTCATTGCAGGTAGAAGATGTGCTTTCATGCTTGCTATGAAAAATTATTCGTGGTGGAGGGCGTCGATGGGGTCCAGCTTGGAGGCCTTGTAGGCGGGGTACCATCCGAAGACGATGCCGATGAAGGCGGCCACGGAAACGGCCAGGGCCATGGCTGCGTACGAGGTGGCGATGGGCCAGCCCGCCTGCGCGCTGATGATGCTGGAGGCGCCGTGGCCCAGGATGATGCCCAGGATGCCGCCCACCAGGCACAGCAGCACGGATTCCAGCAGGAACTGCTGCATGATGTCCCGCGGGCGCGCGCCCACCGCCATGCGAAGGCCGATTTCGCGCGTGCGCTCCGTGACGGACACGAGCATGATGTTCATGATGCCCACGCCGCCCACCACCAGCGAGATGAACGCCACCGCCATCAGCAGCGTGGTCATCGTGTCGGATATGCTCGTCACCATGCTGGAAATCTGGCCGCGGTCGAACATCTCGAAATCGTCCAGCACGCCGGGCTGCAGGTTGTGCTCGCGGCGCAGCACCTGGGTGATCTGCTCCATGGCGGGCTTGGCGTTCTCCTTGTCCTTGATCTTGATGATGAGGTTGTCCACCGTGCGGGTGCGCAGGGGGTGGGGCGCACTGGTGTAGGGCTGCAGCTCGGTTCCTGCATAGAAGTTCACGGCGGAGGTGGAGTAGGTGCTGGTGGCGGAGGGCTTGGTGGCGTTGGACGCGCCGCCGCGCATGATGGCCGCCTCGCGCGATGCCCCCATCAGGCGCGTGCGGATGCTCGTCCACGGCATGATGATGGTGTCGTCCTTGTCGTTGCCCATGTCCGCGCCCTTTTCACCGAGCACGCCGATGATGGTGAACACCACGTCCTTGATGCGGATTTCCTGGCCCACGGGGTCCTTGCCGGCAAAAAGCTCCTTGGCGATGGTCATGCCGATGAGGCAGACGCGCGCGGAGTTGTCCACCTGCTCCTTGGTGAAGCTGCGGCCGTTGACCACGGTCCACCCCTCGATTTTGGGGTAGTCCTCGTTGCCGCCCACCATGGAGCCGGGGCTCCAGTTCTTGTTGCCCACAATCACCTGGCCGCCTGCGCGGACCATGGGAGAGGCCATGAGCACGGTCTCCTTGCATTCGCGCAGGATGGCCGCGGCGTCCTCTGGGTAGAGCGAGGCGCGGCCGCCCTTGCCGGAGTTCACGCCGGTGGTGTTGACGGAGGCGCCCCAGACGTTGACGACATCCGCGCCGAGGGAGGCCACCTGGGTGGAGATTTGCTCCTTGGAGCCCTCGCCGATTTCGCGGATGGCCACCACGGCGGCAATGCCGATGACGATACCCAGGATGGTGAGCACCGCGCGCATGGGGTTGCGCACCAGCGCGCGCATACAGGTTGTGAACAGTACCCAGGGTTTCATTTCTTCAGGGAAGCGTTGAGTTCATTGGCCACGCCCTCCGTGATGAGGCCGTCGCTCATGTGGATGGCGCGGTCCGTGAAGGCCGCCGTCTTCGGGTCGTGCGTCACGATGATCACCGTGAGCCCCTGGTCCCGGTTCAGGTCGCGGAACATGTTCATCACCTCCACGGAGGTCACGGAGTCCAGGTTGCCCGTCGGCTCGTCCGCCAGCAGGATGCCGGGGTTGTTGATGAGGGCGCGTGCGATGGCCACGCGCTGCTGCTGGCCGCCGGAGAGCTGTGCGGGGGTGTGGTGCATGCGGTCTTCCAGCCCCACCAGGCGGATGAGCTTGAGCGCGTTGGCGCGTATCTCCGCCTGCGAGAGGGCGGGGTGGTGGTACGCCGCCGGCATCATCACGTTCTCCAGCGCGGACGTGCGCGGCAGCAGGTTGAAGTTCTGGAACACGAAACCGATGCGCTCGTTGCGCAGCGAGGCACGCTGGTTCGCGTTCAGGTTCGCCACGTTCTTTCCGTCAATCCAGTATTCCCCGCTGGAGGGGCGGTCCAGGCAGCCCAGCAGGTTCATCAGCGTGGACTTGCCGGAACCGGACGCCCCGGTGAGGGAGACGAACTCGCCGTCCTCGATGGTGAGGGAGATGCCCTTGAGGACGGGGAGGTCAATCTCGCCCACGTGGTACACCTTGGTGATGTCCTTGAGTTGAATCACGGTGCGTGGGGGTCGGGGTTAGAAGTGGGGGCCGCGGTTCTGGCGCTTGACTTCCTGGCCGGGCTTGGCTTCCACGCCGCCCGCGCCGCGCTTGGGACGCTCCGGCATCTTCGGGCGGAAAAGGTTGCCGCCCGCGCCGCCCTGCGCTCCCGGGCCTCCGGCTGCGGCCGCGCCTTCCGGAATGATGATTTCAATGCCGGTCACCACCTCGTCGCCGGGGGCCAGCTTCTCGCCCTCCGGCACGGTCACGATGCTGCGCGTGCCGTCGCTCTCGCCGCGCAGCACCTTCACGGGTGCCAGGTGGTGCTCGTCGGTCTTGCGCCAAATGGTCACGGGGGTGCCGGGCGCGGCGTCGCCGGGCGCCGCATCGGGCTTCATCCCGGCGAACTGCGGGTCGAACATCTTGGGTGCGGGGTGGAAATCGAAGGCGGAATCCGGCACCAGCAGGGCGTCCTTCACCTCCTGCACAATGAAATCGGCGTTGGCGCTCATGTAGGGCAGCAGCTTGCGCTCCGGGTTGTCGATATCGATTTCCACGATGTAGGTGACCACGTTGGAGCTCATGGTGGCGTTCGGGCGGATCTTGTTCACGGTGCCGGTGTAGTTCTCATGCGGGCGGGCATCCACGGTGAAGCGCACCAGCTGGCCCGGGTGCACCTTCGCTATGTCAGCCTCGTTCACGCTCGCCCATATCTGCATTTTTGAAAGGTCGCGCGCCACCAGGAACAGGGTGGAGGCGCTCATGTTGCTCACCACCGTCTGGCCCACGTTCACCTGGCGCACCACGATGGTGCCGTCCACGGGGGAGGAGATGTGCGTGTAGTCGCGGTTGCGCAGCTCGCTCTTCAGCTGCGCCTGCGCGCTGAGCAGCTGGGCCTGAGCGCTGGCTTGCTGCGCCTTGGCCGTCTCCAGCTGCGCGGTGGCGCTCTCCAGGTTGGCGGCGGTGGTTTCCGCGGCGGTCACGTACTGGTCGTAGCTCATCTGGGAGAGCGCGTCGCCCACGCCCAGCTTCTTGGCGCGGTCCAGGTCGCGGTCCGCCTTGTTCTTGTTGGCCTTGGCCTGGGAGATGGAGGCCTTGGCCTGCTCCACGCTGGCGTTGGAATTGAGGATTTGGGCCTTGGCCTGCTCCACGCTGGCCTCTGCACGCTGGATGTTCAGCTCCACGATGGTGTCGTCGATGCGCGCCAGCAGCTGGCCCGCCTTCACCTCGCTGCCGTAGTCGATGCGGCGCCCCTCCGTGTCCGTGCCGAACTCCTTGATTTCCCCGGTCACCTGGGCACCCACGTCAACCAATTCGCTGGGCTCCAGCGTGCCGGTGGCCTGAACCTTGTTCACAAAGTCGCCTTTCACCACCGGCGCCGTGCGGAACTTCGGCGCGTCCGAATCCTCGTCGGAGCGGGTGAACCAGTACACCGCCGCCCCGATGACGAGCAGCGCTATGATAATCCATTTGATTGAGATTTTCACGGTCTTGTATCAGAATTGAATGCTGGAGGGCGTGCCGGCGGCATGCCGGCGCGTCGTTCACGGATGGGAACGCAACGTGCGCGCACGATTCAACACGCGCGCCATGCGCCCCCGCACCTGCGCCGAACTATAGCACACACGCCCCCTCATTTCAATCTAAAACCGCACGCAGCGCGCACCTATGCGTCCCCCTGCGCAGTGCAAGACGGCATTTTGTGTTGACTCCCTGCCGCGAAAGGCGATAATGGGGAAAATTATCCACACCCTATCCACAAACACCCTAAAACTATGCAAGAGGAACAACAATGCCCGTTATGCGTGGGCCGCGGCCGGTTGATGGTCGGCGGCGGCATCATAGCCGATTCCATGGAATGCCCGTACTGCAAGGGCAAAGGCAAGGTGACCCTGGCCGCAGACGACTGCGCGCGCTGCTGCGGCACGGGGAAGCTGGTCGAAGAGGATTCACGCGCGGTTCGCACCGTGAAACATTGGCTGGAGGGCCCCTGCCCGGATTGCAACGGCACCGGTAAGCATCACCCGTCAACACCCGAATGAAAACGAAACACGCCATTATCGGCGCAGCGTTCCTTGTGGGCGGCTGCGGAGATTCACCCAAGGACGAAACCATTCAACCACCAAACGAAAACATGGAGGAAAACCTGCCACCAGATATGAACAAGACGTTCCCGGAGAGGGCCACCCTCACTCCCGGGGAGGAAGCCGCATGCCCGATGTGCGGAGGCCGCGGCCAGCTGATGTACGGCGGCGGCATGGCGGCCAGCTTTATGGCGTGCCCGCACTGCAAGGGCAAGGGCAGGGTGACCCTGGCCGCCGGCGACTGCGCGCGCTGCTGCGGCACGGGAATGCTTCTCCGCAAGCATGACTGGGGCACCGTGACCCATTTGGAGGAGGTGCCGTGCCCGGATTGCAACGGCACCGGCAAGCAAAAGCGGGATTAGGTGCCTTCCCCCTCCCGCGCGGGCGGCGCCAGGTGCCCGAAGAGCCGCATGAAGGGTGCGTTGCCCTCCTTCCGCAGGATGGCGGCCACGCGCTGCGCGTGCGTGACCAGGTGCCTCTCCATACGGCAGGTGGTGCCGGAGACGCGCGCCACATCATGCGTGGAGGCGTAGTTGGTGCACCCGCACCAGTAGGTGCAGAACGGGCGCGCGGCGCATGCCAGGCAGCGCGGATCGATGCGTTCCCGCTGCGCCGCCAGCCAGGCCTGTTTCGCGCGGTCGATGCCGGTTTCCACGCTGCCGAGGTTGAGCTCCGGGCTGTCCCCCTCCCCCACCAGGCGGGAACAGGGAAACAGGTTGCCGTGCACGGACACGCATATCTCCCGCTCGCCCATGCGGCAGTGGTCGCATGCATGGAAGCCGTTGCGCACCACCGTCGCCAGCCGGCCCACAAACGGCTCCAGCATGAGCGGGCGCTCCGCGCGGAAGGATTCCAGCACCAAGTCCCAGCAGCGCGCGTACTGCGCCTCCACGCCATCCAGCTCCGCCGCGCTCCACGCCGACCATGAATCGAAATTGAGGATGATGTTGCCGCGGAAATGCGCGGCCATCCACTCCACCCCCTCGGTGACGTGGAGGTGGTTGTTCGGGCTCACCACGCACGCCAGCTGCGCGTTCATCCCCGGCGTGGCGTTGACGACATCCAGCGCGCGCGCCACGGCGGCGTGGCTGCCCCGGCCGTCAGGGTAGGTGCGGTTCAGGTTGTGCATGCGCGGGGAGCCGTCCAGGGAGAGGAACAGCCAGTAGCGGTGCGCCGCCAGCCAGGCGGCTCGCTCTGCGGTGAGCAGGGTGCCGTTGGTGGTCACGCTGAAGCGCGGCGCGGCAACCATGTCCGCCGCGCGCTCGCGCACATACGCATCGCACGCCTGCAGCAGCTCCCATTCCAGCAGGGGCTCACCGCCGAAGAAGCCCACATCCAGCGCCGCGCCCTGCCGCCGCGCCTCGTCCATCACCAGGTCCAGCCCGCGGAACGCGGTCTCGCGGTCCATGGCGCAGCGCCGCTTCTCCCCGGCGTAGCAGTAGCGGCAGCGCAGGGTGCAATCCTGCGTGAGACACAGGGTGGCTTTGATGGAGGGTATCATCCGCCCGCCAGTCTACACCCGCCGCAACGGATTTCAAAGCACATTCTCCACGTTTCAGCTTGCTTGGCACGGCGGCGGCGTGGTATACTTCCTTGAAACATAGACAACACGCCATGTCATACGTACTCTGCCTAGACTGCGGCGCCACCAACGTGCGCGCCATGATTGTGGACGACCACGGCAAGATAGTCGCCAAGTCCAGCCAGCCGAATTCCACGGATGCCGGCAGCGAGAACCAGGAATACCACGTGTGGAACCTGGACCGCATCGTCTCCCAGCTGGCGGAATGCTCCCGCAAGGCGGTAGCGGAGGTGGATGCGGCGCAGGTGAAGGCGGTGACCATCACCACGTTCGGCGTGGACGGCGCGCTGGTGGACAAGGAGGGCAAGCTGCTCTACCCCGTCATCTCCTGGAAATGCCCGCGCACGGCGGAAATCATGGCGAACATCCGCAAGTACATCCCCCAGGGGCGCCTGAACGAGATTTCCGGCGTGGGCGAGTTCGCCTTCAACACCATCTACAAGTTCATTTGGCTCAAGGAGCACCGCCCGGAGCTGCTGGACCAGGCATACGCCTGGCTCTTCATGCCCAACCTGATATCCCACCGCCTCACCGGCAAGATGTTCACGGACCGCACCATGGCCGGGACCTCGCAGATGACGGACCTGCACACCGGCACGTGGAGCGGGGAAATCCTTTCCGCCATCGGTGTGGAGCTGGGGCTCTTCAAGCCCATGGTGGAGGCCGGGCAGTCCCTGGGCGACCTTCTGCCGGAGGCCTGCGAGATGTTGGGCCTGCCGCAAAGCGTGCCGGTAATCTCTACCGGGCACGACACGCAGTTCGCGCTCTTCGGCAGCGGCGTGGGCGAGAACCAGCCCTTCCTCTCCAGCGGCACCTGGGAAATCCTCATGCTCCGCACCCACACCACCCAGCTGGACAAGGAGGACTACGCCGCCGGAGCCACCGTGGAGTACGACAGCAGGAACGGCCTGCTCAACCCCGGCCTGCAGTGGATTGCCAGCGGCATCATCGAGTGGGTGAAATCCACCTGCTACACCGGGGCGGACTACG
This sequence comes from Akkermansia sp., assembly GCA_024405435.1. Classification (GTDB taxonomy): domain Bacteria; phylum Verrucomicrobiota; class Verrucomicrobiia; order Verrucomicrobiales; family Akkermansiaceae; genus Akkermansia. The sequence goes on along the minus strand of JAKSOU010000042.1, from coordinate 2,320 downwards.
ACACCATGGACGCGGAGGCCGCCGCCATACCGCCCGGGAGCGACGGCGTGCGGCTGGTGCCGGATTTCCTGCCGAGCGACCCCGTGCCCGGCACCATCCAGGGGCTGGTGATGGGCCGCACGCGCGGGCACATCTACCGCGCCGCCATGGAGGCCCTCACCCTGCGCCTGCGCAGCCGCCTGCACAAGCTGGAGAAGGTGGGCGGCTTCCGCTCCAAGGAGCTGCTCCTGGCCGGCGGCGGCGCACGCAACAAGGTGTGGGTGCAGATGCGCGCGGATATCCTGGGCATCCCCATCCGCATTGCAGACGTCTCGGAAAGCACGGTGCTGGGCGCCGCCATGTACGCCTTCGCAGGTGCCGGCGTGTATCCCACCCCGGAGGCCTGCCGGGATGCCTTCGGCATCACCTACACCACCGTGGAACCCGGTCCCCAGCATGCCGAATACCTGAAAATCTTTCACAAATAAACCCACATTCACTACAATGGCCAACCCTGATTTGTACATCCATCCCGAGCTCCCGGAGCGCATCTTCCCCTGGGAGAAGCACGACCCCCAGACCCGTGAGGAAATCGACGACTTCTTCAACTCCCCCGAAGTGCGCGTGATCAAGGAGCGCATGGTGGACATGGGCCGCCGCCTCTACAAGCGCGAGTACGTGGACGGCAACGGCGGCAACCTCTCCGTCCGCGTGGGCAAGGACCTTGTCCTCTGCTCCCCCACGCTCTGCAGCAAGGGCTTCATGACCGTGGAGGACATCTGCCTGGTGGACATGCAGGCCGGGCAGCTGTGCGGCTACCGCCCGCGCACCAGCGAGGTGAAAACCCACATCGCCATGATGAAGGCCACCGGCGTGAACGCCTGCATCCACGCCCACCCCCCCTGCTGCAACGCCTTCCTCTTCTCCGGAATCGTGCCCCCCAACGGCATCAACCCGGAGGCGGACATCTTCCTGGGCCACATCCCCCTGGCCCCCTACGGCACCCCCGGCTCCGACGAAACCGCCGCCGCCGTGGCAGAGGCTGCCAAGCAGAGCACCGTCGTCTTCATGGAGAACCACGGCGTCATCACCGGCGCACGCCACATCGAGGAGGCGGAGTGGTTCATGGAGAACGCGGACGCCTACTGCAAGATGGTGCTGCTGGCTGGCCTGCACAAGGCCCCCCTCAACCAGGTGGACGAGGCCGGCATCGCAGACTTCCTGGCCATCCGCAAATCCCTCGGCTACACCGTGCCGGACGGCCAGCCCCCCTACAACATGCGCACCTTCGCCGGATACGCCATGGGCACCGCCGGAAAGAAGGACTAATTGCTGCAACGACTGTACGCAAAAAGGAGACGACCTCAAAGGTCGTCTCCTTTTCCTTATGCTCGATGGGGGACTCGAACCCCCACGGATCGCTCCATTAGATCCTTAGTCTAACGCGTCTACCAGTTCCGCCAACCGAGCAGGGTCTGCACACTGGGTGCTCAGGGAATATACACGCGGGCGGGAGGGTATGCAAGACTTTTTTCACGTGGAGTGAAAAAATGACACGGCGGGGCAGGGGGCTACTGCGGGTGGGTGGCGGTGACGGCGGCGTCCACCTTTCCTGCGGCCAGGGAGATGGTGATGGCGTCACCGGGGGAGAGGGCGGCGGCGTTGCGGGCGATGGCGCCGTTCGCGGTTTGCACCAGTGCGAACCCTCGCTGCAGGGCGGCCTGCGGGCTGGCGGCGGAGAGGCGTGCGGCCAGGGTGTCCAGCCTGGCGTGGGCGGCGTGCATACGCGCGGCGAAGGTGGTGGTGAGCAGTTTTTCTGATGCGCCCAGGCGAGCGTGCGCGGCGTCCGCGCGCTGCTGCAGGGCGCGGGTGGAGATGCGCGCGGCGTATTGCGCCAGCGTGGCGTTGGCGGTGAGCAGGCGGTTGTGCAGGGCGGCGGAGATGTCGTCCGCAAAGGCGTCCAGCCGCTGGTGGAAGGGGGCCAGCAGCTCCATGGGGCGTGAGAGCTTGCCCTGCTCCGCGGCGCGCAGGCGCAAGCGCGCCACCTGCAGGGCCTGGTTCAAGCGGCGGCGGATGCCGGCTGCGGTGTCGTCCAGCCAGGCGGAAAGCTCCGCGGCGTCCGGCGTGGTGAGCTCGATGGCGGCGGTGGGCGTGGGCGCGCGCAGGTCCGCCACAAAATCCGCGATGGTGAAATCCGTCTCATGCCCCACGGCGGAGACCACGGGAATGGGGCATGCGGCGATGGCGCGCGCCAGGCATTCCTCGTTGAAGCACCACAGGTCCTCTAGGGAGCCGCCGCCGCGCGCCAGCACCAGGTAGTCCACGCGCGGCAGGCCGTATT
>JAKSOU010000041.1 GCA_024405435.1 Akkermansia sp. | reverse complement strand
TAGGATTAGGATTAGGATTAGGATTAGGATTAGGATTAGGATTAGGATTAGGATTTGTTTGTGTGCATGCGTTGTGTGAACACATGCGGGGGTGGATGGTGTGCAATGATGGGTGGTAACAGGCGTGGATTATATACCAAACCACCCTTGTTTCCACGCAATTCGCCCCCGCAAGAAGGCCCAGCCGGTACGGCTGGGCCTTGCTCAATCGCGCGCGCGGAGCGCGCCGAATTTTCAAATTGTAAATTGTAAATCGTCAATTGTAAATTCCTTGCGTTGTGTGAACACATGCGGGGGTGGATGGTGTGCAATGATGGGTGGTAACAGGCGTGGATTATATACCAAACCACCCTTGTTTCCACGCCAAGCGGAAACGCCCGCAAGAAGGCCCAGCCGGTACGGCTGGGCCTTGGTGAATCTTGTGCCGCAGGCACCTAACTTACAAATTGTAAATCGTAAATTGTCAATTGTAAATTAGCTGCGCCTCCGGCGCCTTGCCGCAAGTGCGGCAAGCGCCAGCAGGCTCAGCGTTCCCGTGGTGGGTTCCGGCACCATGCAGATGGCCAGCGTGCCCACGTTGGTGCCGTTGAACGAGTACACCACGGCGTAGGTATTCTGGTTCACGTTGTTGAACAGGGTGTTCGCATCCGTGAACGGCTTGTCCCAGCCGTTGAACGCTATCTCGCCGGAAGGCTCGGTGGCGCCGTTCAGGTAGAGTTTCTCCACGCTGTCGAACAGGACGTAGTACTGGTTGCCGGGGGTGGAGAAGTAGTCGCGCAGGTAGCCGTCCACGTCTGCCATGGCATCGTGCTGCACGCCCTGGTCGTCCGTGTACACCAGGGTGACGCCGGTGCCGGTGACAAGATGGCCGTCCTCATAGGAGGCACCCTGAATGGTGACGGAGCTGCCCATAATCAGGCCGCGGAGGTCGGATTCCACGCTGCCCACCTGGGCCTGGGAGACATCCAGCCTGGAACCGTGAGCCATCTCAAGGTCGGAGTTCAGCTTGGCGAGGTTGCCGGCGGAGAGCGTGTAGCTGGAGGCAATGGTCACCTTGCCCTCGTTGGCTTCCGTGGCGGTGCCGTTCGTGTACACGCCCATGGTGGCGCCGGCGCCGATGGTCACATCACCCACGGAGAGCTTGGCGGCATCCGCAATGTTCATGATATTCAGGCTGGCGTTGTCTTCCATGGTCACGTTGCCGAGCTGGCGGTCCTTGCCTTCGCCCTGCAGCGTGGCGGTCTTGCCCTCCGCCACGGTGAAGGAGGAGGCGTTCTTGACTTCGCCCGTGAAGGTGGCGTCCTCATCCACATGCAGGTTGAGTGCGTTGGTGACGCTGGTCGCCCTCTCCACGTTGCCGGTCACCTGCATGCCGCCCTCGTGTTGGGCCGCGTAGTGGACATCCAGCGTGTGGGTGTTCGTGCTGGTTTGGGAAATGCCGGAGGCCACCTGCCAGGCGTTGCCGCTGTAGGTGACGGTTTTTACACCCTTGGACGTTTCGAACTTGAAGGAGCCGTCCCATCCGGAGATGTCGCCCTGGAAGATGTAGCCCTGGTTGCCGGCAATGCCGCTACCGCTCGGGTTGAACTTCTCCACCAAGTCGCCGTGGCCGCTCACGGAACCGGTGAAGGTCTGATCGTTGCCGCTGAAGCCGTCGGTGATTGCAAAGCCGGTTCCGGTGCCGTCATTGGCGCTGCCGGTCAGGATGATGCCCGCCTTGACGGTGGCAGATTTAGCGCTGGCGCTACTATCGTCTCCGAGGTAGCCAGCCGTGACATTCATGAGCTCAACGCGCCCCTCTGGGGTCGTGTCCATGATGCCGTTGATCTGTTTGGTCACCGAAACCTTGGTTGTGACGTTGGAGACGCGGACGATGCCCTTCCAGTGGTCGTCGCCCTCGGTTGCCAGGGAATCGGGCAGGTTCCAGGAGTTGTCCTTGAGCGCGTACACGCCGGAACCGGTGAGGGAGATGTTCTTGGCGGTGCCGTCGGTAGTCACGACAGAGTTGCCGGCGATGTTGACAATGCCCCTGGTACCGCCGGAGACGGGGTTGAGCAGAGAGGTGTTCATCGTCTCCTCGTCCACGTTCAGGGTGCTGCCGCCGTGCAGCTCGATGTGCTGCAGCTGCACGGTCTCGCCGCCCGCCTTGGAGAGGTTCTTAATCTCGGCCAGGCTTTCGCTACCCGTGGTGATGGTGAAGGTGGCGTAATCCGGTTCGCCGCTGAACTCCACCTTGCCGGTCGTCTCGTTGAGCTCACCCGCGCTGCTCCTGTACAGGAGCTGCACGTTGCCGTCGGCCTGAACCTGTCCGGCACCGGAGAGCGTGACGAACTGCACGCTGCCGTCGGTCACGGAGAAGCCGTTGGGCGTTTCCCCGCTGCCCGCCACTTTCACATAGTAGCTGGTGCCGTCCAGATGCATGGCGGAGAGGTCGATGATTCCGCTGCCGGCCAGGTTGAGCGTGGCGTCGGTCACCTGCACGGAGCCGTTCTCCGCAATCTTGAGCCTGCCGGCCACGGTGAGCGTGGCATTCTGCGTTGCGGTGAGGGAGTCTACCGTAGCCTCAGCGTTCACGGCCAGGTTGCCGCCGGTGAGGGCCACGTCGCCCAACTGCATATCCGCGCCCACGGTGAGCGTGTTGCCGGTCACGGTGGTGGAGGTCAGGGTGTTGCCGGCGTGGCTCAGGGTCACGTTCTGGCCGGTCTGCAGCGTGCTTTCCTGCAGCAGGTTGGCTATGGTGTTGCCGGTGATGGCGCTGCGCACCGTCACGTCCGCGTTGCGGATGGTGAAGCTGGCTTGGTTGGTGTCGTACGCCTGATTGTCGCTGGTGGTGGACACTTCCGCGCCGCCTTCCCCGCCGGTAATGGTGATGTTCTTGGTGAGCAGCTTGCCGCCCTCCTCCAGGGAAAGGTGGGAAGCGGAGCGCATCCAAACGTTGTTGGCGGTCAATTGGCCGGTGCCGTCGATGACGGCTGAGCCGGTGTAGCTGCCACTGCTGGAGAGGTCCAGGCTACCGGTCAGGTTGACTGTGCCGGCGATTTCCACCGTGCCGGACTTGGCGCCCAAGGTGTTGAAGCTCTGGCTGGCGCCGGTTGCGGCGTCGAGCTTCATCGTGCCCGCTCCGTCCTTGGTGATGGTGTTGTTGCCGGAAATCGTGCCGCTCACGGTCAGCGTGGCATTTTCTGCCACGTTCATGGTGGGATTGGCGCGCAGGCGGATGGCGGCGGAAATCTCGGAATCGGCGTTCACTGCCACGGTGGCCGCCTGGTTGAAGTCGAGCGCGCCGTTGCTTCCCTGGCCGGCACCGGTGATGGTGCCGCCGTTCAGCACAATTTTGTTGCCGGTATTGATGGTCCAGCGGTGGGCGCCGAGGGCGAGCTCGCCGCCCTGGTTCACCGTGATGGTGTTGGATGCGTTGTAGTCCAGGGAGTCAGCCGCGGTTTCCACATAGAATACCGCGCCATCCCCGATGGTCAGGTTGCCTTTGATGGTCTTCTCACCGCCGGAGTAGTGGGCCTCCGTGTTCTCGATGCTCAAGGAGGACCCGGCAGCGTAGGTGCTCACCTTGGCAATGTAGCTCTTGTTGGTGGCATCGCCCTTGATGGTGAGGGAGGAGTTGGCGTTGAGCACCAAATCATCCACCTGCAGGGAGTAGTGGTTGCCCTCGCCGTTCTGCACGGTCAGGTTGGCGGCCCCGCCCTCCACGCCCAGGATCATCTGGCTGGTGGTGATATCCTCACCCAGCACGGCGGTGGTGGCATCGCCCGCTGCGCCGGAGAAGGTCGACTTGTCGCCCTGCTTGAAGGCAGCGGCGCCGGGTTCGTTCCAGTTCTGCTTGTCGGGGTCGGTGGTCCAGGTGTTGTTGCCGCTCGTGCCGGCCCACACCAGGTCGCGGGCGATGCGCCCGGTCACGGTGCCGTCCTTGCCGAAGACCCACGCCATGGAGTCCTTGCCCTCCACGCCGGCGATGTTGGCGGCGGTGAAGTGGTAGCCGGAGAGGTCCACATGGGATACGGAGTTGGTGGTGAACAGGGTGTACACGCCGTCCTCGGTAGCCTGCAAGTTGGTCAGGTTGAAGATGCTGCCGCTGTTCAGGGTGACGGCGGCATCCACACCATTGTTGGCAATTCCGGCGGAACCGAAGGTGATGGTTCCGTTGAGCGTGAGGCTGCCGGTGTTGGTGAAGGTGCTGCCCGTTGCCATGGTGAGGCTGTTGAGCGTCATCGTGCCGGAGTTGGTGACAGCGGCGCTGCCCTCCAGGTAGGCGGTGCCGGAGGCGTTCACCGTGCCCTGGAACTCAGCCGTGGCTTTGTCGCGCACGCGCAGCTCGTCCACGCCCTGCAGGTTGCTCTGCTCCGTGAACGTGGCGTTGAACGCTGTCGAGCCGTCGCCCACGGCAATGCCGATCTTGCTGTTGGTGGTCTTGTTCTCCGTGTCGATCTTGATGGTGCTGGCGCCGCCCTTGAAGGTGAGGCGCGAGACACGCGTGCCGCTGGAGTTCTGGATGAACTTGCCGGTCCAATCGGAGATGTCGCCGGCAAAGGTGAAGTTCTCGCTGTAGCCGTCCACCTTCTCCAGGGTGCCGGTGCCGCTCAATTTGCCGGTGTAGGTTATGCCGGGCGCGCTATCGTAGGTGTTGGCTGAGGAGGAACCTGCGTTGAACTTCCAGGCGGAGGTGCCGACCTCCTTGTCGGTGAGCAAGAGGTTGAGCCCCAGGGTGTCGGCGGAATGGCCGGTCCAGCCGGAGACGCCGTTGAGCTCAATGGTGGAGTATAGGCCGTTGGCCAGGGCGTCCAGGTTGTTGGCCTTGAAGTTGCCGCCGCTGATGCGCACAATGCCCGTCCAGCCGGTCTCGCCCTGGGCCAGGCTCACACCGGTGGGCAGGGGCCAGGAGACATCGCCGGACTTCTCGTTCATCACGAAGGTGCCGCTGCCGGTGAGGGTGACACTGGCGGAACCCGTCTGCAGGGAGCTCTCGGCGAGCTCCACGCCGGTGCCGATGGAAATCGTGCCGCCGTTGCCCTCGGAGAGCACCGTCAGGCCGCCCTGAAGGCTGGAGGAAAGGTTCAGCACGGCGGGGCTCTGCTCACCGGCCACGGTGTTCAGCAACAGCTCCGTGGCTTTGCCGAACTTCTCGCCGGCGTCATAGGTGACCGTTCCCTTGCGCACGTAGTACACGGTGGAGGACTCGCCACCCATGTTGACCACCAGGCTGACCCCGGTGCCGCCTTCCACGTCTATCGTGTCGAACGTGCCGCCGGCCAGGGCGTCCGCGCCCGACAGGTTGTCGCCCAGGGTGATGACGGAGTTCTCGCCGGTGAGGGTGGAGAGCACCACATAGCCCTCCATGTAGCCGTTGTCGCCGTCGCTGTATCCCACATGGTGCTCCTTAGTGTCAAAGGCCGCCGAGGACATACCCACGGTTGCGCCGCTGCCGATGGCGAGACTGCCTGTCCCGGAGAAATCGGTGAAGTTGAAGCTGGCAGCCTCATCGATGGTCAGCAACTTGCCCTCCGCAATGGCAATGGTGCCGCTGGTGGTGAGGGTGTGGTCGCCCGTCTTCCAGGTCTGGCTCTCTCGCACGTCAACAGCGGAGCCGATGGCGAGGTCTGCGCCGGTGAGCTCAATGCCGCCGGTGCCCAGGCTCAGGTTGCCGCCGTTGATGGTCACGCTGCCCTGGCCCATGCCCGTTGCGCCGTTGTGGTACACGTCCTCTATCAAGAGGCCGCCCACGCGCAGCGTCTGCCCCTCTGCTATGGTGTTTGCAGAGCTCACGGAGGAAGAGATGTCCCACTTGGCGATGTCGGTTTCGCCGGGCACCTTCTCCATCCACCAGGCCTTGGCCTGGTCCAGCGTGACATTGGAGTACTCCTGGCCGCGCACGGCTCCCACGTCGATGCCGTTCTGCACGGCAAAGGCGTACGCATAGCGCGCGCCGATGGTGAGCTGGGAATCGCCCGTGTAGTGCACGCTCATGTTGTCGCAGTTGGTGACTGCCAGGTCGTTGGTGAGCACGTGGCCGCGGCCGTTCATGTCTGCGTTCACCATACCGTTGCTAACGGCGGCGTTGTAGAGGTTGTTTGCGGTGGTTACCCTGGTGTTGTTGCCCAGGTGGGGCTCGCCGGTCACGGTGTTGTTGCTGAACACCAGGTCGATTCCGGTGATGTTCTGCTCGGCCATCCAGGTCTCCAGGTCGCTGCGCAGGTTGCCCAGGAACGCGGCGTAGCGTGCGGCGGCCGCATTGGCGCCCGGGCCGTCGTTGCTCTCGCCCTGCAGGTACATCAAGCCGTCCAGGCTCACGGCGTCGTAGCCGCCGTCCTTGGCGGCCACCAGCGCGTTCTTCACGCTCTGCACAATGTCCTCGTACGTGTAGCCGGAGCTGGAGGACTTGTCCCAGTACTGGTTGCCGCCGCCGTCCAGGGAGGCGAGGACGATGCCCAGTCCGTCTGTGTTCTCATGGCCCGCCATGGTGAACCAGCCGTTCTTCTGCATCATGTACGCGAAACCGTACTCCGGCCCCATGCACAGGCTGCGCCAGGCTTCGCCCTGGTAGGTGCCGCTGTACTCCGGCTTCTGCGGGGCGAGCTGCACCCAGGCGGGGTTGTCCTCCGCATGGCGCATATTGTCCTTGGAATTGTAGGTGGTGATGTTGGCGTTGTACATCTTCACGCCGGTGGCCCGGTAGGCGTCCAGCATGCCCTGGCTGAGCGGGGAATCCTTCACCGCGCCCAGGGAGTTGGACTGGCCGGTGAGGATGTACAGGTGGTAGATGCTGCCGGTCTGGGTCACATCGCTCACCACCAGGCTCTTGCCGTCGGTGGAAAGGGCCACGTTGCCGGTGTAGGCGCCGCTCAGGGTGGGGGCCACGCCGTTGAGGGTGATGCCGCCGGCGGCAGAGGCCACCGTGATGCTGGAGCCGCTGCGGGCGCGCGTGCCGTTGATGCCGGAAATCTCCAGGTGGGAGTTCGCCGCCAGCGTGAGCGTGCCCGTGGTCACGGGGGTGCCGGAGGCCGTCAGCTTCAGCGTGGCGTTCTCAGCCACGGAGATGTTGCCCCCCAGCGCGTTCTGCCCCAGCAGGGACAGGGAGCCGCCGTTCACCGCGGTGGCGCCGGTGTAGCTGTTGGCGCCGGTGAGCACCAGGTTGCCCTCCCCGCTCTTGGTCACGGAGCCGGTGCCGGTGATGCTGCCGCCGTAGATGCCGTCAGCAGCGGTGTTGAAGATGAGGGAGGTGTTGGCGCCCGTGGTCACGCCCTGGCCGCCCAGGGAACCCACCTGCGCCACCTCCAGCGTGCCGGCGGAAAGCGTGGTGGCGTTCGTGAACGCGTTCACGCCGGAAAGCGTCAGCTTGCCGGAGCCGTACTTCTGCAGGGAGCGGGCGGTGATGTCGCCGGCATAGGAGCCGTTCTTGTTGCTCAGGTGGCCATTCTGGTCGTAACAGAAATCAGCGCCCACCGTGATGTCGCCGCTGCCGGAGAGGGTGGCGACACGCAGCTCGCCCGTGGTGGCAATGGTGCCGCCGTTGTTGGTCAGGTTGGTGGTCCACATGACGCCGTTCACCGTCAATGTGGCGCCATCCTCCACGGTCACGGTGCCGTTGCTTGTCAGGTTGGACGGGGAGTTCGCCATCTGCGTGGTGGTGAGAGAGCCTCCTGCATCCACCACAATATGCGTGCCGCTAGCCTGGCCGATATGGTGGGTGAGCACGGTCTCGCCGCCGAAGTGGACGGTGGCGCTGTTAGCGGTCACAATGGCGTAGGTGTTGGAACCTTCGTACACCAGGCCGTCGTTGAAATAGACCGTGCCGCTGCCGGTCGGGGCGAGTCGATCGAGGTTGTCGGAGGTGTAGCCTTTCGTCGTCACGGTCACCTTGCCGTTGAATATGGTGGTGCCGGCGGAAGTGGCCAAACGGTCCGTGGTCACGGGGCCGTTGATGGTTTGGGTGCCGCTGCCGGTCTTGTTCAGCAGGTGCGTGCCCGTGATGGCGCCGCCAAATTCATAGGAGCCCGTGCCGTTCAGCGTGATGGTGCTGGTGTATGCCTCGTTGTCGACGCCGGTGGAGGCAATGTTGCCCGCGCCCGCCAGACCGCCCACGGTGACCTCCGCGGAAAGCGTGGCGGTCTTGTTTTCGTTCACGGTGAAGGTGTCCGCCGTGACTGCCTTGCTGAATGTGGCATCCGTGTCCACGATCACGCCGAAATTGCCGGAGCCGTCAATGCGGATGTTGACATTCTTCGCGTTCTCGCTGAAGGTAAGGTTGGTGCGGACGGTGCTCTGGCTGGTCTTCAGGAACGCACCCGTCCATTCGGTGATGTCGCCCTTGAAGTTGTAGTGCATGTAGCGGGTGCCGCCGTTGGTGCCCGCGGCGTTGTACGTGCCGGTGCCGGACCACTTGCCGGTGAGGATCATCGTCTCCCCACTCTGACCGTAGGCCTCGCTGACCCAGGCGTACCGGGTGGTGTCGCCGTTCACGTAATCGGTGAGCTTGATATTTGTGCCGACCTCCTTCTTCCAGCGGTCGTTGGCAAGCCAGCCCTTGAAGCCGCTCAGCTCCAAGGTGGATTGGGTGCCGTTCGTCAATTGCACATCGTTCACCTGGTAGTTCTTCGATGCATCGGTGTTTGTAACCAAAACCGTGCCGGTCCAGTTGGAACCGATTGTCACGCCGTTATCCTTGTCGTAGACACCGTCGGCCAGGGCGTAGGTGCCGTTGCCGGCCAGGGTGAAGGAGGAGCCGGTGGCCATTGCCCGCAGCACCGCGCCGTTGTTCACGGTGATGGTCTTTCCGGCGGCGCTGATGGCGCTGTTCACCTTCAGCGTGCCCGTGGTGCCATCCCCGCTATCGATGGTCAGCCCCGTGGCATCCCCGCCAATGGCCAGGACCGCGGCGGTCAGGTTGCCGCCGTCCAGCACAAAGGTGTAGTCGGCGTTCACATCCACCTTCTTGGCCGTCACATCACTCGCCACCAGAACCGTCTTGTACGCATCGGTGTTCTCGAACTTGACATTGCCGCCATTGGCAAAGGTGGCGCCGTTCGCCCACACTCCCGTGGGGGCCCACGTGTGGTTGTCGGCTGTACCGGCCCACACCACGGGCGGCGGAACTTCGTTCAGGGCCAGCGCCGCCTGCTTCAGGGTGGCCTCATTGTTCCACGTGCCGTTCGCCTGCCAGACGCCAAAGGTCACGATGGCGTCCTTCAAGGCGTTGGACATGATGAAGTCGTTGATGGTGTAGTTTCCCTTCAGGGTGCTCCAGCCGTTCTTGCCTTGGATTTGCGTGACGCCGTCTGCCGACACGGCGTACAGGTAGCCGCCGCCTTCACCCGCCGTGTGCACAATGGTGACAAGCCCGGAATTGCCGAGCGCGTTAAATTTCGTGCCGCTGAACGCCACGGTGCCGTTCCAGGATTCCGTGAGCTTGCGGGAGGTGTCCATGCCTATGCCTGTGTCGTAGTTGGAGGCGTTTGCCCCCGCGCCGGCCGTGAGCAGAATCTGGTCGGACTCGACCACCAGCTTGGAAAGGTCCACCGTGAAGGCGAAGGTGTAGGTGCCGCGGGCTCCGACGTTGAACCCGAGCTTCGCACCGCTGGCGTCCGTGAAGGAGAAGCTGCTGCCCAGGGTGACCGGCTCGTTCGCAGAATAGTTGCCGCTGTACGTCCACGTGTCGTTCTCGGTGTCGTGGACAAACCAGCCGGCAAGGTTGTCGGCGGTGGGACTGCTTACCGTGGCGGCGTATGCCGCGGCACCCGTGCTCAGGGTGGTCAATGCTGCCGAGGCGAGGGTTGCGATGAGGGCCGCCTGGAGCTTGTGGGGGAGTCTGAGTTTCATGACTGTTCTAACGGTTGGAGTTTTTTCCCGGTTCTGTTGATTTGGTTCGCTAAGTGGGGGTGCGTGCACAGTGGGGCACGCGCGTTCGGGGGGTAGTCTACAGTATTCCCAAACCTTATGCAAGCCTTTTTTCGATAAAAGTTGAAAAAAGTTGCAACTGCGAGATTCTTAACTTTTCCTAAACATTCTTTCATCCATCCGTTGAAACAATTTAAACGGTTGTAGGTAAAGGAATAGCGTTTCCTTCGGATGCCTACAGTATTGGGAATACTGTAGACTATTCCGCGAACGCGTGGCCCGTAGTGTGTCCGCGCAGTGAAACCTCACCAAAGAAAAGCACAGAACCAAAACCGAATAACCGTTATGAAACTCCGCCTCCCGCACAAGTTCCAGACAGCGCTGATGGCCGCGCTGGCATCGGTTTCCATCACCACCCTCAGCAGCGGCACGATAGCCGTTGCCACCGGCGCCGCCCTTCTGGCAGGGCAGCAGGCCCAGGCCCAGGTCACCGGCATCCACCCCATGAAGGAAGTGGTGGTGGCAGGAGAAACCTACACCACCACCACGGAGGACGGCATACTAGTGGCAGAGGGCGACAAGGCAGACGGCTCTGCAATCAGCGTGCCCGGCTACACCACGGCGGAATACCTGGTGCTGACCTCCACCAACGGCACCGCCACCAATCTGGGCCGCTACAAGGTGAACGCCACCGCGAACCTGCAGAATTTCGGCACGGTGGTGCTGGCGGCTGGCAGCTACCAGGGAGAGGGCGGCGCGGTGAACTTCAACGGCGGCCAGATTTTCGTGAACGGCGGCGTGACGCTGACCAACGACTTCATCATCGGCACAAGCGGCTATGTCGAGAGCGGCTACGACGGCGCCTTCCGCCTGAGCGGCAACAACACGTTTGCGGGCAGTCTCACGCTGGTGCAGGATGCCAAGATGACGGTTGACGGCAGCAGCACGGTGCAGGGCGTGGTGAGCGGCGAAGGCAAGACGCTGACGCTGGGCAGGAGCGGTTCCCTCACCTTCAACAACCAGACGACCCTGGGCGGGCTGGCGATGGGTTCCGCCAGCGCCACCTTCAACGGCGCGGCGGCGGCCAAGAACAGCATCGGCACGGTCACCTCCAATGCCAACTCCACCCTCACCCTGATCAACACGGATGCCACCATCAGCGGCACCCAGTCTTTCAAGGGCAACCTTTTCATCGGTTCGGGTTCCATCGTGACGGTCGCCAAAACCGACTCCCTGGATTACAACAGCACGAACACCATCACGGTGGCGGCGGGCGGCACGCTGGACTTTGGCGACAAGCGCTGGACGCTGACCTCCAAGAACACGGTTGTGCTGGACGGCGGCACCATTACCGGCACGGGCGACGGGACCGACGTAACCAAGGGCTCCCTGTATTTCCACCAGGGCGGCGGCATGCTCCGCGCCACAAGTACATCCACCGTGAATGCCCCGGTGCGCCTGTTCACCAGCGGTGCCGTTACCACCTTTGACGTGGTCAAGGACGCGGAGCTCGCCATCAACGGCATCATTAACGGCGCGGGCAATCTCGAGAAGGCGGGCGCGGGCACGCTCACCCTCAAGAAGAACGCAACGCACACCGGCGGCACCTCCCTGCTGGGGGGCACGCTCAAGATTGCCACGGGCGCCACGCTGAGCGAGGGCGTGTTCACCATGGCAAACGGCACCACCTTTGTGAACGACGGCACCGCCACCATCGGCAAGGTGGGCAGCGCCTCCACCCTGGGCGGCACCCTGCTGAACACCGGCACGCTCAACCTGGCCGGCGACATCACCGTGAACACCGATGTCGTGACGAGCTTCGAGGTGGCGACCACAGGCGAGAAGACCTATTCGGGCGGTACGAGCGGCTTCCTGACCGGGGACACCACCACATACTACCTGGTGCACACCACGGGCGGCACCGTCACCAACAGCGCCAACATCACCGGCGTGAGCAACTTGACCTTCGACGAAGGGACCGGCAACATAACCTTCACCCGCAACGCCACCGGCAGCGGCATCTATTACGTAAACGATGAGCTGACCTACGACGCCGCAACCATGGGGGCGGCCACCGGGTTCGCCATTGCGGCGGGCGCCACGCTGACCACCAACAGCGTGGCCGACGCCACCAACAAGGTGCTGCACGGCTCCGGCAGCTACGCCGCACTGAACAGGATAGGGAGCAGCAGCCATTGGTCTGCCGCCAACGGCTACGGCCTTGGCGTGGGCGTGACGCTGGGGACCGACTGGGCTGGCACGGTTGTTATTTCCGGTTCTGCCAACAACACCAATATGCTCGATTTAAGCAAATTGGTGAACGGCAACCATTCCGTGGTGGAAATCAAGGGCCTGGAGGGTTGGACAAAGAATTGGAACGGGACCGATTCCGCTAACATCAAGCTCACTAACGGCACCAACGGGTATGCTTGGAAATCCACCGGCGGCACCAGCGGGACTGCAATGTCTGTGTACACAGGCACGTGGAGCGGCGAAGGCACAATCCAGACAGAGGGCAACAAGCTCGCGTGGCGCTATGAGGGCGACATCTCCGCCTGGGAGGGCACTTTCCATGTGAACAGCGGCACTCCAACCCTGACCTTCGCCAAGCAGGCCACGGAGGTGAACGCCACCATCGAGAAGGGCGGCGGCACGCTCAACGTGATTGCCGACACGGATGTGCAGTTCAACAAGGCCATCACCGCGAACACCTTCACCGTGAACGCCGGCAGGACCGCCACGCTCACCTCCACGGCATCCCTCAATGCCAATTTGGCCGGTGCAGGCACGTTGAACGTGGACAACGCCACCCTCACCCTGGACAACGCCAACAAGTACAGCGGCTTCACCGGAACCATCACCGCGAGCGGTGCGAACGCCAAGCTGGTGTTCAATGCGGCAGAAAGCTTTGGCGGCAACCTGGCCCAGGACAACGGCGGCGTGATTGAGATGTACGGCACGGCGGCGCGGGTGGCGGATTCCAACGCCCGCATCGAGGTCATCAAGAAGACCGATCAGGAATTGACCCTCAAGGAGGGTTCCGGCCAATCCATCGCCAAGTTGACGATGGTCAACGGCAACTCCAAATGGCTCTTTGCCCAGGCCATCGGTGAAAACGCGAAGGGCCTGTACACGGACATCGACCTTGCGGCCACTACTGGTTCCCAGAGGGCCCTCATCATCAACACGGCTAACACCACGGCGCACATCGGCTCCCTGAGCGGCGTTTCCGGCACCGAGGTGCGCGGCGACTATGGCAACGGTACCGGGCGTGCGCTGGTTGTCCACCAGAACGATGACACCACCTTTGCAGGTGCGTTTGTCCTAGGTGGCGGCGCCGACCGCAGCGTTTCCCTGACCAAGTACGGCAAGGGCACGCTCACGCTCACGGGCGCGAGCACATCCACCCAAGCCCTGACGGTGAACGAGGGCACCATTGAGCTTGCCGGCAGCGGCAAGTGGGTGGGAGCCACCACCGTGAACGAGGGCGGCACGCTGAGCCTGGCCAATAATATCACCACGCTGTTCGGCAACGTGACGGTGCAGGAAGGCGGCAAGCTGACGCTCACCCGCATGGGCGACAATGCTGTGAACAACGCCAGCCGCACGCTGACCCTGAACAGCGGAGCGACGGTGGACCTGACCAGCCTGGGACTCACGGGAGTTGACACCACCCCGGTGATTCTGGCCAAGGGAGGCACCATTGCCGAGGGCGGCCTGGACGGCGTGACGGTGAGCCTGGGCTCCTCCGCCGTCAGGCAAGGCAAGCTGGGCGTGCAGGATTCCAACCTGGTGCTCACCTACCAGAACGCAGACCTTATCTGGGACAACAACGCCGGCGGCAATGTCTGGAACACCACCTCCAAGAACTGGCACACGGCCGGGCACGATGATGTGCATATCGCCTTCATGAGCGGCGACAGCGTGGCGTTCAACGAATCCGCCACCGTTTCCCTGGCGGGCGCCACAGAGGCCGGCAGGATGACCCTGGCGGAAGGCACCACCCTGAATGTGACCGCAAACGCGAACGCCTTGACCATGCAGGGAATCACCCTTGGAAACGGTTCCTCGCTCGTGGTGAAATCCACGATCGACAGCAGGAACACTGCGGCCCTGCAGGTTGGCCTGGGCGATGTCTCCGTGTCCGGCACGGGTTCCATCGACACCTTATCCAGCGGATGGAATGTGGAATACACCATAACGGATATTGATGGCGCCGCGGGCAGCATCCTGCAGCTTGGCGAGAGCAATCAAGTGATTCCGGCCACCGTCTACAACCTGACGGGCAACCGGGATGATGATTTCAAGGGCAAGCTCAAGGTTAGCCACAATATCTCCCCGTCTGCGGCACGCCGCATCGCCGTGAATATCCAGGGCGGTGCGGAAACCCTGCTGCAATTCAGCGAGGTTGAGCTTTCTCCGTATAACAACGGCAATTCGAATGTCGGTCTCGGGGTGAACACGAACGCCTCGGTGATGGGTATCAGCTCCGAGGTGGAAACCGCCGGGCATGCCGTCATCTTCTCCGGCCAAGCAAGTGCCCAGGGCACCAGTGACTTTGCCAGCGGTAGCACGGCCCACACGCTGACCATCAACACGGCGGGCCGGGATTTCACCTCCGGCGCCAAGATTCTCGCCCAAATCAACCTGCTGAAGGACGGTGAGGGCACCCAGCGCTTCACGGGCGACCTTTCCGCCATGAACGGCACGGTGGGGGTGAAGGCCGGCACGCTGGCCCTGACCAACACCGGTGCCAGCGCCGGCACGCTGGCCTCCGTCACCGTTGACGGCGGCGCGCTGCAGCTGGGCAGGATGAATGTCTCCGGCGCGGTGGCCGTGAACGGCGGCAGCCTGGCGTTCTCCGACGCCGCGAGCGCCGCCTCCGTGAGCGTGGCCGAGGGCGGCAGCCTGATGCTCGGCTCCGGCCTGACCACCACGGGCAACATGACCGTGGGCAACGGCGCCACGCTGGGTCTCAACGCCTCCGCGCCGCTGACCATCGGCGGCAACCTGGAGCTTGGGAACAACATCACCTACAACATCGACGGCGTGCGTCACGCGGGCGAGTACACCGTGGCCTCCGCCGGCGGCACGCTCACCTTCGGCACGTCCGGCAACGTTGTGAACCTGAACAGCAGCATATACAGCGGCACGCTTTCCCAACAGGACAACAACCTGGTGCTGGACGTGACGCAGACGGGCAAGGTGCTGCACATGCTCCTGCTCACCGGCCAGTCCAACTCCCTGGGCGCGGTGAAGGGGGAACCCGCTTCCGATGCCATGCTCACCGAGTATGCCCCGCACACCACCAAGATGTGGGACGGCAACATGTCCGGCTCTATTGCGGATCCGTCTGTGGACACCAAGAACAAGGCGTGGAACGATACCAACAAGCACTGGTTCACGGTGCAGCGGCAGTACACGCCCACCGGCAAGGGTGTGGCAGGCCCCACGGGCACGCCGTATGCAGAACTGACCGGCCAGGGCGACCTCAGGAACGCCTGGGGCGGCGCCACCGTGATGGGCCCGGAGTACGGCTTCTCCTACATGATGGAGAAGCAGGGCTGGAACATTCAGCAGAACCTGAACGATATCGCCATTGTCAAGGTCTCCCGCGACGGCGGTGAAAACACCTTCTGGGATCCGGCGAACAGCAACTCCATCTGCCCGCAGATGCTGGACACGCTCATCAAGGCCATCAAGGATGTGGATGCCGAACAGTATCCCAATATCAGCCTGGACGGCCTGATGTTCCTGCAGGGCGAGACCGGCTCCGCCGACCAGGGCCGCAATGTCAGGAACGTCCTCACCTCCATGATCACCTACCTGCAGGACGGCCTTGCCGAGGCAATGCAGGAGGGCGGGGAACTGGAAGGCTACGCGGGCAAGCTGACGGTCTCCATCGGCGACTCTATCATCCTGGGCGAACCAGCCGGGCCGAACCGGGCCAGCACGAAACCTTCCGCACAGGTGTACAAGCAATGGGCCGGTGAAGTCCCCAACCAGGTGGGATTCGTCTACACCCAGGATTTGGGGCTGTATACCGACAACCTGCACTACGACGGCAACTCGCAGATCACCATCGGCGCACGCTATGCGTACACCATGGCGCAGGTGCAGGGGCTGGACACCACGCGCGACGGCAAGGTTCGCGTGCGCAGCCAGGCCTACGGCGACACCATGCTGGGCGAGAGCCCCGTTGCCCTGAACGATGACGCGGCCTGGTGGAAGAGCAGCGGCGACAAGACGGCCTACTCCGCAGAGAGCCTGGCCAGCACCGTGGCGGTGTGGGATGTTTCCTCCGCCCACATGGCGAACGGCGAACGCATCACCGGCAACCTGGCGCTCGGCGGCATCCGTATCGAGGATCCCTATTCCGACGGCCAGAACCCCGGCGACCACCAGGCCACCATCACCATCAACTGCGATTCCACGGGCTATGCCCTCTCCATCGGCCAACACGGCATTGAGCTCCAGCAGGGAGACCTGTCCATCGGCGCAGACGTGAACGCCACCGCCACCCAGTCCTGGAACACCGTGTACTCCCCGGCGGGCGGTACGGCGCGTACCAACCGCCTGGCCGTCACCGGCACGGTGACGATTGGGGAGGGCGTGCTGCTCACCTTTGAGGAAGGCTCCCACATCCGGTTCAACTCCATCGTGGGCACCGGCAGCCTCACCATCGATAACGGCGTGACGCTGGCCATGTCCCAGGCGGACGTGGATCTCAAGGGCGGCGAGTACTCGGAGGATGAGAACGGCTTCCGAACCGAAAACACCGTTCTGATCGAACTTACCGGTGATACCTCCGCCATTACGGCCGACCTGACCCAGCTTCGCTTCGAGGATGCCCTGGCGGGCCAGACGATCATGCTCTCCGACAACCGGAAATCCTTGCTGCTGGACACCACCACCAGCAAGACCTTCCACGTGCGCGACAGCGTGGTGGAATACAGCGCGGACCACCCGGAAATCCTGCAGGCCAAGTCCATCAGCCTCCATGACATGGGTGGCACGGGCGCAACCCTGGTGCTCAAGCAGAACCTGCCCGGCGGCGCCGAGCCCGTGACGATTGTGGCCTCCGGCACCGGCGGCACCGTGGTCATCGATTCCGGGGTGTCCCTGAACGCCTCCGCGGTGGATGCCGCCTCCAGCGCCCTGACCATCGCCGGCAGCGGCGAGTATGTGGGGCACGCCATCGCTGCCGTGAGCAGCTTCACCACCTCCGATGTGCTGGGACAGGGTGTGGCACTGGCACAGGATTGGGCC
Source organism: Akkermansia sp. (assembly GCA_024405435.1). Lineage (GTDB taxonomy): Bacteria > Verrucomicrobiota > Verrucomicrobiia > Verrucomicrobiales > Akkermansiaceae > Akkermansia. The sequence goes on along the minus strand of JAKSOU010000041.1, from coordinate 7,331 downwards.
GGCGCAGTAGTGGTGAGCGGCGGCAACCCCTCCTGTAGCTCAGGCCCGTACACTTCCCTTGATCCCCTTGCCGACATCGCTTCCTCCCTGGTGCTGAACGGAGTGAGCGGGTATTTCACCAAGGATATGGCCGTGAACGGCGACATTGAATTCCGGGGCACGGGAGAAGGCGGCACGGGTACCGCGCTCACGTACACCGCCGGCAACGGCAACACCCTCACCCTGAACGGCAATCTCTCCGGTTCCGGCGACTTCTTCTACAACAAGAACGGCGGCTCCGTTGAAACGGTTGTGATGAACGGCGACATTGCCGAATGGACCGGCAACCTCAGGCTTGGTACGCAGAAGACCGGCGGCCTGAACCTGACTCTCGGCACCGGCGTGACGGAAGCACACTTCAACATCACCCAAGACTCCGGCAACAACAAGCGCGCTCTCACCCTCACGGTGAACGGCACCCAGGAGGTTGTCTTCATGGGCAGCATCGGTGCCGCCGGCGCCATCACCAAGAATGGAACCGGCACTCTCACCCTGAATGCCGCCAACACCTTCTCCGGCGGCATCACGGTGAGCGCAGGCACGCTCAAGACCACCGGCACCGGCACCGGCATCAAATCATTGGGCACGGGCAACGTGACCATTAACGCCAACGGCACGCTGGATGTGGCCAACAACTTACGCATCGATGGCTTGCTGACCAACAGCGACGGCGGTACGCTGCGCCTGGAGGACGGGGCCTCGCTTGAGCTGTACGCCAGTGGCACCAGCCGCACCTACAACATCGGCAAAGTTGCCCTGAACGGCTCCGCCACCATCATGAACCGCTGGAACGGCGCCACCCTGAACGTGGCTTCCATCCTTGGCGAAGCGAGCGACACACTGGTGCTCAAAACCAACCAATCCGCCTCGGGGAGCACCTGGAACATCGGCTCGGACTCCGTCGCAGCCGATAATTTCAAGGGCACCCTGGTGCTGCAGGTCGCCGACTCCGATGCCGACAACAATCGCACTGCAACCTACAACTTCAAGGACGGCGGCATGTTCAAATCCGCCACCCTTGCTCTGCAGGATGGCCCCTTCAAAACCGACAAAGGTAGGGTCATGACCAACGACATCGTGTTGGTCGATTCCGAGGTCAAGTTCGGCGGCATCAACGACCTGCCGATGGAAGGCACGACCGTGCGCACCGTGAACTGGACGGTTAAGTCCAATTCCAATACGGATGCGCGCACGCTGGTCCTGGATGCCGAATCCGGCAGCTACACCACCAAGGCGGGCATCGATGCGCGCGTGAACATCCAGAAGACCGGCGCCAGCGAGCAGACCTTCACCGGCAGCACGGCCAACTTCAACGGCGACATTGACGTGGAGGCGGGCGTGCTCAACATCATGAAGGCCGCCAGCGTGGCGGTGCAGGATGTGACCATCGGCGCCAACGGCACCCTGGGCGTGTACAAGGGCACCGAGGCCACCCCGAGCACGGCCAATGAGGGCACGCTGACCATCAAGGACACCAAGACGCTCACCGCGGGCGAGGGCGCGCACCTGAACGCCAACCTGGTGATGGACAGCGGCTCCACGCTGAATGTCTCCTCCGAGGGCGGCATGCAGGGCCTGATCATGGGCAGCACCGTTACCCTGAACAGCGGCAGCACGCTGAAGGTTGACGGCTCCGATGCGAACGCGTTCCTGCTGAACTACTTCGGCGGTAGCACCACCAAGCTGTACACCCTGTTCGAGGGAACCGAAGGGGATCCGCTCCAGCTCTACATCGGCAACCAGAAGATTGAGAACGACATCACGTTCGAAAGCTGGGACAAGCCCTTCATGGATGCCAGCACGATCTACACCAACCTGCAGGCGCAGACCTACTACCTGGTGTACGACCACACCAGCTCCAACGTGGGCATGGTGGCCATCGGCTTTGCTCCGGAACCCACCACAGGAACGCTGAGCCTGCTGGCGCTTGCCGCACTTGCGGCGCGCAGGCGCCGCAAGTGAGATGTACAAAGTACAATGTACAATGTACAAATCATAAGTTAGGCTCCGCCGCCGCTAAAGCTTCGGCGTGACAAGGCGCAAGATTCACCAAGGCCCAGCCGTTCCGGCTGGGCCTTCTTGCGGGGAATGGGCGGGGAAAGGGCGTGGTTTGTGGGCGGGCCTTGGCGCTAATCCACCCCGCGCGGGGGCGGGGTTACGTGGTGGGATGTATCGGGCGTGGTTTCCCCCACGGCTTACGCCGTGGGCTAAATTTGAGTGCGCCACCGGGTGGCTTCATGTTAGCCGCGCCTTGCGGCGCGGAGGATTACAAGTTTCATCTGGCAGAATGCCAGATGAAACATTTCGCCACGCGCCGCCAGGCGCGCTCTGATAGAGCCACTCAGGTGGCGAACTCAAATTTAGTCCCAGGTGGAAACCTGGGGGGTGTCCCCCTTCGCACTTACAACTAACGTAACCCCGCCTCCGCGCGGGGTGGATACACGCCAACGCTCCGCCGAGGCGGGGTTTGCTTGCAAATTCCGCGGGCGGGGAGCGTTTTTTGCTTTCCATGCGGGGGGAAGTGTGGTAGATTGAACGGACACAGCCCCGTTGGGGGTGTGTGCGTGCGTTTATCTACGAGATGCCGATAGATCCCAAGTTACTGGATGAGTTGGAAACCCGCCGCGGCAAGGTGCTGCAATCCGGCGGGGCGGAGAGGATTGACAGGCGCCACGCCAACGGCGACTGGACCGCGCGGGAGCGCATGGACTGCCTTTTCGATGCCGGCTCGTTCACGGAAATCGGCATGCACACGCGCCACCACTGCACCAATTTCGGCATGCAGGGCAAGGAGATACCGGGCGACGGCATCGTTTCCGGCTACGGCCTGGTGGACGGGCGTCCGGTGGCGGCGGTGAGCGCGGATTTCCTGGCGCAGGGGGGCTCGCTGGGCTACATGCACGCGCAGAAGATTTGCGACGCCCAGAAATACGCGCTGAAGGCGGGCATGCCGGTCATCCAGATGAACGATTCCGGCGGGGCGCGCCTGCAGGAGGGCGTGGAGGCCCTCACCGGCTTTGCGGACGTGTTCTACAACAACGTGGCGGCCAGCGGGGTGGTGCCGCAGATTTCGCTCATCCTGGGCCCGTGCGCGGGCGGCGCGGCGTACTCCCCCGCCCTCACGGATTTCATCATCATCCGCCGCGGCGGCGCCGCCGGCATGTACATCACCGGGCCCAAGGTCATCGAGCAGGTCACCTACGAGAAGTGCACCATGGATGAAATCGGCGCGGCGGACGTGCACGCCGCCGTCTCCGGCAACGCCCACTTCGTGGCGGACAGCGACGAGGAGGCCATCGGCATCGCCAAGCGCCTGCTCACCTACCTGCCCTCCAACAACGCCCAGAACCCGCCCCACGCGCTGGACACCCCGCTGGACATCGCCGCGGACGAGGGCATGAACGACATCATCCCGGAGAGCAACGCGCAGCCGCTGGACATGCAGCGCGTGATTGCGCGCCTGGTGGATGCGGGCAGTTTCCTGGAGGTGCACGCGGGGTTTGCGGGCAACGTCATCGTGGGCTTTGCGCGCGTGTGCGGCGTGGTGGTGGGCGTCATCGCCAACCAGCCGGCGGTGAAGGCCGGATGCCTGGACATCGATGCCTCCGACAAGGCGGCACGCTTCATCCGCTGCTGCGACTGCTTCAACATCCCCCTGCTCAACCTGGTGGACGTGCCGGGGTTCCTGCCCGGCAAGCGGCAGGAGCGCGGCGGCATCATCCGCCACGGCGCCAAGATGATATTCGCGTATTCCTCCGCCACAGTGCCGAAGGTGACTCTCATCCTGCGCAAGGCGTACGGCGGCGCGTACATAGCGATGTGCTGCAAGAGCTTGGGCGCGGACGCGGTGTTCGCATGGCCCACGGCGGAGATAGCCGTGATGGGCTCCCAGGGCGCGGTTCCCGTGCTCTACGGGCGCGAGCTGAAGGCCATCGAGGACCCCGCCGCGCGCGAGGCGCGCCGCAAGGAGCTGCAGGCCGAGTACGAGCAGGCCTTCTACAACCCCTACGCCGCAGCCGCTTCCAACCAGGTCACGGAAATCATCAACCCGCGGGAGAGCCGCGCCAAGATCGCGCTCACCCTGCGCACCCTGCTGAGCAAACGGGAGACACGCCCCGCCAAGAAGCACGGCAACATGCCACTCTAACTTCAACTATACAATATCGACACAATGCAAATGATAGCCGCACTCACAATGGATGCCGTCGTATACCAGGTGACGGGCATGTGCGTGGTGTTCTGCTGCCTCGGGTTCCTGTGCCTCATCCTCACGGCATCCGGCGCGGTGGCGCAGCGCATGGAAGCCCGGCGCAAGGCGCAGGCGGATGCCGCCAAGGCCGCCATCACGCCCGCTGCACCCGTGCCCGTTCCCGCAGCCGCAGCAGCCCAGCCCACGCCCGCACAGGTGGCCGCACTCGCCGCCGGTATCTACGACACCGCCGCCAGCGCCATCACCCCGGAAATTGTCGCCGTCATCGCCGCCACCGTGCGCTACACGCTGGGGCACGACGCGCGCATCCTGGATATCAAGCCCGTGGACCCCGCTTACGGCCAAGGCGGCCGCAGCAGCGTCATGAACTCGCACTTCCCCGTGCGCCGATAACACCACCCCCTTTACCAACCCATTCACCAAACAAAATAGAAAGAACAAACGATATGAAGCAACTCCGCATCACCGTAGCAGGACAGACCTTTGACGTAACCGTGGAAACCACCGGAGGCAGCTCCGCGGCGCCCGCACCGGCCCCCGTGGCCGCTCCCGCGCCCGTGGCTGCTGCCCCCGCCCCCGTGGCCGCACCCGCACCCGCGGCGGCCCCCGCCCCCACCGGGGCCGGCACGCCCGTTCCCAGTCCGCTGGCGGGCAAGGTGGTATCCCTGGACGTGCAGCCCGGCACCGCCGTGAAGGAAGGCGACAAGATCATGACCCTGGAGGCCATGAAGATGAACACGGACATCTGCGCGCCCGCGGACGGCACGGTTGCCGGCTTTGCCGTGGCGGTGGGAGACGCCGTGCAGGAGGGCCAGCCGCTGGCGTACATGGCGTAAGCGCCGCCGCGCAGGGCCCGGCGCCCCCCCGCACGGGCGCACCGGGCGTATACCCAACCAAACTAGATTTCATCTATGCAAGAACTCATCAATTCCTTTGCCGATTTCATCAGCGGCATGGGCGTCTTCCAGATGACCTGGCAGATGTACGCCATGTGGGGCATAGTGGCGGTGCTGCTGTTCCTGGGCGTGGCCAAGCAGTTTGAACCGCTGCTGCTGGTGCCCATCGCCTTCGGCGCGCTCATCGCCAACATCCCGGACAACGGCATGGTGATTTCACAGGCCCACAAGCAGGTGGTCTCCGTGCGCGACGGCGTGGTGGACACCTCCGGCCGCATGTGGGACGTGGGATACATCACCGCCACCCTCGCTCCCTTCGCGGAGCAGCAGGGCGAGGACCAGGTGGCCAAGGACCTCTCACCCGAGGAGAAGGCACGCTACAACGAGGCCATGGCGGAGCCCCAGACCGTGGCCCCCTACGTGAACCCGGACACCGGGCTGGCCGAGAAGGGCAAGTACGAGGTCACCGGCCAGAAGAACCAGAAGGTGCTGCTGAGCCTCAGCGGCGGCCTGTTCGACTTCCTGAGCCAGGGCATCAAGTGTGAGATATTCCCGGCGCTCATCTTCCTGGGCGTGGGCGCGCTCACGGATTTCGGGCCGCTGCTGGCATCCCCCAAGGCGCTGCTGCTGGGCGCAGCGGCGCAGGGCGGCGTGGCATTCACCTTCCTGGCCGCCATGGCCCTGGGATTCACCCAGGGGCAGGCATCGGCCATCGGCATCATCGGCGGCGCGGACGGGCCCACCTCCATCTTCCTGGCCAGCAAGCTGGCGCCGGAGCTGCTGGGTGCCATCGCCGTGGCCGCCTACACGTACATGGCGCTGGTGCCGCTGATTCAGCCGCCGTTCATGAAGCTCTGCACCACGGAGGCCCAGCGCAAGATCAAGATGAAGAGCCTGCGCAAGGTGTCCAAGGGTGAGAAGCTGTTCTTCTGCTTCGTGGTCACGCTGGTCACCATCCTGCTGTGCCCGGATGCGGCGCCGCTGCTGGGCATGCTGATGCTGGGCAACTTCCTGCGCGAGTGCCAGGTCACCGAACGCCTGGTCAACTGCGCCCAGAACGAGCTGATGAACATCACCACCATCATGCTGGGCGTGTCCGTGGGCCTCACCATGCAGGGCGTGCGCTTCCTGCAGACCCAGACCCTGCTCATCATCGGCCTGGGCGTGGTGGCCTTCGCCGTGGCCACCATCTGCGGCCTGCTCTGCGCGCAGCTGATGAACCAGATCCCCGGCTGGCGCAAGAACCCCATCAACCCGCTCATCGGCTCCGCCGGCGTCTCCGCCGTGCCCATGGCCGCCCGCGTCTCCCACAACGTGGGCCAGAAGGCGGACCGCACCAACTTCCTGCTGATGCACGCCATGGGTCCGAACGTGGCCGGCGTCATCGGCACCGCTGTGATTGCGGGATACTACATTACCACGCTCAGCCACTAGGCGCGGGTGGGTTAATTAGGATTAAGATTAGGATTAGGATTTCAGGCCGGTCCGGCGGTTTGCCGGGCCGGCCTTTTTGCGCGTTCGGCGTGGTGCGGTGAATTTTCGGTACTGGCCAAACTTTATGATTCAACGTAGACCAGAGGTGGTTGGTATGCAAACCGCCCCCGAATCCACACCGCCATTCGGCGGCGTTGCGTGAATTGTCGCGCACGCGGGGACGCCCACGGGTTTCACACCGTGGCTATAGATAGACGTTCCTGCGGAACTAGAAATAGGCGCCTGACGGCGCATGAAGGAATGTTTCATCTGGCGAAACGCCAGATGAAACTTGTAATCCACCGCGCCTTTGGCGCGCTGGATAAAACCCCGCCGAATGGCGGGGTGTTCCCGTAGGGACGATAGCCACGGGTGGAACCCGTGGGCCACCACCCATGCATACCCACTACGGAACGCCCCCGCATGGGGGTGTGGACTCACGCCAAGGCATGCACCTCTCCGGGCGTTGTTTCATCCACCCATAAAATTCGGCGGAGTGCCAATTTTCCTTGACGTTGCGATTTCATCCTGCTACAAGGATTGCATAGCCGCGAGCGGCGGCCGTATCACGTTATGAAAAGAACCGACATAGAGAGCATCCTGGAGGCGGGGCTGATAACGCCCGTGCAGTGCGATGCCATTATCGAGCGATTCCACCTGGAGGAGCGCAAGAGCAGCAAGTGGCTGGCCGTGAGCCTGAGCTCGCTGGCGGG
>JAKSOU010000040.1 GCA_024405435.1 Akkermansia sp. | reverse complement strand
GAGCAGGCGTTTCACGGGAAGGCCCACCACGTTGTCCACGTCGCCCTCCACCTTTTCCACGATGAGTTCGCTCTTCTCCTGCATGGCGTAGGCGCCGGCCTTGTCCATCACGTACACCTCGCGGATGTAGTTGCGGATGTCCTCCGCGCTCATCTTGCGGAAGGTGACGTAGCTCGTCTCCGTGAAGTCGCGCCGCTCGCCGCCGGGCATGATGACGGCCACGGCGGTGCACACGCAGTGCGTGCGGCCCTGCAGCTCCGTGAGCATGCGGATGGCGTCCTCCTCGTCCCGGGGCTTGCCGTAGGGCTTGCCGTCCAGGAAGACCATCGTGTCGGCGCCCACCACGGTGTCCTGCGGGAAATCGCCCGCCACGGCCTCCGCCTTGAGCGAGGCGTTGCGGGCGCAGAGCTCCTCCGGGGAGAGCGCGGGGTCGCTTGTTTCCTGCACCTGGCGCACCACCACCAGGAAATCCACGCCCTCCCGCTGCAGCAGGCTGTGCCGGCGCGGCGAGGCGGAGGCGAGGATGAGGCGCTCCGAGGCGCGCAGCACGTGGTGCCCGCTGGCCTGCAGCTCGCGGATGCCCTGGATGGTGGTGCCCAGCAGGCCCTGCACGGCATCCATGAACGTGACGTGGTAGCCCTCGCTGTGGAAATCCAGCCCCACCAGCGCGCGGCCCACGGACTCGCCGGAGTAGCGGTAGTCGAAATAGCAGAGCGATGCGAACTTGTTCACGTGGCTGATGAACTCGTTGAACGCGCCGGGGCGTTCCGGGAATTCCACGGCATAGAGCGCGGGGTGCCTCATGCTCGCATAGTCGTAGTTGATCATGCGGAAGAGCACGCCCACATCCTGCGAGGCGTCGATGGGCCGGAACCCCTTCTTCTCCAGGCGCCGGTAGATGTCCGTGAACTCGGCATCCGTGGTGAGCAGGCCGAACACGGGGTACTGCGTGTCCCCGTTGATGCGGCCGAACTGCATATCCGTGATGAGCACCTTGGCCGGTATGTCGTCACGGTAGTGGCGGATATCCCAGCTCTCCGTGGACACGGCCAGGCGCAGGTAGCGCTCCCTGCGGTTGGAGTCCTGCACGCCCGCCAGGCGGGAGACCACGCCCAGCTGGGAGAAATCCATGTTGCCGCCGGAGATGACCACCAGGCAGCGGTCCTCCGCGGTGATGCGCCCGGCCTCCCAATCCTGCATGAGCCCGGCCAGACCCATCGCCCCGGAGGGCTCCGGTATCACACGCAGGGAATTCCACAGCGCGCGCATCGCGCGGCACACCTCGTCGTTGCTCACCGTCAGGAATCCGTCCAGCAGCTCCTGGCAGAGCGGGTAGGTGTACTCGCCCGCCTGGCGCACCGCCGTGCCGTCGCAGAACACGTCGATATCGTGCAGCACCACGCGCTCCCCGCGCTCCACCGCCTTCTTCATGGAGGCCTGCGTGATGCCCTCCACGCCTATGCACTTGCACTCCGGCCAGTACTTCTTGAACCAGCACGCGCACGCCGCCGCAAGTCCGCCGCCGCCTATCTGAAGGTACACGCGCGTGAACCGCCCTTGCCCGCTCATCACCACCTCGTCCGCCAGCGTGCCTTGCCCGCCCATCGTCGCAGGGTCGTCGTACGCATGCACGAACGTCAGTCCCTCTTCATCCGCGAACTTGTGCGCGGCCGCCGCCGCCGCATCGTAGGAATCGCCCGTGAGCACAATCTTCACGTGCCTGCCGCCGTGGCGGCGCACGGAATCCTGCTTCACCGTGGGCGTGGAGCGCGGCATGTAGACGTACGCGTTGCAGCCCAGTTTAGCTGCGGCGAGGGCCACGCCCTGGCCGTGGTTGCCGGCGCTGGCGGCCACCACGCCTTTGGCGCGCTGCTCCGGCGTGAGCTTGCTCATGCAGTTGAATGCCCCGCGCCACTTGTACGCGTTGATGGGCCCCAGGTCCTCGCGCTTGGCGTAAATCGTCACGGGTATGTGCGGCAGCTCCACCCGCTGCAACGGCGTGGGGCTGCCCACCGCATACACGCGCTGACGCGCCTCCAGTATCTCGTCGAACAATCTGTCCCTTAGCTCGCTCATGGTTTCTTGCCCGCATCCTAACACATTCGCGCGATTTTTTCAAGCAAACCACCGCGCGGCACGCGAACTCTATAAATCCCAAATCCTACATCCTAAATCCGAAATCATTGCCATCCCATAAAACGCTCGGAGAGCTGCCACCCTTGATTCGGTGCCGCCTCACGGCACCTCACCCCCTGCGGGGGCAAACGCGCTTCGCGGTTTGCTTCGTGCACGCCCCACGTGCACTCACCCTGCGGGCAGAAGCTGCGCTTCTGGCTAATCCGCCTTACAGCCGTCGGCGGCTTTGTCCAATCCGCCTTACCGCGCCGCAAGCGGCGCGCCCCTCCGGGGGCCGTCGGCGGCTTTGGCGTGTATCCACCCCGCCTTGCGCGGGGTGGATTCGGGGTCGGTTTGCATACCAACCACGCTCGTTCACACCAACCCCGCTCCTCGGTGTGGCGGATTCGAGGGCTTGAACGCGCGCGGAAAACAGGTTTGCGCTTGAACATTCGGCCGCGCGGGTGTATAAGGGCGCGCATGAACACGTCCGTACGCACGCGCTTTGCTCCGTCTCCCACCGGGTACCTCCACATTGGCGGCGCCCGCACCGCATTGTTCAACTACCTGTTCGCCCGCAAGATGGGCGGCACCTTCGTGCTGCGCATCGAGGACACGGACCAGGAACGCCACGTGGAGGACGCCATGAAGGCCATCTTCACCGGGCTTAGCTGGCTGGGGCTGGATTGGGACGAGGGCGAGGGCAAGGGCGGCCCATACGTGCCGTACTACCAGAGCCAACGCGGCGAGATCTACGACCGATACTTCCAGAAGCTGGTGGACATGGGCCGCGTGTACGAGTGCCCCGCACCCAACAAGCGCGACAAGAACGGTGACGAGATCCCCGGCACCAGCGAGGGCACGGTCTGGCGCTTCCGCTTCAAGCGCGAGGGCGTGATGACCCTGCACGACCTGGTGTGCGGCGACATCTCCGTGGACTACAACAACGTGGAGAACACCCCCGACATGGTGGTGAAGCGCACCGACGGCTCCTACATCTTCCACCTCGTGAACGTGGTGGACGACATCGAGATGAAGATTACCCACGTCATCCGCGGAGAGGACCACGTGATGAACACCTTCAAGCACCTGCAGCTCTTCGACGCCTTCGGCGTGGAACCGCCGGTGTACGCGCACATCCCGCTCATCCAGAACCCGGACGGCTCCAAGATGAGCAAGCGCGACGTGGGCGCCCAGCTGGGCAACTACCCGGCGGACGGATTCCTGCCGGATGCGGTCATCAACTTCATCGCCCTGCTGGGCTGGAGCCCCAAGACGGAGGACGAGGTGTTCACCAAGGACCAGCTCATCCAGGCCTTCTCCATGGAGAACGTGAACCGCCACGCCGCCAAGTTCGATATCACCAAGTGCCGCTGGATGAACCAGCAGCACATCATGCGCCTGGACCCCGCCAAGTTCACAGAGCTCGCCATGCCCTTCTGCGTGAACGCCGGCCTGCAGGACACCCCGCAGCTGCGCGAGGCCATCCCCAGCGTGCAGACCAAGGTGCAGCTGCTCAGCGAGGTGCCCGTCTGGGTGAAGTGGGTGCAGGTGCTGGAGTACGAGGACGAACCCATGCAGAAGCTCCAGGACAACGCGCGAGAGATGCTCAACCTCTTTGCAGAGGCCGCCGCCGCCCTCCCCGAGTGGAACGGCGAGGCCGCCATGCAGCTGGTGAAGCCCATGACCAAGGAGCGCGGGCTCAAGGTGGGCGCCATGATGTTCCCGCTGCGTATCGCACTCACCGGCACCCACGCCGGTCCCGGAATCGACGCCATCATGCAGGTGCTCGGGCGCGACGAGGTGCTGCGCCGCATCCAGGTTTTCCCGCGCTAACCGCATCCTCCCGCACCGCACCATGCGCACCGTTGATTTCGATTACCCGCTGCCGCAGGAGCTGATTGCCTCGCGCCCGCTGCCGAACCGCGCGGACTCCCGCATGCTCGTGGTCCACCGCGATTCCGGGCTCATCGAGCACCGCCACTTCTCCGATATCCTGGAGTACGTGCAGCCCGGCGACCATTTCGTGATGAACGACACGCGCGTGGTGCCCGCACGCTATTTCAGCAACGACGGCAAGATCGAGCTGGTGCGCGCCGGCATCTCGGACGAGCTGGTGTGGAAGTGCCTGGTGCGCCCCGGCAAGAAGATGCGCCTCGGCGCCACCGTGCAGGTGGGTGATGCCACCGGCCGCGTGGAGCTCATCAACGAGGAGGGATACCGCTACATCCACTGGGACAGGCAGGTGGGCGACGAGTACGGCCGCCTCGCACTCCCCCACTACATGAACCGCGAGAGCGATCCCGACGACAAGGAGCGCTACCAGACCGTCTACGCCGCGCACGATGGCGCCATCGCCGCACCCACCGCGGGCCTGCACTTCACCCCGGAAATCCTGGCCGCCGTGCCGCACAGCTTCGTCACCCTCCACGTCGGCGTGGGCACCTTCCGCCCCGTCAAGGTGGACAACGTGGAGGATCACCGCATGCACACCGAGGTCTTCTACATGCCGCAGGAAACCGCGGACGCCATCGAGGCCGCCAAGCGCGTCGTCGCCGTGGGCACCACCAGCGTGCGCGTGATGGAAACCCTCGCCGCGCGCCACGGCCGCCCGCTGCCCGCCGGGCCGGGGGAAACCAACATCTTCATCTACCCCGGGTTCGAGTACAAGGTCACGGATGCCCTGCTCACCAACTTCCACCTGCCGCAGAGCACGCTCATCATGCTGGTGTGCGCCTTCGCCGGCAAGGACCTCATCATGGAGGCCTACCGCCAGGCCGTGGAAATGCGCTACCGCTTCTTCTCCTACGGCGATTGCATGCTCATCCTGTAGCGCGCCCCGCTACGCCTCCCGCGAATAGTCCGGAATCGGCATGTCGATGGGCAGGCACCCGCGGTACACCTCGGGGTTCAGCGCCTGGTTCTGGGTGGTGAGCAGATAGAAGCTCGACATGCGGTTCGGCGCCAATTCGTTCACGCGGTTGTACGCCACCGCCGCCACCTCCCAATTGGAGTAGCCGGGATCCTCATCGTTCGGCGCGGCCATGAACGCCGCCACCTTCGCCCCAAGCTCACCGCCCGCAAAGTCCTCACGGAAAGGGAACACCCCCACCACGGTACCCGTCACCGGGTTCATCAACTGAAACTTCTCCCCATGGCCGGGCAACACCACTACAAGAAGCCCAAGCTCCTGCATCATTCCCACAACGCCCCTTTTGTCCATGTCTGCCACGCCCAGCATTGTAAGCCTTCCATAACCAAAACGCAACATCTTATTCCTAACGAATAAAGTCATACCCCCCCAAAAAAAATCCAAAATCCCAAATCCTAAATCCCCAATCCAAAATTGCCCCGCTGCGTTTGGCTCCACGTATTTCCACGCCACATCACCCACGCCCACCAACGCCCAATTTTTGGGAAAATTTGCGAACATAACCCTCCCTGCAGGGAGCGGTGTCACAAAGTTAGCCCCTCGCGCGAGCCTGGGGAAAGCAATGTTATATATCGGGGAAATTTTTATACGCCGGGGGATAGTAGGCAGAGGAATAGTGGCAAGCTGTGCAGCTTGCGGGCGGCGTGGCGGTGATGGTGGTCATCACCGCGCCGTTTGCATGCCGAGCGCCCGCGCGCCGCATGCCGTGTGTGTACACACACGAAAATTCCCCGCGGCGAGAGCCGCGGCAAACCTCACCCCCGCGCCAAGGGCGCGCGAACTCCCCAAATCCTAATCTTAATCCTAATCCCGAATCCTAATTCGCCTCCTCCCGCGCGAAAATTGTGCTTGTCCTCATTTCCCTTGCAGGGTACAATCATTCCACATCACCACATACCCTTATGGACACCGAGGAAAGAAATACCCTTTCGATTCGTTTGAAGGGAACCTGTGCCGATGGAACGGAGCTTTCATTGGCCGGCATGGAGCCTGCCCTGCTCAAGAGATACCTGGATTGCTGGTGCAAGCTCACCGAAAAGGATAAAACGGCGCGCATTGCCCTGCAGGAAGGCTCGCTGGTGGCCAACCTCTCCATGGTCAACTCCCTGTGGGCCGTCCTCGTGGCTGATATCTCACATTGCAATCAAGGCAACTACGCCGCCATCAGCCCCGCCAACCGCGCGGCGCTGGTTAGGATGACCTCCCTGGCTCAGAGGGACAACCTCCAACTCTCCGTCAGCACCCCGGACGGAGAGATCTACAACGGCGCCACCGCCGCCGAGTATGCTCCCGCCGACAAGGTGGAGGTGGACGAGGAAACGGAAATCGAGGGCGTGGTGACAGATGCCGGCGGCAAATCCAGCCCCAACATCCACATCGTCGGCAAATCCCGGACCTACATCGTTGCCGCATCCCAGAAACAGCTCTCCCTCTTGAGCGGAAACATCCTCTACAAGCACATCTGCGTGCGCGTCAGCTACAAATACAACGTCCTCACCGACGAGTGCAGCAACTACAGGTTGAAGGAAATCATCGACACCACCCCCATCAGCAAAGAGGCCATGAAACAGCTCGTGGACCGCGAAAGCATGCTCTGGAAAGACGTGGACAACCCGCTGGAATGGCTTGCCGCCTATAGAGGGGAGACCGAATCGGTCGGGGTATGAAATGCATGCGGCAGAGCCGCCAAATTTACAAAATCGTAAATTGTAAATAGTACATTGTAAATCCTTTGGATTCCACTTTCTTCGCAGAAGACGGTGATGAAGAGCAGGGCATGCTCTTCGCCGATTGATTTTTGTTCCCGCAGCAATGGCGCGCGGCAAACTTCAACCCCGCGCCGAAGGCGCGCGAACTTCTTCAATCCCCGTAGGACGCCTGCGTCCGGAGGCCACGGCGTAGCAAGCCATGCAACATAGTTGCATGGACGCGAAGACGGGTAATCCTAATCCTAATCCCGAATCTTAATGCGCCCCTCCTGCCATTCATTTACGCTACGCGCAAATGAATGTGCAGGGAAGGGGCGTTATCCTTCTCATAGTAGTAGCAGATCAGGAAATTCTGGGTGGTCACCACGATGAAGCCCGTCGTCGTCTCGATGGAAATCGGAGTCGCCGCACCGGAAAGGAAATGCCGCGACACCCTCTCGGCATACTCCCGCCCGGGCTCGCCGTGCAAATCGACATCGAACACCCGCAGCGTCGACACCAACTCCTTCCCATCCGCCCCGTTCGCCCCCACGTAGCGGATATACAACTTCATCACAGGATTGGATAACTTCGGTTTCATCGTTCCCATATTCTGGCATCCTACCACACGCCGTGGGCGCGTGCAAGAAGATTTTGGGCGGAGCGCAAGCAGCGCCAAGAAAAAATCAGGGTGCTGACAAAAATTCTTTCCCTAGTGCCATGCAGGTTTTCGGGAACTTTGCGGACTGCAGGAAAAACTTTCTGCAAAAAATACTTGACGTCGGAGTGCAGGAAGAATATACTGCGCTCAGCGGCGCAAGAAAGAAAAACTGCAACCACATCATGAAGGCAACCAAGAAAAAAATCGGAGAGCTGGTCGATATCCAGACCGGCTATGTGTTCAGGGGCAAGTCAGAGACCTCAGGAAAGGGGAATGTGCGGGTCATCCAGAACAGGGACATTAACGACGGCGCGATTCACTTCGCCAAGCTGGAGAAGGTGAACTTCCCAGACAGGGGCAAGCAGGAGCGCGTGCGAAAGGGCGACATCATCTTCCGCTCGCGCGGTGCTTCTTTCTGTTTCGTTCAGGTGACTGAGGACCCTGGGCAGGATGAGGTGATAGTCGCAAGCCCGCTCCAGCTCATCCGTGTGAAGGATACAAAGGAAGTGGACCCCGCCTACCTTGCGTGGGCGTTCCAGCAGGATGGATGTCAAGTGCAGCTGGAGGCAAAAGCATTGGGCACCATGATTAGGACTGTTTCCAAGTCCGCTTTGGAAGATGTGGAAATTGCGCTGCCTACCGTGGAGCGGCAGCGCAAGATTGTGGAAATCGCTACGCTGGCCGCCGAAATCAAGAGGCTCAGCATGGAGTTGGCGGAGAAGCAAGAGGCGTACGTGAAAGCAATTCTCAACAAATAATCCGAACGACTATCATGAACGATACAAACAACATGACTGTGAACATCGTCAAATCGCTTGTTCAGCCGATGTATAAGGACAGCGACACTGCGCATGCGGCTGTCGTAGCCCTAGTTTTGGCCTATCTAGACACAAAGCCGGTTGCCATGCAGGATGGGGGCGGCAAACTGATTGTGCCGCCTTTCCTTCCGGCGTTGGAGTATCTCGCGGCAATAGACAAGAACAATTTGGAAGAGGCCTACACCAGGGTATCGCGGAGTTGCCATGAATGGCAGGGGTTAAACAAGCATTTGCATGCAATCTTAGATCCCGTGTTGTCATTTACGCGCTGGGAAAGTCGGAGCATAGCACTGCTGCAAAAACTTTGCGCGGCGTTGTGCAAGTCCCGGGAAGAAATGGATGCCGCCACGTATGGGCAATTCATCCAGGAGTCCATCTTGAGCCTGTCCGATGCGTATCTCGGTACGCCGGAATCTCTGTGCGCTATCATTGAGAGCCTGGTCATGTCATATGGGAGGCAGCAGGGGGGCAATCGCGTGTACGATCCCTTCTGCTTGAGCGGCAATCTTCTGGTGCCTTTCGGAAGAGAGGGTGGTATGGAGGTGTGCGGTGAAGAGGTGAACGTCTACAATGCCGCCCTTGCCCGCCTGAAAATGCGGATTCTCGGATATAATGAAGACGTTATCCATCTTTCCGATGCCATTGCTCGTCCGACATTCACGAGCAAGGGGCACCTGACGCAATTCGATTTCGTCGTGTCTCACCTGCCGTTCGGCATTATTCGTGATGATTGGCAATTGGGGGAAGATGTGTACAAGCGCTTTGTCGCCGGCAAGCCCGTGCGCAACAGCGCGGAATGGCCTTTCCTCGCCCACATGCTGGCGCAAGCCGATGAACGCAAGGGTGTCGTTGTGGCCATCGTTTCAACGGGAACCTTGTTCCGCTCTGGTGTGGCGAGGGATTATCGTGAACACCTGACCAATGGCAACATGCTTGAAGCTGTGGTGCTCCTGCCTGCCGGCACGCTGATAGGCACGACTGTTGCGCCTGTGCTGCTGGTCTTGAGGAAGGGCAGGAAGGGTAGAATGGTCCGCTTTGTCAATGCCGGCCTGATGGGAACAAAGCCCAGAAACATCTCGTATCTGAAACGGGATGAGGTGAAACGCATTTGTGAACTCATCCTATCCGAGAAGGAAGAACCGGGAGAGGCGCGTTCCGTCTCGCTCGATGAAATCGCCGCGCAAGGCTACATATGGGATGTGGGTAGGTATATCACCCGCACCGCCCTGCCGCAGGAGAAAGTCGACCCAGCGCAGCTGGCCAAGGATATCCACCGGCTCCGCTCGACTATCGCCGACAAGCAAGCCAGGCTGGATGTCCTCTTGGCTGATTGGAACAAGAAATAAGTTGCAATTGCCGCTTGATTTTTTAACCCCTAACCGATATAGTGATTTTTATGGCAAGAGTAAGCAAGGCGGCCAAGCCGCGCGCGAAGAAGGCTGCAACACCCAAAGAGGAACGGCTGGAGGATATCCTCTTCAGTTGCCGTGATGTTTTGCGGGGGCGCGCTCCCATGACAGACAAGCGTGACCTGCTGTTGACGCTGGTGTTCCTGAAATTCATCGGGGACCGTTTCAATGCTCGCAAGAAGGCCATTTTAGAGGAGCATAAGGATGATGTGAAGTTTGCCGAAATGGCCGTCAGGAAGCCATCTTTCTACAAGCAGGAGGGGATTTTCTATTTGCCGGACGAATGCCTTTGGAGCAAGTTGGTAGAGACGGAATCCCGTTTGATGGCGGTGTCGTTTGATATCGCGATTGCCACGCTGGAGAAGAACGAACCCAGTCTGCGTAATGCCTTGCCTCAGCAGATTTTCACCAAGACGGCACTTGACGCAGGTGTACTCAAATCTGTGGTGGATAACATCAGTCGCATCGATCCTGCAAAATTCAAGGAGAAAGACCTCATCGGCCGAGTGTACGAGTATTTCCTCCAAGCGTTTTCCATCAACGCCGACAAGGAGGAGGGCGAGTTCTATACACCGCACAGCATCGTGGAGCTGATAGCGTCCCTTATTGAGCCGTACGATGGCACCATCTATGACCCTTGCTGCGGTGCCGGCGGCATGTTTGTGCAGAGCACCAAGTTTATTGAGGCCCACGGGGGCAACACCAAAAACGTGACCGTCTATGGCCAAGAGTCCGAGCCTAGCACGTTCCGCCTCGCCAAGATGAACCTTGCTGTGCGCGGCATCTCCTACCACCTCGGAGAGAAGGCTGCCTCTACCTTCACAAACGACCACCACAAGGACAAGCGGATGGATTACATCATGGCCAACCCTCCCTTCAACCTCAAGAAGTATTGGAGTCCGCAATTGGACGACGACCCAAGGTGGAAAGAGTACGGCACGCCGCCAGACAGCAATGCCAATTATGCTTGGATCCTGCACATGCTCTCCAAGCTGGACAGACGTCACGGCGTCGCGGGCTTCCTGCTGGCCAACGGCGCGCTGGACGACAGCGACACGCTCGATATTCGCCGCAAGCTACTGGAGAAGGACAAGGTGGAAGCCATTATCGTGCTGCCGCGAAACATGTTCTACTCCACGGATATCAGTGTGACGCTGTGGATTCTGAACAACAACAAGAAGGGCGGCATGTGGCATGGCCGCAATCTGCGCAACCGCGAGCACGAGTTCCTGTTCATTGACCTTCGTACTTGGAACAATAACATCTACGAAAAGAAATTCGTCCAGCTTACACCCGCACAGATTGCAAAGGTCTGCAACATCTACCACAACTGGCAGTCGCTGGATTGCTCCGACAAGCCTGTGACTTACGCGCAGCCTGAACTCTACTACTCCGCTGGAATCAAAGAGGTGGAAGAGAAGAACTGGAGCCTGGCCCCAAGTCGATACATCAAGTTCGTTGACCGCGACCAAGCACTGGATTTTGATTCTGTTTTGGCTGATGTCGGAGCGCAAACCGCGGCTCTCATCAAGCGCCAAAGAGAAAATCAAGAGAAGTTAATCGCAGCTTTTAATACTTTGGGGTATGGCATCTGAAGTTACAACTTTGCGTATGGGAGACGTAATCGAGCTCCGAGATGAAGTGAATCTCGATAACGCATCTTATCCGGTACTGGGTCTTAACAAGGATAAGAGCTTCATGCCCACTGTGGCTAATTTGAGTGAGGTTAATCTACAAAAATACAAAATTGTCAAAAAGGGTTGGTTTGCATATAGTGGGATGCAAACTGGCAGAGATGAGTGTATCCGCATTGCTCACTACTCAGCAGAACATCCTGCACTCATTTCTCCTGCATATACAACCTTTACTATTAAGACCGAGGTCAATGGACATAAAATATCACCTGATTATGTGTTCATGATCTTCAATCGCGAAGAGTCTGATAGGTATGGGGCTTTCATTAGCGATTCAAGCGTTCGCGCAAATCTTGATTGGCCACGTTTTTGCGATATCGAAATCCCTGTTCCCGACATCGAAACCCAGCAACGGTTGGTGGATGTATGGGCGGGGCTAGATGACATGAAGCGTGATAACGGTGCTCAAGCAGCCCCTCTCATGGAGCTTTGCATGAGCTACCTAAAAAAGCTGCGGTCGGAATATCCGCTTGTAGCTATCGGGCGGTTCATTTTGCCTATAGACGAAAGAAACTCCGATGAAGAATTTGGCGAGACTTCGGTACGAGGTATCGCCACAAGCAAACAATTCATAGAAACCAAGGCAAACATGGAAGGAGTGAGCCTCGCTCCATACAAAAAAGTTACACCAAACAAGTTCGCCTATGTGGCTGACACCTCGCGTAGAGGTGATAAGATGAGTCTTGCATACAATGACTCCTCCGAAACATTTTTGGTCTCTTCTATTTCAAGTGTTTTTGGACTTGACAATGAGTCTGATTTATTGCCTGAATACCTCTACTTGTGGTTTTTGCGCCCGGAATTCGACCGCTACGCCCGTTTTCATTCATGGGGAAGTGCCCGCGAGACATTCAACATGGACGACATGAAACGCGTTCGCATACCCATTCCGCCCAAGAAGATACAACAAGCGATAGTGGACATCTACACCTGTGCCAAGGAAAGCCAAGAGATAGGCAGAGCGGCAGACCTCTTGCGGCAGCAAGTGGGGCCAGCCCTCATACAGAAAGCAATGCACCCCTAACACACAATACGCCATGAAAGGGAAATACTACGAAAGCGAGTACGAAAAGGCAGTCGTAGGGCTGCTTCGTGAAGCTGGCTGGGAGTATACCCATGGGGGAGACTTGCACACCCGCAAAATCACGGAGGCCTTACTGGAGGAGGATTTAACCGTCTACTTGCACGGCCGCTATGAAGGCAAGGGGCTGGGAGAGGATGAGTTCCAACAAATCATAGCGAACCTCCGCAACGTCAGCGGCGACAGCGACTACGACACGCTGCGTAAGACAGTCAATCTGTACCGGGAAGGCTACGATGTGACGCCGGCTGCGCCTGGCTCCCAACCGTTCCGGCTGGAATATATAGATTTCGAGCATCCGGAACGCAATACATTCCGCGTGGTGAACCAGTATGAAATGCTGCAAGGGCAGCAAACGCGCATTCCCGATGTGATGCTGTTCGTCAACGGCATACCCGTATGCATCATTGAACTCAAGAACCCCACGAACGAGAACGCCACGATACGTGACGCCCACACCCAAATCACGCGCCGCTACACGCGCGACATATCCAGTCTGCTGAAGTATTGCGCTCTTGCCTGCATTAGTGATGGAGGCACCACGCGGCTTGGCACTACTGTAACGCCATATGAGTATTTCTATGCGTGGAAGAAGGTGGAAAACGAGGATGCGCCAGCCAAAGGAGTGGGCGAGCTGCGGTCGCTGATAGGGGGCGCGCTGGCACCTGAACGCTTGCTGGAGATACTGCGTGATTTCGTGTATTTCCCTGATGCGAAGCCGGGGGAGGAGGAAAAGGAGCTGGAAATAGTCTGCCGCTATCCGCAGTATTTTGCCGCAAAGAAATTGCAGGCCCATATCTTGCAACATTTGCGAAGTGTGGGCGGTGATGGCAAGGGCGGCACCTACTTCGGTGCGACGGGCTGCGGCAAGACATATACGATGTTGTTTCTCTCCCGCCTGCTGGCCATGCGCAGCAAGAGTCATTTGGGCAACCCTACGATACTGCTCATCGTGGACCGTGACGACTTGGAGAACCAGGCGGAAAAACAATTCACCAAATCGACAGAATATCTGGGCAGCAAGTCTGTACGCACCATTAAGAACAGGGACGACCTGGCAGCAGAATTGTCTACCAATAAGGGTGGCGGCTTCTACGTGACGACTGTACAAAAGTTCACGGAAGCTACCGGGCTGCTCAGCGAACGAGCGGACATCATCTGCTTGAGCGACGAAGCCCACCGAACGCAGACCAATATCGGCAGCAAGCTGATAATTCGTGATAAGCAGGGGGATGCCGCCGGTAAAGAGGACTTGGGCGCCTTTATCTCATACGGCTTTGCCAAGTATCTGCGGGATGCCCTGCCGAATGCCACCTATGTTGGCTTCACCGGTACGCCGATTGACGAAACCATTCATGTGTTCGGTGCGGTGGTGGACAAGTACACCATGCTGCAATCCCAAGAGGACGGCATTACCGTGCCCATCAAGTACGATCCCCGTCTGGTCCGCGTGTTCCTGGATGAAGAACAAGCACGCAAGGTGGAGGAATACTACGCGCAATGTGAAGCGGACGGTGCCAAACCGGATGATGTGGACGAGAGTAAGCGCGCCATGAGTAGCATGAATGTGCTGTTGGGTGACGAGGGGATTTTGCGACGTTTGGCCACGGATTTGATTCTCGACTATGAGCGCCGCTGCGACGAACAGCCGGGGCAACTGATAAAGGCAATGGTGACATGCAGCGACCGCCAAATCGCGGTGAAGCTGTACAACGTTATCAAGGAGCTGAAGCCGGAGTGGTGCAGCCCTGCCAAAGCACTGCATGAGAAAACTCTCAGCGCGGAGGAATTAAGGAAGCTCTCGCCTGTGCCTTTTGTCAACGTGGTGGCAACCACGGGCAGGGACGACCCCAAGGAAATGGCGGAGCTGTTGGGAGACGAGAAGCACCGCAAGATGCTGGACAAGGAGTTCAAGGACGAGCGCTCCAATTTCCACATTGCCATTGTCGTGGACATGTGGATAACCGGGTTCGACGCGCCACCGCTGACCGTGCTCTACAATTACAAGCCACTTCAGAAGCATACGCTGATCCAGACCATCAGCCGTGTCAACCGCGTCTATCCGGGCAAGAAGTACGGCTACGTGGTGGATTACATCGGCATCCGTGAAAACATGAAGGAGGCCATGAAACGCTACGGCGGGGATGGCGGCACGGATGTGGGGGATATTGAGGAGGCCCACTGCGTTGTGGCGAATGAACTGGATATCTTGCGCAAGATGCTGCATGGCGTGGACTTTGCACCGTTCTTTGGCAAAGACCCGCTGGAACGCTTGATATTTTTGCAGACAGCGGCGGAATTCATCCTCGCCAACAGCGTCAAGGAGGCAGGCAAGGTGTCCCTGGAATCGAATTTCAGGGGGCATGTTCGCCGCTTGAAGAGCGCCTACGGTATTTGTAATCCGGCGGGGGTGCTTTCGGATGAAGAGGTCGCCTGGAGCCAGTGCTTCATGGGTATCTGTGCCTTCTTGGGAAAGATTACGGATACGCACTTGGACGTGACAACGATGAACCGCGCCGTGGAGAAGTTGGTGCGGGAAGCCATCTTGTGCGGCGGCGTGGAGAACGTGATGGAGTTGTCCTCTGTGGAGGAAAACATTTTCGAGGAGAAGTTCCTGCAGGAGTTGAAAAATGTCAACATGCCCTGCACGAAGTTCCAGATGCTGGTGAAGCTGCTGAACCGCGCCATCAAGGAGTATGGCAGGACCAACAAAGTGCGTGCTGAGCACTTTGAGAAGCTCTTGGCACAGACTATCCTGGAGTACAACACCCGAGACAAGTTGGATTTCACCAACAGAGTGGCGCGTGACACGGTGGATGCCGTGAGCTCCGTAGTGGAGGAAAAAGTGAAATCCCTTTCTGAACGTTTGTTGGCAATCTTCCGGGATTTGAAGACAGACAAGGCGGAGTTCCGCAAGTTGGGTATCACCTTTGAGGAAAAGGCCTTTTACGACATCCTGGTGGAGCTGCGCGACAGGCACGGTTTCACTTACGAGGATTCTCGCTGCATCGACCTTGCACGAAAAATCAACGAGTTGATTTCCAATTCATCCATCTACGCCGATTGGCTCAACAACGACAACATCAAGAGCAAACTTGCAAGCGATCTGCTGAAAACCATCTACCAAGCGGGATATCCCCCTGAATGGAATGAAGAGATTTTCGCAAAGGTGCTCGCGCAAGTGGAAAACTTCAAGCGATATGCGTACAAGACATATGATGACACCGACCTCATGGCGGCGGATAAAGGAGGGGAATCAAATTAGCATTTAACATTATATGCATTCTATTATGTGCGAAGAAATCAAAGAAGGCATAGGCGGATGTCGCATTCCATTTGATGCATCCATTGGAACTAATATCCTATTATCGGCATTTTCGATGGAAAACGATCGATTGTTGTTCTGCAACAAATGCGCAAGAGAAACAAGTCACAAAGTTGTCAGATATATAGAGCCAGTTTCAGAGTTGGAGCTACTGAAATTGAAGAATAGTAGTTTAGATTTCAAAAACGCAGATAGCGCTATTCATCGTCACAACTTCATAATAGGTCGTAATAATCAAAAACAATTTCTGATATTTAACATATGTCGTGTATGTGATTCGGTTATTATCGATTTGTGCGAAAGAGCCGCGCAAACGAGTTATAGGCTAACAAGGGTTTATCCGCAAGAGTGTCATTCCAATTTACCTAAGCCTAACCAGGATATGCCACCAGAATGTGCAAAGACATATAAAGAAGCGGCAGAAGTGTTCCCTATCTCTCCTCGGGCATCTGCAGGCCTTATGCGCCTTTGCTTACAACAATTCCTTGTGGAGCTGGGCATTACTGGGGACAAGCTGGATGAGCAGATTAAAATATTGACGAGGGCAGGAGTCCCAGAGTTTGTCCAGCAATATATGGACGTATGTCGTGTGGTGGGTAACTCAGGGGTGCATCCAACGGTTGAAATGAATGTCGATGAAGACCCCGAAATCGCCAAAGGCCTATTTCAGGCTATGAACATTATAGTCCAGCACTTGATAACTATTCCGCGAGAAGCTAGGGAGGCGTACGCAAAACTGCCTAAAGGCGCGATAAAGCATATTGAACAACGTGATTCCAAGAATTCCAAGCAATGAAAACGAAATGGGTAATTGTCATTGTTGTCGTATGCGCGATATTGATCGTATTGTCATGCTGTTATTATCCCTACATATTGAAAGCATGTTTAAACCAAGAACATGCAGGCAATCTCGGACAGTATGGTGATATTTATGGGGGACTGAATACGCTCTTTACTGGGCTTGCATTTGTCGGTCTTGGGGTGACAATATGGCTGCAAATTAAAGAACGAAAGGGACAACATATTCAAAGCTGCAAAGAAGACATATATAAGCGAGTCTCGATCATCAAAGAATTGGAGAATATGATAAAATTTCGCCCTATTGAAGTAGATATAGAGAAGAGTGGCGAAGGATTGATATACAAGTATAGGCAAGGGAAAGAATCTATAGGTCTTCAGGCTCTTGGTGAAATAAATTTGGCTCTTAACGATGTATTCGCATTTTTCTCTATTGCACAACGCAGTTGCGAGGAAAAACTTGCCATCGGCGGAAAAGCTTTGGCTGTATTTGACGGCTTGGTTTGGGTGAAGCCTTGGATAAATACACTCTCCGATTTACTGGGAGATATAATTGAATATTTTCCCAATCAGCCCGATGAGATACGCCGCTATTTCCGCTTGGTTTTAAATTCTACAACGGTGCATGCGCAAGGCCTTTTAGTTCTATTGCAATATTATGAGACAAGGAAAGGCCTTATCCCGCTATTGATAGCAAAGAAGTATATTGAGCCTGAGGCATGTTTGTCTCAATTTGAACGAGATGAGGCAAGGCAAAGAATAGTTATGTCGTATATATATCAGAATGTCGAATTGGACAAGGCGATAGCCCAAATAGCCAATCTCGATGCTGCACGCGCTTCGCAAAGGAGCATATGAGTCCACTCTCATTGCAGGTGTTGCCTTGCATTATCCTTGTTGCCACAGCTTGGTGGGTTGGTGCTCCTATTGGCGGTGTGCCGTGTTTGGCCTTGTATTGGGCCAGGGCATAGTCTTGGGCTTCCTCCTACGCCGACGACTTCCGTCTTCGCCTTGCAGGCTACTCTGAGACCCGGCTTCGACAAGTCTATGCCGCGGCAGGCCGGCCGCCGAGATAAAACGCCGAGGCCTGTCAGCAGCAAAAAGCCCGCGCGGCGGGGGGCCGTGCGGGCTTGGTTGCGGCTTTTGCCGCGTTGCTTTTCAAATCGTAAAGGTAAATCCTCTTACCCTTCCTGGGTTGTTATGTACACGTAGGCTGCGGCCCAGCGGTTGGGGCCGCAGCGGGAGATGGCTTGCATGAGGGCGGCGCCGGGGTTGGGGGCGGCGCCCATGGTTTCCAGGGTCTTGTTGAATTCCTGGGCGAAGTTGCAGGGGGCTCCGCAGGCGATGGCCACCACCAGGTCCTGGCCGAGAGGCAGGCCCACGACCAGTTCGTCGTCGGCGTTGGCGGGGAGCATGACGTCCACGCCGGCGGGGGCGTGGGCGGTGGGTTCGGTGGCTTCCGCGGGGACGAGGAGGTAGGCGTTGCCCATGGAATCGAACTGGACGAGGTAGACATCACACTCCTCCGGGCTGTTGACCTTGAATTTGAGGACGGAGCCAGGGGTGAGGACGGCGTCCTGTGTGTGCATCTGGAGGTCCAGCGCGAATTCGTACGGCAGGCCGAATTCCGTGGCGGGGCGGCCCTGGTATGCCTGGCGGTCCTTGTCTGCGGTGTGGAGCTGGTGCTGTGTGGTGGGGGCGGCGCCGACGCGCTTGGTGGCGAGTGCGGGAGCCTTGCCCTTGGCGGCGGCGCCGCGCGGGGGCTTGGGGGCGGGGGTGTCTCGCTCCAGGCAGAGGGTGCAGTTGCCGATGGCGTAGGTGCGGCCGGGCTGCATGGGCTCCTCCAGAATCTTGGTGCCGCCGACGGTGACGCCGGTGGGTGACATGTTGTCGCGGATGACGATGGCATCATTCACGCGTGTGATGATGCAGTGCTTCTCTGCAAGCTCGGTGTCCTCCGGGACGGAGATTTTGCAGAAGTCGGCGCGGCCGACCATCCAGACGGCGCCCTCCTCTAGGTCAAGGGAGATGAGCTGCTGGTGGCCGTTGGGCTTGGTGAGTTTCAGGATGTTCATGACTTGAGTTCGATACCTTTTTCTTGAGCCTGGATGCGGAGAGCGCGGAGGGCCTTGCCGCAGAATCCCGCATCGGCCCCGGTGGAGGAGCCGACCATGGAGAGGACTAGTCCCATGCCATCGGCGTAGGTCGCGGCGTTAGCCCACTCCTTGCCCTCGGGGGTCATGGCGGCCTCCTCCTCGGCACCGGGGTAGCAGTAGATGGTGTTGACGATGACGTTCTTTTGCTTGGCCTTTTGCATGGCGGTGCGGTAGTCCATCGAGCCCTGCTGGAAGTCCTCGTTGCCGGCGATGAAGATGACTTTGAGGATGTCCTGGCGTTCGCGCATGTTCCACTCGAAATTGTCGAGTGCGAAATCGATGACCTCACCGCAGGGTTCCACTGCGCCGTCGCACTGGACTTCCTTGAGCTTGGAGCGCATGGATTCCACATCCGTGGCGAACGGAGTGAGCACGCGGGGCGCACCGTTTTCCCCTGCTTGACCGTACACCACGATGCCCAGGTTCACGCAGGCTTTCTTGCCGCCCAGGCTGCAGCCGGTCAAGGTGTCCATCAGCTTGTCCAGAGAGCGCGAGACCTCTATGAACAGCTCGTCCATGGAGCCGGAGGCATCCAGGCAGAGCACTACCTGCACGTCATCGTTCAGGCCCATGCCCTTGCTCTTGGCGTTGCTCTTGCCCTTGTTTTTAAGGTTGCTTTTGACCTTGCTTTTGCCCTTGCTCTTGTTCTTGCCAAATTTGGGAGCGTCCGCACTCACGCGGGCCTTGGCCACTGTGCCCAAGGAGGTGGAGGCTGTCATTTCCGCGTGCGCCGCATTGGAGAAGTAGGCAACGAGAAAGCACATGACGAACCCGCCGAGCACGACAACGGTGAGGGCGGAGAGGAGGGATGAGATACCCATCCTCCTCCTGCGCTGCTGGTGGCCGTTGGGCTTGGTGAGTTTGAGAATGTTCATGACTTGAGTTCGATACCTTTTTCCTGAGCCTGAATGCGGAGTGCGCGGAGGGCCTTGCCGCAGAACCCGGTACCCGCACCGGCGGCGTTCATGTAGTTGCGGAGTGCCTTGCTGCGGGCCTCTGCGGCGTCCTGCAGGCGTGATACGGCTTCCGAGGGGCTGATGCCGCGGAGGTCCTTGGGCAGGTTGCCGGGGCCGCCGATGAGCTCCAGGGAGAATTCATCCTCGTAGCGGCGGCAGAGTTCCACCAGGTCCCAATCGTAGCTGCGCATGAGGAGGTCGGAGTTTTCCGCGAGCCAATCGTTGATTTCGCCCTGCTTCTTGGGGATGGCGGGGCGGTCCGCGTATTCCTTCATGCAGCGTGCCTGGGCGCCGGGGCCGCCCATGGCCATCACGGGCACATCCCACAGGGCCTTGGCGGCGGCGAAGAGTTTGGCGTCATCCGGCGAGCCGGCGGGGGTGGAGCCGTCCATGGTGATGAAGAGGCCCATGCCGTCCGCGTACGATGCTGCATCCGCCCACTCCTTGCCCTCGGGGGTCATGGCGGCTTCCTCCTCGGCGCCGGGGTAGCAGTAGATGGTGTTGACGATGACGTTCTTGCGCTTGGCCTTGTGCATGGCGGTGCGGTAGTCCAGGGAGCCCTGCTTGAAGTCCTCGTTGCCGGCGATGAAGATGACCTTGAGGATGTCCTGTCGGTCGCGCATGTTCCACTCGAAGTTGCTGAGGGCGAAGTCGATCACCTCGCCGCAGGGCTCCACGGCGCCGTCGCACTGGATTTCCTTGAGCTTGGCGCGCATGGACTTGACATCCGTGGTGAAGGGGGTGAGCACGCGGGGCGCGCCGTTGTCCATGGCCTGGCCGTAGACCACGATGCCGAGGTTCACGCGTGCCTTCTTGCCGTTCAGGCGGCAGCGGGTCATGGTGTTCACGAGCATGTTCAGGGAATCGGAGACTTCCACGAACAGTTCGTCCATGGAGCCGGAGGCATCCAGGCAGAGGACGACCTGCACGTCATCGTTCAGGCCCTTTCCGCCGCCGTCGCCCTTGCCGTTGCCCTTGCCGGTTCCGTGGCCGAAGCCGGAGCCGTCGAATCCCATGCCGTCACCCTCGCCCAGGCCGTTGCCCACGCCGAAGTTCGGCACGTCCACATCCACCTGGGCCATGACCACGGCGGAGACGCCTGTGGAGACGATGACGGCGGGGTTGATATCCGGTGAGGGCGCGGCTGCGCGGGAGGACATCTCCTCCTCGGTGGGGGGCTTGGGAACGTCGGAATCGTTCTGCGGCGGGGTGTAGGTGATGAACTCGGCGGGCTCCTCCTTGGAGAAGTAGATGACGACGAAGTACATGATGATGCCGCCGAGGACGAGGACGGTGAGTGCGGAGAGGAGGGATGAGATGATCATCCTCTTCCTGCGCTCCGCCAGTAGCTTGCCTTTTCTGCGAACGTGAATGGCCATAGGTTGGAAAGTGGGGGAAGGGGGTTATTTCTTGGCGGCGTCGGAGACGAGCTGCTCAATCTCCGGGTTCTTGATCTGCTGGGCGTAGAACACGGCATCGTGCCCGGCGCGGTCCTTGGCCACCACGCGGTTGGGCGCGATTTTCTCCAGCACGTGCTGTACCATGGCGGGCTTGCCGCTGAGCACGGCGTGAATGAGGGTGGTCTCTCCGGCGGAGTTGGTGTTGTCCACCTTGGCGCCCTTGCCCAGCAGGTAGTCGTACACCTCCACGTTGCCGCGGCGGGCGGCCTCGAAGAGCGGGAGGTCGCCGAGGGAATCCTCACGGTTGATGGCGGTGGGGATGGCCTCCGCCACGGTCTTCACCACCTCCAGGGAGCCCACGCGCGCGGCCAGGTTCAGCATGCTGATGCCGCCCATCTCCAGGCGCTGCGCGGCGCCGCCCGCGCCCTGGATGAAAGCCTTCACGGTGGGGGGCTGGCAGCGGGTCATCAGGTATCCCATGGGGTGCATGCCGTTCATGAACGCCTGGTCCGCGGGGATGCCGGCGGCCAGCAGGGCGGAGACGATATCCGGGTTCTGCTTGCGCAGGGCCAGCTCCAGCAGGGGCGTGCCGTCCGTCATCTGCACCTTGAGGCGCGGGTTGAAGGTGAGCATGGTGCGCACCAGGGCGGCGTTTCCGCTCTTGATGAAGAGGCCGATGGGCGGGTTGCCGCGCACCAGCTGGTTGGGCGAAACGCCGCTGGCCATCAGCATCTCCGCGGTCTTCTCGTCCGCGTTGGCCACGGCGTCCTCCCACATTTCGGAGAGGTGCTGGATGATGACGGAGCCGCCGCCCTCTCGCTCATGCGCCACGGCGGTGCGGCCCAGGCGGTCCAGGATGGAGAGGTCCGGCGCGGGGGAGTCCTTCAGGATGAGGGAGACGATTTCATCGTTGCCGCAATCGGCGGCGCGCATGATGAGCGTGCAGCCCTCCTTGTCCTGCACGTCGATACCCTCGCCCGCGGCCACGCGGTGCAGCAGCTCCTTCACCTTGGCGGTGGCGGCGGTCATGCGCGATTTCTCATCGCGTATCTGGCGCTGCAGGTTGCGCTTGGCGTCGTTGTAGTCCTTTTTGGTGCGGGAGTCCTTCTCCTGCTCCAGGTCTTCCAGGCTTTGCTGGAGGTTTTCCAGCACATCGCTGTGGTTGAGCTTGCTGAGGATGAGCTTCTCGTCCAGCCCTTGCGAATTACCGGCGCCCACCGTGAACGCCAGCCCCAGGAGGATGAAAAAAAGATTGCGCTTGAATAGCATGGGGTAAGGGTAGCATACGGGAGACGGCAAGTCAAACAGAATTTACTAGGTACTATGTACTATGTACTATTTTTGGAGTTCGGCGCGGCGTTCGCCGCGCTTGGGTTAGTTTTGTTGGAGGAATTCGTGGATTCCGGTGATGGGGAAGCGGAGGTCGTTCTTGGCGAAGAGTGCCAGGTCTCGGCGGGCCTTTTGGGTGGAGCCGAAGATGGTGTCCGCGCTCCAGCGCTCGGCTTGGGGGAGGTTGAGGCGGTTCTGGAGGACGAAGAGCAGGCAGCGCAGGGTGGGGGTTCGGCTGTTGGGCTCTGCAAAGAGCTCGCGGCCGAGGCGCAGGGCCTCTTCCTCCCGCCCGCGTATGCGCGCAAGGTTGTAGAAGACCCAGCGGCGGTACATGGGGGGCGCGCCCAGCTGCAGGGCCTTCTGGTAGGCTTCCGCGGCCTTGGCGAACTGGGGGCGGCGGGCGCGGTCCTCGTACAGGGTGGCCAGCTCCAGGAGGATGAGCGGGCTCTGCGGGTTGGCGGCGGCGCCGTCCTGCAGGAATCGCACGCCGCGTTCCAGGTAGGCGGCGGCCAGCGCGGCCTGCTGCGGGGGCTCCAGGTCGTCTCGTGTGAGGGTGTGCGAGACGGCGTTGCGCGCCATGTCTCGCGCGGCGCGCATCCAGTAGTTGGGGCGCTGGGGGGCCAGGGTGGTGATCTGCTCCCATCGGCGCTGGGCGCGGGGCCAGTCCTGCATCATCCAGGCGTCCGTGGCGTCGGCGGTGAGGATTTCGGCGGTGAGGGAGCGCAGGCCGCCGAGGGTGAGGAAGGAGAGGCGGCGCGTGAGGGCATCCTGCCGCGGGCCCAAATCCACGGGGCGCGCGAGGCCGGCGGCCTGCTCCCGCTGCGCCGCGGCGCGCGAGGGCGCGTGCAGCAGGATACCGCCCGCGGCCAGCATGGCCAGCGCGGCCAGGGGCGCGGCGGCCCGGCGGGGCAGGCTGGGGCAGGGGGCGCTCATTCCTTGCCGATGCATTGGCGGATTTCCGCGCAGAGGGCGCTCATGGCGGGCACGTGCGCCCCGGCCTCCAGCGCGCGGCGCAGGGGGGTGCCCCAGATGGCATCGTACTCCACCTGGCGCTTGCGCAGGAAATCCATGGCGGAGCTGGGGATGAAATCCCCCATGCCCGCCGTGCGGCGCATCTGGTTGTCGGCCAGGCCGGCGGGCAGGGGGAACCCGCGCAGCTTGGCGGCGGCGCACACCTCGTCCATGATTTCGCGTGCGCGCTGCACCTCTTGGGGCATGGTGAAGAGCTCTCGCACGGAGATGCCGCCGTGCACCAGGCAGAGGCCGTTGAAGGGGATGTTCCAGATGAGCTTGTGCCACTGGATGTACTCCAGGTCGCGGTAGGCGGTGGTGCGGATTCCTGCGGCGCGGAACTGCTCCGCCAGGGCGCACGCGCGCTCGTAGCCGGAATCCGTGCCGCGGAAGGGCGCGAACTGGATGTCCCCGCCCTCCAGGTGGCGCACCACGCCGGGGGAATCCGCCATGCAGCACACGAAACACAGCCCCACGAACACATCCTCCGGCGGCACGAAGGCGCTCACGGCCTCCGCGTTGCCCATGCCGTTCTGCAGGCTCACCACCTGCGTGCCCTCGTGGAGCAGCGGGGGCAGGGAGTCCGCCAACTGGTCGTTGTAGAAGGCTTTCCAGCACAGCACCACCAGGTCCACGGGGCCGCAGTCCGCCGCGCGGCGGCAGACCTTCGCGCGCGGCAGGAACATATCCCCGTCCACGCTCTGCACCTGCAGGCCGTGTTCGCGGATGGCGTTGTACGAGGAGCGGACGATGAAGGTGACGTCCTCCCCCGCCTGTGCGAGCCTGGCGCCGTAGAACGAGCCGAGCGCGCCGGCCCCCAAAATGGCGATTTTCATAGGGTGCAGGATAGCACGGGCGGCGGGGAAAGGCAACAAAAATCCGAGCGTACGCATTTTTGCCTTGCCAAGGGAGCGCCGTGCGCCTAGAATGCCTGCGGATTATCCAATAAACCAACCGGGCGGCTCCCCGCCCACAACATTACCAGAATACAATGGGTCAACAACATCGCAAGGAAACCAAGCGCCGCCGCCGCGCGGCCTATATCAAGCGCCAGAAGGAAATCGCCAAGAACAGCAAGAACCTGGCACCCGTGCAGCTCGCCCGCAAGGTGGTGAAGGAGGAGGCGGCACCCGCCGAACCCGCACCCGAGGCCGAGGTGAAGAAGCCCGCGGCCAAGAAGGCGCC